>NZ_JALAMR010000014.1:0-59568 GCF_026790125.1 Bacillus sp. N12A5 | reverse complement strand
GTTTAGTTTTCAAAGATCATTACTGCCGCTTAACGAAGCAGCTTTATTACTATAACATTTAGCTTCCTTTAAGTCAACAACTTTTTTCGAAGTATTTAATGAAGCTTTTAGTTGATGTCAGCTGTTTATCAGCGACGAATAATAATATATCACGGATATTATCAAAAGGTCAACACCTAATTTAAGCTATAAGTGAAGAGGCATTTTATCGGTTATATTCAATTGGCCATGCTCATAAGATGTAATACAAGAATGATGGACAAGATAAGGAGGCATCATCAGTGAATCACTTCTATGTGTGGCACATTAAACGCGTGAAACAATTTATTATTATACTTATCGCCGCATTTGCAGCAGCCAGCTTTTTTTATATCCAAAGAGCTGTCCCGCTTCCCGTGTTTTCAACTGACACCGGACCTAAAGCTATTTATAAAGGAGAAACGGATTCGAAAGACATCTCACTTACTTTTGATATCAGCTGGGGGGATGAGAGAGCAGAACCCATTCTTGATACCTTGAAAGCGAACGGAATTAAAAATGCGACATTTTTTCTTTCCGCTTCTTGGGCCGAACGTCACCCTGACACAGTGGCACGTATTGTAAAGGATGGGCATCAAATCGGGAGCATGGGATACGCCTATAAAAACTATGCCAATTTAGAGAGCAGCGAAATAAAAAAGGATATTAACCGTGCTCAAACTGCCTTTGAAAAGTTAGGGCTCAAAGACATACACCTATTAAGGCCCCCAACCGGACAGTTTAATAAGAATGTTCTAACGGTCGCAAAGCAATACAATTATACAGTCGTTCATTACAGCGTGAACTCTCAGGATTGGACAAATCCCGGAGTTGAAAAAATCATCGACAATGTGACCAAGCAAGTTTCCGGAGGGGACATCATTCTATTACACGCATCCGACTCGGCAAAACAAACAGAAGAAGCGTTGCCTGATATCATCCATCAACTGAAAGAAAAAGGATTAAATAATGTTACCGTGGGTGATCTCATCGCAAATTCAGATGCCAAGTCTGCAGAAGTAAAGTAATTATTTCGCTGCAAACTTCGGCAGCATCAGCAATTGGAAAGCATTACACGCCATTAACGGAAAAAGCATTAAATAAAGCCAGTCCTCATCATTTACTCTTAATGCAGGGAACCATTCTAGCGCAGTAATCACAACCATTAAAAACAACGATGACACAAACGTTTTCTTAGAGGACTGCTTTTGCTTAATATAAGCTGTAATCACTCCAAAGATCAATAAAAATACTGGTAACCACGCATAGCCAGCCATCGATTCTCCGCTATCTCCAAAAAATAAAAAACGCACGTACATGAGATCAAAAGCAACAAACAGGATGAAAAACAGCTGAAGCAGATTCCATAATGATGAGGATCTTAATATCTCAAGCGCAAACCGGTGAACGGTTAGAAACACGAAAAAACCCATTTGGCTGATCACACTGAATATCATGCCAACACCGATAAACCAAAATAATACAGAGAAAATCTGTCCCGCTTCAAAAGCAAGAAACAGCCCCTTATATTCTCCCCACTTTAAAGCAAAACCCACGATACTCGTGATAAGCGCTCCGACAGCTAAAATAGAAAAGAAAAAACGAACTAAACCACGGCTTTTCATTTCTTTATTCAACCCCTCAAAAATCGCTAACCGCGATATTTTGTTATGTATAATTCCAAACAGATGAATCATATTAAAAGTAAGACAAGTATGTGAAAGGAGCTTAAGCATGTCAAAAGCCAAAACGCTATTGATGAGCTGTTTTTTGTTATTATCTGTAACAGCTTGTGCTCCAAAAGACCAAGCAGCGGATATGGACTATGATCAGACCAAAAAAATGGTTGTTGATATATTAAAAACTGATGATGGAAAGAAAGCCATTAAGGAATTATTAAACGATGATGCGATGAATGAAGCGCT
Source organism: Bacillus sp. N12A5 (assembly GCF_026790125.1). Classification (NCBI taxonomy): domain Bacteria; kingdom Bacillati; phylum Bacillota; class Bacilli; order Caryophanales; family Bacillaceae; genus Bacillus; species Bacillus sp. N12A5. The sequence goes on along the minus strand of NZ_JALAMR010000014.1, from coordinate 57,625 downwards.
GGTGATTGACCAAGATGCGATTAAAGGAACAATAGAGAAAACACTCACCTCTAAAAAGGGTGAAGAATTTTGGAAAAACATCTTTGAAGACACTGATTTTGCCGAAGGCTTTGCGAAAACTCTTCAGACAGAACATGAAAAAGTGATTAAAAAACTGATGAAGGATCCGGATTACCAGAAGATGCTGATGGGCGTTATGCAGGATCCGGGCATGAATAAAAAGTACAGCGAACTGGCAAAAAGCCAAGAATTCCGCAGTTATTTAGAAGAGGTTATTAACGAAACACTTTCAAGCCCGCTTTACAAAAAACAGTTCGAAGATGAACTGAAAAAAGCAGCAAAAGACACTGCCAAGGAAAGTGAATAAGAAGGAAGCCGGGATGCAGAGAATCCCGGTTTACCTTTTTATACATGCACTGACATTTTTGCAACAATTTTTTTTGCGATGTCTTGATATATTTCTCCTATAGGATGGCTTTTGTCATAAACAGACGGAGCAAATTGGTCCTTATCCCAATCTGGCTGTTTCAGCGGGATTCGTCCGAGTAAAGGCACATTCAATTCCTCAGCCAGTTTATCTCCGCCGCCCTTCCCAAACACATATTCTCTTTCTCCTGTCTTTGCGCTCTCATAGTAAGCCATGTTCTCTATGACACCAACGACCTCGTGATCGGTTTTAATTGCCATAGAACCCGCTCTGGCTGCTACAAAAGCAGCTGTGGGATGCGGCGTTGATACGATGATTTCTTTACAGCTCGGAAGCATTGTATGTACATCTAGAGCAACGTCCCCTGTTCCAGGCGGTAGATCGAGAACGATATAGTCTACTTCTCCCCACTCTACTTCATGGAAAAAATTATTCAGCATTTTGCCAAGCATCGGGCCTCTCCATACAACCGGCGCATTCTCTTCTACGAAAAAGCCCATTGACATCACCTTTACCCCGAAGCGTTCAACAGGAAGAAGTTTCTCCCCTTCAATGGTTGGTCGTACAGTGATACCCATCATATCCGGCACACTGAAGCCATAAATATCTGCATCAATTAAACCGACCTTTTTCCCAAGACGAGCCAGAGAAATAGCAAGGTTTACTGACACAGTTGACTTGCCTACGCCGCCTTTACCGCTTGCTACAGCAAGAAAGACTGGCGGGTTATCCATATTTAACAATGTTTTGTGCTCAGCTGAAGGCGCCCGGAATTTAGCAACCGTTTCTTCAGGCAGCTCTTCAAATCGAAGGCCAACTGTCTCAGCACCTGCCCCTTTTAACACGTTTACGATCTCTTGCTGAATCTGCATTTGTTCTGCAGTTCCGGTTTTTGCAAGTGCTATTTTTACACTAACATGCCGTTTTTCAGGCTTTATTTTAATTTCCTTAACGGCATCCAATTCTCCCAGAGGTCTTTGAAGAAAAGGTTCGCGCATTTCACCGATTAGTTTTCTTACTTCATCTTCTCTTATCATCGAACCTCACCCTTTTGTGTATTCGTTTACAATTATTATTATATCATACATAAATGGCGGGTGTCTTATGCTTAGAACCATAAGAAAACCCTCCTTACTCCGGAGGGTCTCCTTTTTCTGTGAAATATCGCAAAATGCCCTTATATATGGAAGATGCCACCTTGTCCTGATATTTCGGCTTCCCGAGCATCCTCGCTTCGTTAGGATTGGATAAAAATCCGACTTCTACAAGCGCTCCCGGTTTGGTGACGTTTTGCATTAAATAGATACCATGAATCCGCTTTGCCTTCCGGGTCGTATTTTCTAGATTTCTTCTCAATTCATCCTGAATATATTTTGCGACTTTCTCATTTTCCGCATATTTTCCGTAGTAAAAGCTTTGCGCTCCGCTCCACTTTTGCGACGGAATCGCATTGAGATGAATGCTAAGATAGAGTTCAGCCTCTGAATGGTTGATTAATTTAACCCGCTGTCTTAAGTCTTCGGCTTTTCGTCTGCTATAGCCCTTCGTTCCTTCTGGAGCGAGATCGGTATCACTTTCCCTGGTCATAATGACAAGCGCTCCTTGTTCCTGAAGGTAATCCCTGACTCTAAAGGCCACTTCCAAGGTTACATCCTTCTCTAACAGCTTTCCGCCGACTGCCCCGCCGTCTGGCCCGCCATGACCTGGATCTAAATATATAATTTTCCCGCTCAAAGGCAGAGTCCATGGCTTCCAAGAATCATTATTGCTGAATTGATACTTGAATAGAAACAGTAATACGATGAAGCCTAGCAAAAAACTGAGCCATTTAAGCTTTTTCCTCATCCCTTCCCCTCCCGCTTGTCCGTTATTACATAACTATGGGACAGGGCCGGGAAATATGATTATCGCATGCGTAGCTTACATTGTTTTTCTCTTTGGACAAATCCTGCTGTCCACCAATCTTTAATAAACTTGTGTGCTGCTTCGTAAACCGTGTTTTTATCAAATGTTGCGTATTGCTCATGTATCCAATTATAGAGATAATCAAAAAACTCCAGACGAAGCTCTTCTTCTTCTCTTGCAGAGCGGGCACTGATGCTCTGCATGGATTCTCCGTAATAGCCGAATATCCCAAAACGTCCGCCTAACAAATAAGCCTCTATAGCAAAATCAATACAGCCTTCGCTAATAATATCTCTTTCATCGTGTAAAAACGGGAATAATGGTTCCAGACAGTCCTTAACAGACTGAATAATTTGCCTTAGCGAGAGTTCTTTAAGCAAGTTCTTTTCTAATTCAAAATCCTTTTGGCGTTTCACATCCATAAAAGACAGTACCTCTGCCATACAAATTCACTCTCCTTTTACCGATATTTTGAGGTTTGGATGGTGAAACCATGCCCGAATTCGGATGGAAATTCGCCCAAATGAAGGTGCAGAGACTGATAACACAGGGAAGGAACAAATGTTCTGCAGACAATAATTAAAAAAGCAGCCCCTTTAATAGGTCGCTGCTTTTTCATAATTTCACGCTTCTTGTTGCAGAATATGTATGAATATACTGGTCCAATACAAATCCGCCTTTATCTTCATAAAAACCTGTGACGACAAAACCGGCATCAATTTGGCCTTTGATTTGGTCTTCTAGAGAATGTCCGAATTCCAGAGCCTCCTGATTTTCAATCAATTTTTTCACTTTATGTTTTGGAAGATCCTCTGAGTCGGCATATGGAATGGAGTGTTTTACTTTTAAAATGCCTTGCTGTTCCAATTCTACATCAAACAGGAACACGACTGGATTGACAAACCCGGAAATGAGAACGCCGTTTGTTTTCAGCACACGGTACGCTTCCTTCCAGACCGGGAGGACATTCTCAACAAAAACATTGGCAACAGGATGTACAATGACATCAAAAGATTCATCATTAAACTGACTGAGATCATCCATGCTTCCTTTGACAGTATGTATTGTGAGACCGTCGCGCTCAGCAACCATTCTGTCCTGATCCAGCTGTCTTTCTGAGTTATCTAATACAGTGACATCAGCGCCTGCAGCCGCCAAAATCGGGCCTTGTTGACCGCCACCTGATGCTAAACAGAGCACCTTCAGCCCTTTGATAGGGGGAAACCAATCCTTCGGTACATTTTTCATTGGTGTCACCCTTATATCCCAATTACCTTTTTTCGCTTGTTCGATGACAGGCTGCTCAACAGCAACAGTCCATTCATTGCCTGTTTCTACTTTTTGATCCCAGGCTTTGCTATTATGATCTACTAATACATTCATGAATCGTTCTCCTTACTTTAATGTATAGAGTATAACAAATATTTCTAGATTGAAATCGCTTTCCCTCTGCGTATTTAGAAGAAATTCATAAAAACGCAAAAAAACCACAAAGGAAATATGTGATTTACGTCAACAGATCTCATAAATAATGTCATCCGGACAGTTGGAAAATCAGCTGTGAGATTTAACAGGTAGGTGATCAGTTTTTAATTGAACTGGATTGACGACATGCCTATTAAAACACTTTGACCAGCTTTCCAAGCTTCATTCAATTAAATGAGCTGGTAAAGAAATGAAAGATACAATGATTATTACAACAGGACTGTTTAGAAGCAAGCAATTTGCTTAGATGTATGCAGTGTACCAAGAAATTGTATATCGGCGTTATATTAAAACACAAAAAAGCTCCCAACACAAGGTCGAGAGCTTTTTGAAAACGCAAAATTAACGTTTTGAGAACTGAGGTGCACGACGAGCGCCTTTAAGACCGTATTTTTTACGTTCTTTCATACGAGCGTCACGAGTCAGAAGACCTGCACGTTTAAGAGTTGTACGGTATTCTGGATCTGCTTCAAGCAAAGCACGAGCGATACCGTGACGGATTGCTCCAGCTTGACCAGATAAGCCGCCTCCATGTACGTTTACTAAAACATCATAAGTGCCAGCTGTTTCAGTCAAAGTTAATGGTTGTTTGATATCTTCGATTAAAGCTGCAGATGGGATGTGTTCGCTGATTTCACGATTATTAACGACGATACGACCTTCTCCTGGAACTAAACGCACACGCGCTACAGAGCTTTTACGACGGCCAGTACCGTAATATTGAACCTGTGCCAAATTGGTAACCTCCTTTTTAATTAACCGCGAAGTTCGTAAACTTCAGGTTTTTGTGCTTCGTGTGGATGCTCAGAACCACGGTATACGTTCAATTTTTTGAACATTTGACGACCTAGAGAACCTTTTGGAAGCATGCCTTTGATAGCAAGCTCAAGCATTTTCTCAGGGTAGTTTGTACGCATTTCAAGAGCAGTTCTTGATTTTAATCCGCCTGGATGTTGAGTATGACGGTAGTAGATTTTGTCAGTTAACTTTTTACCAGTTAACTCGATTTTTTCAGCGTTGATGATGATCACATGATCTCCAGTATCAACGTGTGGTGTGTAAGTTGGTTTGTGTTTTCCGCGAAGGATAGCTGCAACTTCTGAAGAAAGACGACCTAAAGTCTTGCCAGCAGCATCAACAACTAACCACTTGCGTTCAATAGTACTTGCGTTAGCCATAGGTGTTGTACGCATTGAATTTCCCTCCTAAATGATCTGTCATTTTCAATAAACTTCGATTACGTTCTATTTCACAACACAATAAGTTCCGGGGCTTATCGTGGGGTTGAAATACATACCATATGATATCTTATAACTTTATGCAGACTCTGTCAAGAAAATATTATACACCTGGTTTAGTTGTCATAGTAAACGTTCCATAAATATAGCCCGTGCCCCGGTGCTGTGCGCCCTGCCGCTTCGCGGTCCTTCGCTTCCAGCATCCATTTCACGTCATCGGGAGAAATTTTTCCAATACCTGCATCCAGCAAAGTGCCCGCAATAATTCTGACCATATTATATAAGAAACCGCTGCCTGTGATCCGCATTTGCAGGCCGTCAGCCGTCTCAGTCCAATCAAGTTCGTAAATCGTCCTTACCTTGTCCTGCACCTCTGTTTTAGCCGCGCAAAAGCTCGTAAAATCATGTGTCCCTAAAAGATGCTTTGCCGCTTCTCTCATGTTCTGCACATTAAGGCGATATGAAAAATGGTAAGCGTAATGCCGTTTAAATACGTCCGGGTATTTCTCCGTGTATACAAAATAGCGATATTCTTTTTTGACTGCGCTAAATCGTGCATGGAACCCATCATCCGCAATTTCTGCCTTTTTAACTGCGATATCGTCCGGAAGCAGTGCATTTAAGGCATACGGCCATCTCTCAACAGGGATAGACAGCGGAGTGTCAAAATGAATCACCTGTCCGGCTGCGTGAACCCCGCTGTCTGTTCTTCCTGACGAAACGACCGGAACTCTGTCTTTCGACTTATGCAGGACAGCCAAAGCCTTCTCCAGTTCATCCTGAACCGTTCTTTTACCTGGCTGAACCTGATAACCATTAAACAAATGTCCGTCATAAGAAATCGTGCATTTCAGTCTCATACAGCACCTCTAAGCTCTTAAGAAAAATAGCAAAGCAGCTAATATCACCAAGCTGACAATGACAGAAGTGTCTTTTCCTGTCCAAACAAGCTTTCTGTATTTCGTACGTCCCTCTCCGCCTTGATAGCCTCTGGCTTCCATTGCCACTGCGAGCTCCTCAGCGCGTTTGAATGCACTGACGAAGAGAGGAACAAGAAGCGGGACAATAGCCTTCACTCTGTCTTTGACAGGTCCGCTTGTAAAATCAACGCCTCGGGCCATCTGAGCCTTCATAATCTTATCTGTCTCCTCCATCAAGGTCGGAATAAACCTTAAAGAAATTGACATCATAAGCGCCAGCTCGTGAACAGGAAGTTTTAATTTTTTCAGCGGATTCAGCAGCTGTTCCATTCCATCAGTAATTTCAATCGGAGTTGTTGTCAACGTTAATAACGTTGTAATTAAAATCAGATAGACGAATCTAAGAGAAATGAATATCCCTTGAACCAAACCGCCCTCATAGACTTTGAAAACACCTAAAGAAAAGATAACCGGCCCTTCATGTGTCATGAAAATATGAAGAAGGAACGTAAAGAGGACAATCCAGATGATAGGCTTTAACCCTTTCATTAAAAAAGAAAAGGAGACTCTTGTTAAAGAAACGACGCCAATTGTAAATAAACCAAGCAACGCATATGTCTGAACATTATTGGCTAAGAATACAATGCAGACAAATAAAAAGATCGTGATGAGTTTTGTTCTGGGGTCAAGCCGGTGCACAAGTGAGGAGCCCGGTACATACTTGCCGATAATCATGCTGTCCATCATAAGGTTTTCTCCCCCTGAAAAAGAGCATGGATTTCAGCTGCGGCATCTTCAATTGTAAGCATCGGCTCTTTGAATCTGACACCAAGCGCAGCTTCCAGCTGCTTTTGGAATTTTATCGTTTCCGGAAGATCCAGCCCCCAGCCGGCCATCTCTTCGCCTTTTAAAAACAAATCACGCGGACTGCCTGATGCTTGGATCGTGCCTTTATGCATGACAATCATTTCATCAGCGTATGCAGCCGCATCCTCCATGCTGTGTGTCACAAGGATCGTCGTCAGGTTCCCCCGTTGATGAAGCTCATAGAACATGTCCATAATCTCTTTTCGCCCTCTTGGATCCAATCCTGCAGTCGGTTCATCAAGAACAAGCACTTCAGGATCCATTGCAAGTACGCCGGCAATTGCAACTCTGCGCATTTGCCCCCCGCTTAATTCAAAAGGTGATCTGTCCAGAAGCTCTTCAGATAAACCTACAAGCTTCAGCATCTCTCTCGCCTTTCGTTCTGCATCTTCTTTTTTTACACCAAAGTTCATCGGTCCGAACGAGATATCTTTAAGAACTGTTTCTTCGAATAATTGATGCTCAGGAAATTGGAAAACGATTCCGACTTTTTTACGAAGGGCTTTTAGCTCTTTATTCTTTTTCCCTGCCTGAATGACAGTGCTGCCTAGTGATATCTGCCCCTTCGTCGGCTTCAGGAGACCATTCAGGTGCTGAAGAAGAGTGGACTTGCCGGAGCCTGTATGCCCAATAACGGCTACATAGCTGCCTTCTTTAATCGATGCATTGATATCATACAGTGCAAGGCGCTCAAAAGGCGTCTTCATCTGATAACGATGCTCTACATCTTTGATTGTAATGTCCATAGCTCTTTCACCAGCCCTTCCTGAGTCAGATGATTTTCTTCCAAAGCTAGTCCATTTTCTCTTAAAAGCTGGCTTAGCTGGAATGAGAAGGGTAAATCAAGCCCGATTTGAACAAGTTCCCTATTCAATTTAAAAATCTCTTCAGGCGGCCCTTCGGCGTATTTTTTACCGCCATTCATGACAATGATTCTGTCTGCTTTTGCAGCCTCATCCAGATCATGAGTGATGGAAATGACAGTCGCCATGCCATGCCGCTTTAAATGTCTTACCGTTTCAAGCACTTCTTCTCGCCCGATCGGGTCAAGCATAGATGTTGCTTCATCTAAGATAATAATATCAGGACGTGCGGCAATAACCCCCGCAATCGCAACTCTCTGCTTTTGGCCTCCGGAGAGATGGTGCGGCTCTTGATCGAGAAAATCTTGCATATTCACCTGTTTTACTGCCCAGTCTACTCTCTCAATCATTTCTTCCCGCGGTACACCATTGTTTTCTAAACCAAAAGCCACATCATCGCGAACAGTCGTTCCGACAAATTGGTTATCCGGATTTTGAAAGACCATACCTATCTTCTTACGCACTTCCCAAACCGATTCCTCTGTTAATTGAATCCCGGCAACCTTGATGTCGCCTGATTCAGGAAGGATTAAACCGTTCAATGCCCGTGCCAGTGTTGATTTCCCAGAACCGTTATGACCTACAATTGCAAGCCATTCACCCTCATACACCTGCAGGGAGACGCCGTCTAGTGCTCGTCTTTCTGCGTCTTTCCGATATCGAAATACGATATCCTCTACCGATATCAACTGATTTTGATTCATGGAAAACCGGCCTCCTCTCAGCTCATGCTCTGCTTTTCTCTCTATCTAAAAAGTTGCAGTATCTAAAAAAAGGGCATAGATCCAGTTAGAAACTGTCCCGCCCTTCTTTAGATACACAAAAATATGTGATTAAACCAATTCGATAATTGCCATTGGTGCTCCGTCACCACGGCGAGGACCAAGCTTCATAATACGTGTGTATCCACCTTGGCGCTCCTCGTAACGAGTTGCAATGTCAGAGAATAATTTTTGAAGTGCATCTTGGTTATTTTCTTCGTTTGCAACCTCGTTGCGGATGTATGCAGCAGCTTGACGGCGAGCGTGAAGATCACCGCGTTTGCCAAGCGTGATCATTTTTTCAACTACAGAGCGAAGTTCTTTCGCACGTGTTTCAGTTGTTTCGATTCTTTCGTTGATGATCAAATCAGTTGTAAGATCACGAAGCATAGCTTTACGCTGTGCACTCGTACGTCCTAGTTTTCTGTATGACATGTGATGTCCCCTCCTTTATTGGAATGCTGTTTCTGAATAATAAACACACGAAAATCCTAGTTCACAAGGGAAACTAGTCAATCGTCTTTGCGAAGTCCGAGTCCAAGTTCTTCTAGTTTTGCTTTCACTTCTTCAAGTGATTTGCGTCCTAGGTTACGAACTTTCATCATATCTTCTTCCGTCTTATTCGCAAGCTCTTGAACCGTGTTAATGCCCGCACGCTTTAAGCAGTTGTAAGAACGAACAGAAAGATCTAATTCTTCAATTGTCATTTCAAGAACTTTCTCTTTTTGATCTTCTTCTTTTTCAACCATGATTTCAGCATGCTGAGCTTCGTCAGTTAAACCAACGAATATATTAAGGTGTTCAGTTAAAATCTTTGAACCAAGCGCAATGGCTTCTTTCGGTCCAGTGCTTCCATCAGTCCAAACATCAAGTGTAAGTTTATCATAGTTTGCAACTTGGCCTACACGAGTGTTCTCTACCTGATAAGATACACGAGAAACTGGCGTATAGATAGAATCGATCGGAATCACGCCGATTGGCTGATCGTCTCTCTTGTTTGCGTCAGCAGGCGTATACCCACGTCCTCTTTGAGCAGTAAGGCGAACTCGGAAACTCGCATTCTCACCAAGAGTCGCGATATGAAGATCAGGATTTAAGATCTCTACATCACTATCGTGTGTAATATCAGCTGCCGTTACAGTTCCTTCACCCTGTACATCAATTTCTAGCGTCTTCTCTTCATCAGAGTAGATTTTCAATGCAAGCTTTTTAATGTGTAAGATAATCGTTGTAACATCTTCCACAACGCCTTCAATTGTCGAGAATTCGTGCAGTACACCATCTATCTGGATTGATGTTACAGCGGCACCAGGGAGTGAGGATAAGAGGATACGACGTAAGGAGTTACCCAGAGTTGTACCATATCCACGCTCAAGTGGCTCTACGACAAACTTACCAAATTTGGCATCGTCGCTGATTTCAACCGTTTCGATTTTTGGTTTTTCAATCTCGATCATTACTTAAAACCCTCCTTCAAAACGTCGAAACCTCGAATAGAATCATATGAGATTCCATCCGAAATTCCCCATTGTTTAGTCCCGTATGTGCTCAGGCAACGAGTCGGTGCATTCGTTTCATAAATAACTGTATCATAACCCATTATTGACAGGGACACAAAATCTATACAAACAAATTACACGCGGCGACGTTTTGGTGGACGGCATCCGTTATGAGGAACAGGAGTTACGTCTCTGATAGCAGTGACTTCTAGTCCAGCAGCTTGAAGTGCACGGATTGCAGCTTCACGGCCTGAACCAGGTCCTTTAACAGTAACCTCTAGAGTTTTAAGACCATGTTCGATTGAACCTTTAGCAGCTGTTTCTGCAGCCATTTGCGCAGCAAAAGGAGTAGATTTACGAGAACCTCTGAATCCTAAAGCTCCGGCACTAGACCAAGAAATAGCATTACCATGAGTATCAGTGATCGTAACGATCGTGTTATTGAAAGTTGAACGAATATGAGCAATTCCAGACTCAATATTCTTTTTCACGCGACGTTTACGCGTGTTAGATTTACGAGCAGCAGCCATTGTTTAAGAACCTCCCTTACTTATTTTTTCTTGTTAGCTACAGTACGACGCGGACCTTTACGAGTACGCGCGTTGTTTTTAGAGTTTTGTCCGCGAACAGGTAATCCTCTGCGATGACGGATTCCGCGGTAGCTTCCGATTTCAATCAGACGTTTGATATTAAGAGAAACTTCACGGCGAAGGTCACCTTCTACTTTCAGTTTGTCAATAATATCACGGATTTTACCAAGTTCTTCTTCAGTAAGATCGCGCACACGAGTATCTTCTGAAACTCCAGCTTCTTTTAAAACTTGCTGAGCCGTTGTGCGGCCAATTCCGAAGATGTATGTTAAAGAAATAACAACACGTTTGTCACGTGGGATATCTACACCAGCAATACGAGCCATTCTCTGGGCACCTCCTTATAAATTATCCTTGTTTTTGTTTATGCTTTGGATTTTCACAGATCACCATTACTTTTCCTTTTCTGCGAATAACTTTACATTTTTCGCAGATTGGTTTAACTGATGGTCTCACTTTCATGTGTTTCCAACCTCCTTCAGTTTCCGGAGTGCTTTATTTGTAACGGTACGTAATCCTGCCACGAGTTAAGTCATATGGAGATAATTCTACCGTAACTTTGTCTCCAGGTAAAATGCGAATGAAGTGCATGCGGATTTTACCAGATACGTGAGCCAAAACAGTGTGGCCATTTTCAAGTTCAACTTTGAACATCGCGTTTGGCAGTGTTTCGACTATAGTACCTTCCACTTCAATTACATCGTCTTTCGCCATTCAAGTGTTCTCCCTTCTTCAAATCAGTAACTTGCTTTCTGACAAATTTCAAAAGAAGTTTGTCACACGCCCTGTTTCGTTTATACTGTTCTGAACTTCCGGAGATACGCAATCATAAAGGGTTAAATGATTGATATTCTTATTCTTAGGAGAATGTAATGTACGCATTTCTCCGTCTGCTGTTAGTACATTGATGATGGTCAACAATTCCTATGACAACGGCAAGATGAATTCGGTCCTGCCAATGTTCATCCAAACTTTCTGCCCTATCAAGCCGGAAAAACACCTGCCTTCGGAACGTTTACATCACCTAGACTCTCGTCAGTATATCAAAACCCGTTTCCGTAATCGCAATTGTATGTTCAAAATGAGCACACTTTTTCCCATCTACCGTTACAACCGTCCAGTTATCAGCCAATGTTTTCACGTAGCGGCTGCCAGCGTTCACCATAGGTTCAATAGCGAGAACCATGCCAGGTTTGAGCCGTGGTCCTTTGTTGGGCGGACCGTAATGAGGAATTTGCGGGTCCTCATGCAAGTCTTGACCAACACCATGTCCGACATACTCCCTAACAACTGAAAACTGCTCATTTTCGACATACGTTTGTATTGCGTGGGAAATATTCGACAAACGTTCACCTGGTTTTGCTTCCTGCAAGCCTTTATATAAAGACTCCTCTGTCACTTCCAGAAGTTTTTTGTCATCATCGCTGATGTTTCCTACCGGATATGTCCATGCAGAGTCACCATGATAACCATTTAATTTAGCACCGATATCAATACTGATGATGTCACCGTCCTTCAGCACCCTGCTGCCAGGAATGCCATGAACGAGTTCTTCATTAACTGATACGCAAATGCTCCCGCGAAACCCATTATACCCCTTAAAAGATGGGATTGCACCCTGCTTCTTAATAAAACGTTCGGCAATTTGATCCAATTCTTTTGTCGAGATTCCTGGTTTAATGTGCTTTTTTAGCTCTTCATGAGTTAAAGCCACGATTCGCCCTGCTTCCCGCATGATACCAAGTTCACGTGGGGTTTTACAGATAATCATTTTTTTAATCCTCCAAGAAGATCCTTCACATCTGCATAAACGTCTTGAATGTCCTGTTGGCCATTCACGTTTACAAGATAACCTTTCTCAGAATAGAAATCGAGTAAAGGCTGAGTTTGCTTCATGTTAACCTCAAGCCGTTTAGAGACTGTTTCCTCATTATCATCTGCCCGTTGATAGAGTTCGCCTCCGTCTTTATCACAAACACCCGGCGTTTTTGGCGGATTAAAGACTAAATGATAGGTTGTGCCGCAAACACTGCAAATTCTGCGTCCAGTCAGACGTTCCATCAGAACATCTTTGTCGACTTCAATGTTAATGACATAATCAATCGGCTTGCCGTATTCCTCAAGAATTTCTTCAAGAGCTTCGGCTTGAGCGACTGTTCGCGGAAATCCGTCCAGAAGAAAACCTCTTTCACAATCGTCTTTGCCAAGTCTATCTTTTACAATTCCGATTGTGACTTCGTCAGGTACGAGCTCTCCCTTATCAATATAAGATTTTGCTTCGAGTCCGAGTGGTGTCTCTTCTTTCATAGCAGCACGGAACATATCTCCTGTTGAGATATGAGGAATCCCATAATCCTCAACAATTCGTTCGCCCTGTGTACCTTTACCGGCACCAGGAAGCCCCATTAAGACTAAGTTCATTCGGATTTCCCCCGTCCTCTCTTTATTAAGAGGGAATGGATAAATCCATTTCCTCTAGTTTTTCATAAATCCACGGTAGTTTCGTTTCACCAACTGGCTTTCTAGTTGTTTCATTGTCTCCAAGGCTACCCCGACAACAATTAACAAAGATGTTCCGCCAATTTGTGCACTTTGAGGCAATCCAGCGAATTGAATGAAAAAGATAGGAAGAATGGAAATCACGGCTAAGAATATAGAACCCACAAACGTAAGTCGATACAAAATGCTCGTAATTCTATCTTGAGTCATTTTCCCTGGACGAACCCCCGGGATATAGCCACCCTGTTTTTTAAGGTTATCAGCCATTTGTTCAGGATTCACCTGTACAAAAGCATAAAAGTACGTAAAGGCAATAATCAATGCAACATATATCGCCATACCCACCGGATGCGTATTATCAAAGTAGTTTTGAATCCACTTCGTCACATCGTTTGTTCCAAAGAATGACGCGATCGTCCGCGGCGTTATCAAAAACGCAACCGCAAAGATTACCGGAATAACCCCTGCAGGGTTCACTTTCAATGGAAGGTGTGTAGACTGACCTCCGCCAGCAGGTGAACGACCTGTTCCTTTAGCATATTGAATCGCAATTTTCCGTACGGCTTGCTGAATGAAAATAACTCCAACAATAACTGCTAAAATCGCAATCACAAGAAGTGCGACTTTCACAATATGAATAAACAACTGATCGTTGCTGCCAACAAATTGAGTCTCATATATTTGTCCAATCGTTTTTGGAATACTAGCCACAATCCCCGCGAAGATAATGATCGATATTCCGTTGCCTACTCCATGAGACGTAATTTGTTCTCCAAGCCACATTAAAAAGGCAGTTCCGCCAGTGAGCACTAAAGCAATGATGAGATATGTGGATACACCGGATTTTTCGATCAGCATACCGTTTGCCAGATTGTTAAATCCGTAAGACATACCTAACGCCTGGATAAAACCAAGCACAATCGTAAAGTACCTTGTGAACTGAGCTAATTTACGGCGGCCAACTTCACCTTGCTTAGACCACTCGGTAAACTTCGGCACAACATCCATCTGAAGCAGCTGAATGATGATTGAAGCCGTGATATAAGGAGTGATTCCCATTGCAAAAATGGAAAATTGGTAAAGCGCACCGCCGCCAAATGTATTAAGGAGATCAAAAACACCCATTTGAGACTGTGCCTGTAACACCTCAGCGTTAACATATGGCACAGGAATAAACGCACCTATGCGAAAGACGATAAGCATGAGTAAAGTGAATATGATTTTATTCCTGATATCACTCACACGCATAAAGTTGGAGATTGTTTTAAACAAGTTAGATCACCTCAGCTGTACCGCCAGCAGCTTCAACAGCTTCTTTCGCAGAAGCAGAGAATTTATTGGCTTTTACAGTTAATTTTTTCTCTAATTTACCGTTGCCAAGAATCTTTACTCCTGCATTAAGTTTGCTAATTACACCAGTCTCAAGAAGAAGTTCAGGAGTGACTTCCGTTCCTTCTGCAAAACCGTTCAATTTGTCTAGGTTGACTACAGCGTATTCCTTGCGGTTGATGTTAGTGAAACCGCGTTTAGGAAGACGTTGGAATAAAGGCATTTGTCCCCCCTCGAATCCTGGACGTACACCGCCGCCAGAACGAGCGTTTTGACCTTTGTGACCTTTACCAGCTGTTTTACCGTTGCCAGAACCAATACCACGACCTACGCGATTACGCGTTTTGCGTGAACCTTCTGAAGGTTTTAATTCATGAAGTTTCATTAGGACACCTCCTTATCCGATCAAATATTTTTATTGTTCTTTAACAGAAACTAAATGAGATACTTTATTAATCATGCCACGGATCGCAGCGTTGTCTTCATGTACAACAGTTTGGTTTGTTTTCTTTAAACCAAGTGTTCTTACAGTAACGCGTTGATCTTCCGGGCGACCGATTACACTTCGTTTGAGGGTAATTTCTAATTTAGCCATTAATGTTCCCTCCTTATCCTAACAGTTCTTCTACAGATTTTCCACGAAGCTTCGCAACGTCTTCAGCACGCTTAAGTTCACTTAAGCCTTGAAGTGTTGCACGAATCATGTTGATCGGTGTGTTAGAACCTAAAGACTTAGAAAGGATGTCAGATACACCAGCAAGCTCAAGTACCGCACGTACAGGGCCTCCAGCGATAACTCCAGTACCTTCAGAAGCAGGTTTTAACAAGATGTTACCTGCACCGAAACGTCCGATGATTTCATGTGGAATTGTAGTTCCAACCATTGGTACTTCAATCAAATTCTTTTTCGCATCTTCAACAGCTTTGCGGATCGCTTCTGGTACTTCTTGTGCTTTACCAGTACCGAATCCTACGTGTCCGTTTTTGTCACCGACAACGACTAGAGCTGCGAAGCGGAAACGACGACCACCTTTAACAACTTTCGCTACGCGGTTAACCGTAACTAAGCGTTCTTCTAACTCTAATTTGCTTGGGTCAATACGACGCATAATCATGTGTCCCTCCTTCTTTTATTAAAATTTAAGTCCAGCTTCACGAGCGGCATCAGCCAAAGCTTTTACACGTCCATGGTATAAGTATCCGCCACGGTCAAATACTACGTCAGAGATGCCTTTTTCAGCGGCGCGTTTTGCAACTAATTCTCCAACTTTAGTAGCAGCAGAAGTATCTCCAGTGCTTTCAACGTTCAAGTCTTTATCGAGAGTAGATGCACTAGCAAGTGTAACACCATTTACATCATCGATGATTTGAGCGTAAATGTGCTTGTTAGAACGGAAAACGTTCAGACGCGGTCTTTCAGCAGTACCGGAAAGTTTAGCGCGAACACGAGCGTGTCTTTTAAGACGAGCAGCATTTTTGCTAGTTTTCGTAATCATCTAGGTCACTCCTTTCTTCACTTTAAGCGATCTTACTTAGCAGATTTACCTTCTTTACGGCGAACAACTTCACCTTCGTAGCGGATTCCTTTACCTTTGTAAGGCTCTGGAGAACGTACAGCGCGGATGTTAGCAGCAATAGCTCCTACACGTTCTTTGTCTGTACCTTTTACAACTACTTTAGTTTGAGAAGGAACTTCGATTTCGATGCCTTCTTCAGGAACGATCTCAACAGGGTGAGAGTATCCAACGTTTAAAACAAGTTTATTTCCGGATTTAGACGCACGGTAACCGACACCGACTAATTCCAAACCTCTTTCAAATCCTTTAGATACACCTTCAACCATGTTGCCAAGCAGACTGCGAGTCGTACCATGCAGTGCACGGTGCTCTTTCTGATCAGAAGGACGAGCGACTGTAAGCACATTGTCCTCTACTTTAATCTCCATATCAGGGTGAAACGTACGAGTTAATTCTCCTTTTGGTCCTTTCACAGCTACAGTATTGTTATCGTTTAACGTTACTGTAACATCAGAAGGAATCTCAAGTAGCTTCTTACCTACACGAGACATACCAAACACCTCCATTCATGTTAAACTTCTTACCAAACGTATGCTAGAACTTCTCCACCAGCTTGTTTTGCACGGGCTTCTTTGTCCGTTAAAACACCTTGTGATGTAGAAATAATCGCGATTCCAAGACCGTTAAGTACACGAGGTACTTCATTAGATTTAGCATAAACACGCAAACCAGGCTTGCTGATTCTTTTAAGACCAGTGATAACGCGCTCGTTGTTTTGTCCGTATTTCAAGAAAACGCGGATGATACCTTGTTTGCTGTCTTCTACGAACTCAACGTCACGAATGAAACCTTCACGCTTTAAAATTTCAGCAATTTCTCTTTTCAATTTAGAAGCAGGAATTTCAAGCTTCTCATGACGTACCATGTTTGCATTGCGAATACGAGTTAGCATATCTGCAATTGGATCTGTCATAACCATTATATAATTACCTCCTTCCCTTTCTTGGGGATTACCAGCTGGCTTTTTTCACGCCAGGAATTTGTCCTTTATATGCAAGCTCACGGAAACAAATACGGCAAAGTTTAAATTTACGAATGACTGAATGCGGACGTCCGCAGCGTTCACAGCGTGTGTACTCTTGTACTTTAAACTTTGGTGTACGTTGTTGTTTCGCAATCATAGACTTTTTAGCCACGATTTCGCCTCCCTTTCATTGATTATTTCTGGAACGGCATACCTACTTGAGTTAATAGCTCACGAGCTTCTTCGTCAGTATTAGCAGTTGTTACGATAACGATGTCCATTCCTCGAACCTTTGTTACTTTATCGTAGTCAATTTCAGGGAAGATTAACTGTTCTTTGATACCAAGTGTGTAGTTACCGCGACCGTCGAAAGATTTTTTAGAAACCCCGCGGAAGTCACGTACACGCGGTAAAGATACAGAAATAAGTTTATCAAGGAAATCATACATGCGCTCTCCGCGAAGAGTTACTTTCGCACCGATAGGCATTCCCTCACGAAGACGGAATCCAGCAATTGATTTCTTCGCACGAGTAACGACAGGTTTTTGACCTGCGATAAACGTTAATTCTTCAACAGCACTGTCGATTGCTTTCGCGTTTTGAACAGCGTCACCAACACCCATGTTGATTACGATTTTTTCGATTTTAGGCACTTGCATGACTGAATCATAGTTGAATTTAGTCATTAAAGCAGGTGCAATTTCTTTATTGTACTTTTCTTTAAGGCGGTTCATGAGATAGACCTCCCTTCCTTTTAATACTATTTATCTAGAACTTGCCCAG
This sequence comes from Bacillus sp. N12A5, assembly GCF_026790125.1. NCBI lineage: Bacteria > Bacillati > Bacillota > Bacilli > Caryophanales > Bacillaceae > Bacillus > Bacillus sp. N12A5. Next base: position 39,918 of record NZ_JALAMR010000014.1, on the reverse strand, counting down.
ATTTTTTTGCTACACGAACTTTTTTGCCATCTTCCACTTTGTATCCTACGCGAGTCACTTCACCTGTTTTAGGATCGAGCGGCATAACGTTTGATACATGAATTGGCGCCTCTTGATTAGAAATACCGCCTTGAGGGTTAGCTTGAGTTGGTTTAGAGTGTTTCTTCACCATGTTAACACCTTCAACTAAAACGCGGTCCTTTTTAGGGAAAGCAGCAAGGATTGTTCCTTGTTTGCCTTTATCTTTACCAGAGATAACCATAACTTTATCGCCTTTTTTTACATGCATCCTGATCGCACCTCCTTGACTAAGGCATTTATTTCATTAGATAACTTCTGGAGCTAGAGAAACAATTTTCATAAAGTTGTTTTCACGCAATTCACGAGCAACTGGTCCGAAGATACGAGTTCCGCGTGGGCTCTTGTCGTCACGGATGATAACACATGCATTCTCATCGAAGCTGATGTATGAACCGTCACTTCTGCGCGCTCCGCTTTTCGTGCGAACGATAACAGCTTTTACGACTTCACCTTTTTTGACAACGCCTCCTGGTGTTGCTTGTTTAACCGTGCAAACAATTACATCACCAATGTTAGCTGTTTTACGTCCAGAACCACCAAGAACTTTAATAGTAAGTACTTCACGTGCGCCAGAGTTGTCAGCTACTTTTAAACGAGTCTCTTGTTGAATCATTATTTGTTACCTCCCTTCGGAAAAAGAATTCCGAACTTTATTAGATAATAACAGCTTCTTCGACAACTTCAACTAGACGGAAACGCTTAGTTGCAGACAATGGACGAGTTTCCATGATCTTTACGATGTCACCGATTTTAGCTTGATTATTTTCATCATGTGCTTTGAATTTTTTTGAGTATTTTACGCGTTTACCGTAAAGTGTATGTTTTTTGTATGTTTCAACAACAACAGTGATGGTTTTATCCATTTTGTCAGAAACAACACGGCCTTGGTAAACTTTGCGCTGGTTACGTTCGCTCATGCTCACGACCTCCCCTCAGTGATTATTTATTAGCAGCAATTTCTCTTTCACGAATCACAGTTTTCATGCGCGCGATAGCTTTGCGCACTTCACGAATGCGAGCAGTATTTTCAAGTTGTCCTGTCGCTAATTGAAAGCGAAGATTGAAAAGTTCTTCTTTAAGAGACTTTACTTTTTGTTCAATTTCAGCAGTGGTAAGGTCACGAATTTCATTAGCTTTCATTTGATTCACCACCAATTTCTTCACGTTTTACGAACTTCGTTTTAATTGGCAATTTGTGAGATGCAAGACGAAGCGCTTCACGAGCAACCTCTTCAGACACACCAGAAATTTCAAATAAAACTTTGCCCGGTTTTACAACAGCTACCCAACCTTCTGGAGCCCCTTTACCGGATCCCATACGTACCTCAAGCGGTTTAGCAGTGTAAGGTTTAGAAGGGAAAATTTTGATCCAAACTTTACCGCCACGTTTCATGTAACGAGTCATCGCAATACGTGCAGCTTCGATTTGACGGTTAGTGATCCATGAAGCCTCTAGAGCTTGGATACCGAATTCACCGAAATGTACTTCAGTACCGCCTTTCGCACGGCCACGCATTTTTCCGCGATGCTCTCTGCGATATTTAACGCGTTTTGGTAATAACATATTATTTTCCTCCTTCCTCAGTTTTCTTCTTAGTAGGAAGAACCTCTCCACGATAGATCCAGACTTTTACACCAAGCTTACCGTAAGTAGTGTCAGCTTCAGATGTTGCATAGTCAATGTCCGCACGCAATGTGTGCAATGGAACAGTTCCTTCACTGTAATATTCAGAACGAGCGATATCTGCACCGCCAAGACGACCAGAAACCATTGTTTTCACACCTTGTGCTCCAGCACGCATAGTACGTTGGATTTGTTGTTTCTGCGCACGGCGGAAAGAAACACGGTTTTCTAATTGACGAGCGATGTTGTCAGCAACTAGCTGTGCATCAAGATCTGCTCTTTTGATTTCAAGAATGTTAATGTGTACACGCTTGCCAGTAAGGCTGTTAAGGGCTTTGCGAAGTGCTTCAACTTCTGAACCGCCTTTACCGATAACCATACCAGGCTTAGCTGTGTGGATCGTAATGTTAACGCGGTTTGCTGCACGCTCGATTTCTACTTTAGAAACAGAAGCGTCAGAAAGGCGTTTGCTAATGTATTCACGAATTTTTAAATCTTCGTGCAGGAAGTCAGCGTAATCTTTACCAGCGTACCACTTAGATTCCCAATCACGAATGACTCCGATACGAAGACCGACTGGATTTACCTTTTGACCCACTACTTATCCCTCCTTCTTTTCTGATACAACGATTGTAATGTGGCTCGTACGTTTGTTGATTTGGCTCGCACGTCCCATAGCACGTGGGCGGAATCTTTTTAACGTAGGGCCTTCGTCAACGAATGCTTGAGAAATAACCAGGTTGTTAGCGTCCATTTCATAGTTATGCTCAGCATTTGCAATAGCGGATTTTAATACTTTCTCAATAATTGGAGAAGCAGCTCTTGGTGTAAGGTTCAAGATTGATACTGCCTCACCTACTTGCTTGCCTCGAATCAGGTCCATTACTAGACGTGCTTTACGAGGAGCAATACGGACTGTTCTTGCAACAGCTTTAGCTTGCATTTAAAAGCCTCCTCTCTTAGCGTCTTGTTTTTTTGTCATCACTAGCATGACCTTTGTACGTACGAGTTGGAGCGAATTCACCCAACTTGTGCCCTACCATATCTTCAGAGATGAATACAGGCACGTGTTTACGTCCGTCATAGACTGCAATTGTGTGACCAATAAACTGTGGGAAAATAGTAGAACGACGAGACCAAGTTTTTACGACTTGTTTCTTGTCTGCTTCATTTAATTTCTCGATTTTTGTCATCAAGTGTCCATCAACAAATGGTCCTTTTTTCAAGCTGCGAGCCATTTTGGAACCTCCCTTCGTGATTGCACTACGGTCCGAAGAGAACCGTAGACAACCCCGTTATTTATTTTTACGACGACGTACGATAAATTTATCAGATTTGTTCTTTTTCTTACGTGTCTTGAATCCAAGAGTTGGTTTACCCCATGGAGACATTGGTGATTTACGTCCGATTGGCGCACGTCCTTCACCACCACCGTGTGGGTGATCGTTAGGGTTCATTACAGAACCACGAACTGTAGGGCGGATGCCTTTCCAGCGAGAACGTCCAGCTTTACCAATGTTGATAAGTTCGTGCTGTTCGTTACCTACTTGACCGATAGAAGCACGGCAAGCAGAAAGAATCATGCGAACTTCACCAGAGTTAAGACGTACAAGAACGTATTTACCTTCTTTACCAAGAACCTGAGCAGATGTACCAGCTGAACGTACAAGCTGTCCGCCTTTACCAGGTTTTAATTCAATGTTATGCACAACTGTACCAACAGGGATGTTGATAAGTGGAAGTGCATTACCTACTTTAATGTCAGCTTCAGGACCTGACATGATTTCAGTACCCACTTGAATTCCTTTAGGAGCAAGAATGTAACGTTTTTCTCCGTCTGCATAGTTGATTAGAGCGATGTTAGCTGAACGGTTTGGATCGTATTCAACTGTAGCAACGCGTCCAGGTATACCATCTTTATCGCGTTTGAAGTCGATAACACGGTATTGGCGTTTATGTCCGCCACCTTGGTGACGTACAGTCAATTTACCTTGGTTGTTACGTCCGCCTTTTTTGTGAAGGGGAGCAAGCAAGGATTTTTCCGGCTTGTCAGTCGTGATTTCAGCAAAATCTGAAGTTGTCATGCCACGACGTCCATTAGAGGTCGGTTTATACTTTTTAATCGCCATTTTGAATTTCCCTCCTTCTTTTTACAGATAATTAAGCTTCAAAAATTTCGATTTCTTTGCTGTCTGCAGTAAGTTTTACGATCGCTTTTCTGCGACGGCTAGTCATACCAGTGTAGCGTCCGACACGTTTTGATTTACCTTTGTAGTTCATGATGTTGACTTTGTCAACTTTCACTCCAAAGATGCTTTCAACAGCGTCTTTCACTTCTGTTTTGTTAGCTCTTACATCGACTTCAAAAGTATATTTCTTTTCAGTCATTAAATCAGCAGAACGTTCAGTAATGACGGGGCGCTTTAGAACATCACGAGGATCTTTCATTATGCAAGCACCTCCTCTACTTTTTCAACCGCTGCTTTTGTAATCAGAAGCTTCTCGTGGTTGACAACGTCTAAAACGTTGATTCCGTTAGCTTCAACTACAGTAACTCCAGGAATGTTGCGAGCAGATAAAGCTACTGCTTCGTTAGCATCCGCAGTTACGATTAAAGCTTTTTTCTCAACAGATAACCCTTTAAGGATAGCTGCCATTTCTTTTGTTTTAGCCGTATCAAGAGTAAGATCTTCAAGAACGATGATGTTGTTGTCGATCACTTTAGAAGACAATACTGATTTGATTGCCAAGCGGCGAACTTTTTTAGGTAATTTATAAGAATAGCTGCGTGGTGTTGGGCCGAATACGACACCACCTCCGCGCCATTGCGGTGAACGGATAGAACCTTGACGGGCACGTCCAGTACCTTTTTGACGCCATGGTTTACGACCTCCGCCGCGTACTTCAGAACGATTTTTTACTTTGTGAGTTCCTTGACGTAAGGAAGCTCTTTGCATAAGAATAGCGTCGAATACAACACTCTCATTTGGCTCGATACCAAATACAGAAGCGTTTAATTCGATGTCACCAGCAGTAGAACCGTTTTGGTTGTATAATGCTACTTTTGGCATGATCAATTTCCTCCTTTCCTAAGAGAGTTATTTAGATTTAACAGCACTTTTAACAGTGATTAAAGATTTCTTCGCACCAGGTACGTTACCTTTGATCAAAAGAAGATTGCGTTCTGCATCAACTTTTACGACTTCAAGGTTTTGAACAGTGATTTGATCTCCGCCCATACGTCCAGGTAATAATTTACCTTTGAATACACGGTTAGGATCTACAGGTCCCATTGAACCAGGACGACGGTGGTAGCGTGAACCGTGAGACATAGGTCCGCGAGATTGTCCGTGGCGCTTGATTGCACCTTGGAAACCTTTACCTTTAGATACTCCTGTTACATCTACGATTTCTCCAGCAGAGAAAATTTCAACCTTGACTTCCTGACCAACTTCATACGCATCCATTTCCACTCCGCGTAATTCTTTAACGAAGCGCTTAGGAGCAGTTTCCGCTTTTGCAACGTGTCCTTTTTCAGGTTTGTTAGAAAGCTTTTCACGCTTGTCATCAAAACCAAGCTGGATTGCTTCATAACCGTCGTTTTCAGTTGTTTTCTTTTGAAGAACAACGTTTGGAGCAGCTTCAATAACAGTTACCGGAATAAGATCACCATTTTCAGCGAATACTTGCGTCATACCAATTTTTCTTCCTAAGATTCCTTTGGTCATTCGTCACACCTCCTATTAAGATCATTCTATATTTTAGAATTAAAGTTTAATTTCGATATCGACACCAGATGGTAAATCTAATCGCATGAGAGCATCAACAGTTTGTGGTGTTGGGTTCACAATGTCGATTAAACGTTTATGTGTACGCATTTCAAATTGCTCACGAGAATCTTTGTATTTGTGCACCGCACGAAGGATTGTGTAAACTGATTTTTCAGTTGGCAATGGGATCGGACCAGATACGCTGGCACCAGAACGTTTTGCCGTTTCAACAATCTTCTCTGCAGATTGATCAAGGATTCTATGATCATATGCTTTCAAACGAATACGAATTTTTTGTTTTGCCATTATTTTCCCTCCTTTTCGCCTACATCACGTTAGACAGTTCTCCGTGAGAAAAACCTGAACACCTTGCCATGGCAAAGCGGCCGGGTGTGTCAGCAACCTCTCACTTCATCGCAGTCAAAGACCAACATACACCATTATACAGAAAATAGACGTATGTTGCAAGACTTATTTAATATATGCATGGTTTGCACACTTTTTTTATTATACAGGTGTTTTTCTTATTTATCAAGGCTCTAACATAAGTGGTGCAATGCGTGGAGATTTAGTGTGCTCGCAAATAATGACGGCTCCTCGATATGCGGCGCATGAGCAGAATTCTCAAATTGAAGCCAGCGCTTTTCAGGTGCCTCAAGCCTTCGATAATACTGTTTCGAAATTTCTGCAGGAACAATTAAATCGTGTCTTCCCGAAATAAAATAACATGGTACTTTAATAGAAGGAACTGATGTGAATGCATTAAACCTGTACAACTCATCAGTTAAATGTTTTTTGGCAAATCGCTGTCCTTTCAGGAATTTGTGCATGTTTTTTATTCCATACTCACTGCCAGTGAGCATTTGAAAAAATACGGAAAAGATATGACGACGATGGTAAGTGAATCCTCCCCTGCTCACCTCGACACAAAACCGATAAATAAGATGCTGGATATCCTTTTCCCAAGGCGGGGGGCCGATGAAGCGTATGAGCGGAGAAATTATACTTGCACTCTTTGCATCAGAGATTTCGCGTAGATATTGGTAGGAAGCTGATTCTTCATAGTGAGGGTTAACAACCTGGCTAATTCCATAGTACGCGTAAAACAAATCCGGACGCTGCTGCAGTACATAAAGTGCTAGTAGGGAGCCCCACGAATAGCCGACAAGATATAATTTTGTTTTTGAAAAATGAGCTAGAAGCCATTGAGTGACATGAATTGCATCATTAATAAAATGTTGAATGTTCATGGAGTGATGGGGAATTCTCTTTGAATAAGAAAGCCCTGAACCTCTTTGATCCCAATGTACTACTGTAAAATGCTGTTCCAGTTCTTTTTGATAATGCCTAACATATCCGATTTGGGGTGTCCCCGGACCGCCATGTAAAAAAAGCAGCAATGGATTCTTCACATCAGTTCCATTAATCATCAGCATTTGCTTGGTATTTTCAATGTTCAGTTCTTTCATGATAGCGATTGATCTCTTTTCAGGAATCATAAAAATTAGCCCCTCAAATATGATAGCTCTTACTATACAAGAAAAAGATAAGTAAACAAAAAACGAGACCCGCAGGGGTCTCGTTTATCATGATACTATTACTCAGTGATTGTAGAAACAACGCCTGAACCAACAGTACGTCCGCCTTCACGAATAGAGAAACGAGTTCCTTCTTCGATAGCGATTGTAGAGATAAGTTCAACGTTCATTTCAGTGTTGTCTCCAGGCATAACCATTTCTACGCCTTCTGGAAGTTGGATGATACCAGTTACGTCAGTTGTACGGAAGTAGAACTGAGGACGGTAGTTAGAGAAGAATGGAGTATGACGTCCACCCTCTTCTTTAGAAAGAACGTAAACTTCAGCTTTGAATTTGCTGTGTGGAGTGATTGTACCTGGTTTAGCAAGTACTTGACCACGTTGGATTTCTTCACGAGATACACCGCGAAGAAGGGCACCAATGTTGTCACCAGCTTCAGCGTAATCAAGAAGCTTACGGAACATTTCAACACCTGTAACAGTTGTTTTCTTGTTCTCATCTTGAAGACCGATGATTTCAACTTCGTCACCGACTTTAACTTGTCCGCGTTCTACACGGCCAGTAGCAACTGTACCACGACCAGTGATTGAGAATACGTCCTCAACTGGCATCATGAATGGTTTTTCAGTGTCACGTTCTGGAGTTGGGATGTACTCATCAACCGCATCCATAAGTTCGAAGATTTTTGCTTCCCACTCAGCATCTCCTTCAAGAGCTTTAAGAGCAGAACCTTTAACAACTGGTACATCATCACCAGGGAAGTCATATTCGCTAAGAAGATCGCGAACTTCCATTTCAACTAGTTCAAGAAGCTCTTCGTCGTCTACCATGTCGCATTTGTTTAAGAATACAACGATGTATGGCACACCAACGTTTTTAGAAAGAAGGATGTGCTCACGAGTTTGTGGCATTGGGCCATCAGCAGCAGATACTACAAGGATAGCTCCGTCCATTTGCGCAGCACCAGTGATCATGTTTTTAACATAGTCAGCGTGTCCTGGGCAGTCAACGTGTGCATAGTGACGAGTTTCAGTTTCGTACTCAACGTGTGCAGTAGAGATTGTGATACCGCGCTCGCGTTCTTCTGGTGCACCATCAATTTGATCGTACGCCATAGCTGTACCTTTACCAGATTTCTTATGAAGTACTGTTGTGATAGCAGCAGTTAAAGTTGTTTTACCATGGTCAACGTGTCCAATTGTACCAATATTGGCATGTGATTTGGAACGGTCGAATTTTTCTTTAGCCATTCTAAAATCCTCCTTAAGAGCTTTTAATTAGTAATGTATAGAGTGATAGGAAGTGAAAGAAAGCTTTCACTTCCTCATCTTACAATAGTAGTTATACTTGAGTTAAGTGGCAAAATCAATTATTCGCCTTTATTTTTTTTGATAATTTCTTCTGCGACGCTCTTCGGCACTTCTTCGTAGTGATCCATGTGCATAGTGAACGTACCGCGACCTTGCGTGTTAGAACGAAGTGCAGTAGCGTAACCGAACATTTCAGCAAGAGGAACCATAGCACGAACAACTTGAGCGTTACCGCGTGCTTCCATACCTTCTACGCGTCCGCGACGTGAAGTGATATCACCCATGATATCTCCCATGTATTCTTCTGGAATAACCACTTCTACTTTCATGATTGGTTCAAGAAGAACTGGGTTACATTTGCTGACTGCATTTTTCAATGCCATAGAAGCAGCAACTTTAAATGCCATTTCGTTTGAGTCAACATCATGGTAAGAACCGTCGAAAAGTTTAGCTTTAATGTCGATAAGCGGGAAGCCTGCTAGTACACCATTTTCAAGTGCATCTTCCAGACCTGCTTGAACAGCTGGGATGTATTCACGAGGAACAACCCCACCGACAATCGCATTTTCAAATTCAAAGCCAGCGCCTTCTTCGTTTGGTTCGAATTCGATCCAAACGTGTCCGAACTGACCGCGTCCACCAGACTGACGTACGAATTTACCTTCAACTTTTGCACCGGTACGGAATGTTTCACGGTACGCAACCTGAGGAGCACCAACATTGGCTTCTACTTTAAATTCGCGTTTCATACGGTCAACAATGATATCAAGGTGAAGTTCACCCATACCAGAGATGATCGTTTGGCCAGTTTCTGGGTTTGTTTGAGTACGGAATGTAGGGTCTTCTTCAGCAAGTTTCGCTAAAGCGATACCCATTTTATCTTGGTCAGCTTTTGATTTAGGCTCAATAGCGACGTCGATAACTGGTTCTGGGAATTCCATTGACTCAAGGATAACAAGATCCTTCTCATCACATAGAGTATCTCCAGTAGTAGTATCTTTTAGACCTACAGCAGCTGCGATATCCCCTGCGTAAACAGTAGAGATTTCTTCACGGCTGTTAGCGTGCATTTGAAGAATACGTCCAACACGCTCACGTTTGCCTTTAGTAGAGTTTTTCACGTATGAACCGGAATCAAGTGTTCCAGAGTACACACGGAAGAACGTCAGCTTACCAACGTAAGGGTCAGTCATAACTTTAAATGCTAATGCAGAGAATGGCTCTTCATCAGAAGAATGACGCTCAATCTCTTCATTTGTATCAGGACGAACACCTTTGATTGCAGCAACGTCTGTTGGTGCAGGAAGGTAGTCAAGAACAGCATCAAGTACTAGTTGAACACCTTTGTTTTTGAAGGCAGAACCAACAAGAACAGGGTAGAACTCAACATTTAATGTACCTTTACGAATACCTGCTTTTAACTCGTCAATCGTGATTTCTTCACCCTCAAGGTATTTATCCATAAGCTCTTCATCAAGCTCACATACAGCTTCAATAAGACTGTTGCGAAGCTCTTCAGCTTGCTCTTTGTACTCTTCAGGGATTTCTTTCGCATCAGAGCGAGTTCCAAGGTCATCTTCATAGAAATACGCAACGTTTTCTACAAGGTCGATGATACCTTCGAAGTTATCTTCAGCACCGATCGGCAATTGAATTGCATGAGCGTTTGCTTGAAGACGGTCTCTTAAAGTTCCTACAGAGTAAAGGAAGTCCGCACCGATTTTGTCCATTTTGTTAACAAAAACGATACGAGGTACTCCGTAAGTTGTTGCCTGACGCCAAACAGTTTCTGTTTGAGGCTCAACGCCTGATTGAGCGTCAAGTACAGCAACAGCACCATCAAGTACACGAAGAGAACGTTCAACTTCAACTGTGAAGTCTACGTGTCCTGGAGTATCGATGATGTTTACGCGGTATCCTTTCCACTGTGCAGTTGTCGCAGCGGAAGTGATTGTGATACCACGTTCTTGTTCCTGCTCCATCCAGTCCATTTGTGAAGCTCCTTCGTGAGTTTCACCAATCTTGTGGATACGACCAGTATAGAACAAGATACGTTCTGTAGTAGTCGTTTTACCGGCATCGATGTGAGCCATGATTCCGATATTACGAGTTTTTTCTAAGGAGAACTCTCTTGCCATTGGGTAATTTCTCCTTCCTTATTAGGAAATTGTGTTTTGTTAATATATAAATCCTACCAGCGATAGTGAGCAAATGCTTTGTTTGCTTCAGCCATCTTATGAGTGTCTTCACGTTTCTTAACAGCAGCACCAGTGTTGTTAGCTGCGTCAAGGATTTCGTTAGCTAAACGCTCTTCCATCGTTTTTTCACCGCGAAGACGAGCGTAGTTAACTAACCAGCGAAGTCCAAGAGTCGTACGACGTTCAGGACGAACTTCTACAGGAACTTGGTAGTTCGCACCACCTACACGGCGTGCTTTTACTTCAAGTACAGGCATGATGTTTTTCAATGCTTGTTCGAAAACCTCCATTGCATCATTGCCAGTACGTTCTTTAATGATATCGAATGACTTGTATAGGATTGTTTGAGACTTACCTTTTTTACCATCGATCATCATTTTGTTGATTAGACGAGATACAAGCTTAGAGTTGTAAATCGGATCAGGTAAAACGTCTCTTTTTGCTACAGGACCTTTACGTGGCATCTGAATATCCTCCCTTCATCAATTATGCGTATTTTCGTTTATTATTTTGCTTTAGGTTTTTTCGTACCGTATTTAGAACGGCCTTGCGCACGGTTTTCAACTCCAGCAGTGTCAAGCGCACCACGAACGATGTGGTAACGTACCCCTGGTAAGTCCTTTACACGTCCGCCGCGGATAAGTACAACACTGTGCTCTTGCAGGTTGTGACCGATACCAGGAATGTAAGCAGTAACCTCGATTCCGTTAGTTAAACGAACACGAGCATATTTACGAAGTGCTGAGTTCGGTTTTTTCGGTGTCATTGTACCAACACGAGTACATACCCCGCGTTTTTGTGGAGAAGATACGTTAGTGTGCTCTTTTTTAAAGCTGTTGTATCCTTTGTTAAGTGCAGGAGACTTTGAGTTTTCTACTTTACTCACGCGTCCTTTGCGAATTAGCTGATTAATTGTAGGCATATTATTTTCCTCCCTTCATTGCGTTTTATAACCCACATACCCAGGTGGTTCATCAAAAGGCAAAAAACAATGTCTTTACACAAGATGAAATCTTACGCAAAAACAAAAGTACGTTATAAAATAATGGCAACAGCGGCTGCTCCTACCTCAATTCCGCAGGCTTTGCCGAGCTTTTTCATGGATTCAACCATTGAGACAGAGATCCCTTGATCTTCCGCAAGTGAAACTACACTTGACGTGAGTACCGGATCTGCGTCTTTTGCAACGACTACTTCCTTTACTGAACCTCGTTTTAGAGCTTTCACTGTTTGCTTCGTACCAATAATAATTGATTTGGCCTGTGATACTTTATCATAAGACATAAACATATCCTCCAAAGTAACAGGTTTATTTCGAGCACCTTGGTTATATTATCATTCTAGGAGACGAATGTCAACAATGTATGACATTTTTTAGTTTCGCTCATCTCATAGAGTGATTTTTTATTAAATATATCTGCTGAAAGACTGTTTTGGCAGTCTTTCAGCAGTTTTAAATCAATTATTCAACCGGCACCATGTCTTCAGTTGGCTGAACATTTGAAACTGGCTTTACTTTACGGTATTTCATCATACCTGTACCAGCTGGAACAAGCTTACCGATGATAACATTCTCTTTCAAGCCGAGAAGCTCGTCACGCTTACCTTTAATTGCTGCATCTGTAAGGACACGTGTGGTTTCCTGGAAGGAAGCAGCAGATAAGAATGAATCTGTCTCAAGAGATGCTTTTGTAATACCGAGCAAGACAGGACGCCCTGTAGCAGGACGATTGCCTTCAAGCAATACCTTTTTGTTCGCTTCAGTAAATTGGTGAATATCAAGCAATGTACCTGGAAGCACATCAGTGTCACCAGCGTCAATCACGCGGACTTTGCGAAGCATCTGGCGAACCATTACCTCTACGTGTTTATCACCAATTTCAACACCCTGCATACGGTAAACCTTTTGAACCTCATGGAGAAGATACTCTTGAACAGTAGTCAGGTCAGTCACTTTGAGAAGCTCTTTCGGATCGATTGAACCTTCTGTCAGTACTTGGCCTCGAGTAATTTTATCTCCTTCCGCTACTTTCAAGCGGGAGTTATAAGGTGCCGTATAAGAACGTGTTTCTACTGCGCCTTGAACCACAATTTCCTGTTGCTTATCACGAACTTCATTGATCTCAACGACTGTACCGTCGATCTCTGTAATTGTTGCCTGACCTTTCGGATTACGTGCTTCGAAAAGCTCTTGAATACGCGGAAGACCCTGTGTGATATCGTCTCCGGCAACCCCGCCTGTATGGAATGTACGCATTGTTAACTGCGTACCAGGCTCACCGATTGATTGGGCAGCAATGATACCGACAGCTTCACCGACTTCAACATCGGATCCAGTTGCAAGATTTCGGCCATAGCATCGTTTACATACACCATGAGGCGTATTACATGTGAAGGCAGAACGGATCCACACTTCTTCAATTCCAGCTTCCACAATTTCTAAAGCCTTATCTTCATCGATCAGTTCGTTTTCATTAACAAGCACTTCACCTGTTTCAGGGTGCTTCACTTGTTTTCGTGCAAAACGGCCGACTAAGCGTTCTTCTAAACGCTCAATGGTTTCAGTTCCTTCTTTAAGAGGCTTAGCAAGGATGCCTCGGTCAGTTCCACAATCAGTTTCACGAATGATAACATCTTGCGCAACGTCAACGAGACGGCGTGTAAGGTAACCTGAGTCAGCAGTTTTAAGGGCGGTATCGGCAAGACCTTTACGCGCACCGTGAGTGGAGATAAAGTACTCCAATACTGTCAGACCTTCACGGAAACTTGATTTGATCGGCAACTCAATGATACGTCCAGCCGGGTTGGCCATCAGACCGCGCATTCCGGCAAGCTGCGTAAAGTTAGACGCGTTACCACGGGCACCAGAGTCACTCATCATGTAGATCGGGTTGAGTTCATCAAGTGATTTCATCAGTTTGCCTTGGATAACGTCTTTTGCAGCACTCCAGATAGAGATGACTCTCTCATAGCGCTCTTCTTCTGTAATAAGACCGCGGCGGAACTGCTTCATAACGTTATCAACTTTGCTTTGCGCTTCCTCAAGAATTTCTTGTTTATCATCGAGTACGACGATGTCAGAAACCCCAACTGTAATACCAGCTTTTGTTGAATATTTGAAACCTAGGTTTTTCATGCGGTCAAGCATTTTAGACGTTTCCGTGATATGGAATCGTTTAAAGATTTCCGCGATGATTTTACCCAGAATACCTTTTTTAAATGGTGCATTGATTGGCTGCTGTGCAATGATAGCTTTAACATCAGCACCTTTTTCTAAGAAGAAACGGTCAGGTGTTTTCTCTTCAATATTGCTCTTCGTTGGTTCATTCATGTAAGGGAATGATTCCGGAAGAATTTCATTGAAGATCAGCTTACCGACAGTTGTAATTAACAATTTTGAGCGCTGTTCTTCGGTAAATGTCACATTCTTAAGGGAGTTCGCTGCAACAGCCACTCTCGTATGAAGGTGAACATATCCGTTTTGATACGCGAGAAGCGCTTCATCAGTATTCTTGAAGACCATACCTTCACCGACAGCACCGGCACGCTCAAGAGTCAGGTAGTAGTTACCCAGTACCATATCCTGAGACGGCGTTACAACCGGTTTACCATCTTTAGGGTTCAAGATGTTTTGGGCAGCAAGCATCAAGATGCGTGCCTCAGCTTGTGCTTCAGCAGATAATGGTACGTGTACCGCCATTTGGTCACCGTCAAAGTCAGCGTTATAAGCTGTACATACGAGCGGGTGAAGACGGATTGCGCGTCCTTCAACAAGTGTTGGTTCAAACGCTTGGATACCCAATCTGTGAAGTGTAGGGGCACGGTTCAGAAGTACCGGATGCTCCTTAATAACTGATTCCAGTACATCCCATACTTCAGGCTGTACGCGCTCAATTTTGCGTTTCGCACTCTTAATGTTGTGAGCAAGACCTTTTTCAACAAGCTCTTTCATAACGAAAGGTTTGAAAAGTTCAAGCGCCATTTCCTTCGGTAATCCGCATTGGTACATTTTTAAATGAGGACCAACGACGATTACAGAACGTCCGGAGTAATCGACACGTTTACCAAGAAGGTTTTGACGGAAACGACCTTGCTTCCCTTTCAGCATGTGAGAAAGAGATTTTAACGGTCTGTTACCAGGACCTGTTACAGGACGTCCGCGGCGGCCGTTGTCAATTAGGGCATCGACAGCCTCTTGAAGCATACGTTTTTCGTTTTGAACGATGATGCTAGGCGCACCAAGGTCCAGAAGGCGTTTCAAACGATTGTTACGGTTAATGACACGACGATAAAGGTCGTTCAAATCAGAAGTCGCAAAACGTCCGCCATCTAGCTGAACCATCGGTCTAAGCTCAGGAGGAATAACAGGCAGCACATCAAGGATCATCCAAGAAGGCTTGTTTCCTGAGTTACGGAAGGCTTCTAAAACTTCAAGGCGTTTGATCGCACGAGTACGACGCTGACCTTGTGATGTTTTCAGCTCTTCTTTTAACATATCCACTTCTTTTACAAGATCGATATCTTGAAGAAGTTTGTGAATCGCTTCTGCACCCATAGACGCTTGGAATTTATTACCGTATTTATCAAGATAAGCACGGTATTCCTTCTCAGACAGAAGCTGTTTCTTTTCAAGCGGTGTGTTTGCCGGATCAGTTACAACGTAAGAAGCAAAGTAAATGACTTCCTCTAAAGCACGAGGTGACATATCCAGCACAAGACCCATACGGCTTGGAATACCTTTGAAATACCAAATGTGGGAAACTGGGGCAGCCAGTTCAATGTGCCCCATTCTCTCACGACGGACTTTAGCCCGTGTTACTTCGACTCCGCAGCGGTCACAAACTACGCCTTTATAACGAACTCGCTTGTACTTCCCGCAATGACATTCCCAGTCCTTAGTCGGTCCGAAAATGCGTTCGCAGAATAGACCGTCCTTTTCAGGTTTTAACGTACGATAGTTTATCGTTTCAGGCTTTTTCACTTCACCAAAAGACCATGAACGGATTTTATCCGGTGAAGCAAGACCGATGTTCATATACTCAAAATTGTTCACATCTAGCAAGGGGCCTACCTCCCTTTTTATCTTCGGATTAACCGATGTCACTTGCCTTTATAACTAGAGATTATTCTTTTGTTACTACATCGCGTTCAACGTCTGCAGATGCTGTTTCTTCCGGCTCTTCATCACCTGATAATGCCAGGCCGTCAGCTTGTTTCGCATCTTCTTCGTCTTCTAAATCTCTCATTTCTATTTCTTCTTCATCACTGGAGAGGATTTTGACATCCATACCTAAGCTTTGAAGTTCTTTGATTAATACTTTGAATGATTCCGGAACACCTGGTTCAGGAACGTTGTCGCCTTTAACGATGGCTTCATATGTTTTCACACGTCCAACCACGTCATCAGACTTAACAGTCAGAATTTCTTGAAGAGTGTAAGCCGCACCGTAAGCTTCAAGTGCCCAAACCTCCATCTCACCGAAACGCTGTCCGCCAAATTGCGCTTTACCGCCAAGAGGCTGCTGCGTAACAAGTGAGTAAGGACCAGTAGAACGTGCATGAAGTTTATCGTCAACCATGTGGGCCAGTTTGATCATGTACATGATACCGACAGATACACGGTTATCAAACGGTTCACCAGTACGTCCGTCGTAAAGCACTGTTTTGGCGTCACGAGACATGCCGGCCTCTTCAAGTGTTTCCCAGACATCCTCTTCACGCGCTCCGTCAAATACAGGAGATGCGATGTGAATGCCGAGATAACGAGCGGCCATACCCATATGAAGCTCCAATACCTGCCCGATGTTCATACGAGATGGTACGCCCAGCGGGTTAAGCATGATATCAATTGGTGTGCCGTCAGGAAGGTAAGGCATATCCTCTTCAGGAAGAATCTTAGAGATAACACCTTTGTTACCGTGACGACCGGCCATTTTATCCCCTTCAGAAATCTTACGTTTCTGAACGATATATACGCGCACCAACTGGTTAACACCTGGAGGAAGTTCATCTCCTTCTTCACGGTTGAAGACTTTAACGTCGTGAATAATTCCGCCGCCGCCGTGAGGCACACGAAGAGAAGTATCACGAACCTCGCGGGCTTTTTCACCAAAGATGGCGTGAAGCAGGCGTTCTTCTGCAGTCAGTTCAGTTACGCCTTTAGGCGTTACTTTACCAACAAGAAGATCTCCGTCTTTTACTTCTGCCCCAATACGGATGATTCCGCGGTCATCAAGATTGCGAAGCGCATCTTCACCGACGTTTGGTATATCACGAGTGATTTCTTCAGGTCCAAGTTTCGTATCACGTGCTTCTGATTCATATTCTTCAATGTGGATAGATGTATAAACATCATCCTTCACAAGGCGTTCACTCATGATGATGGCATCCTCATAGTTGTAGCCATCCCATGTCATGAAGCCGACCATTACGTTACGGCCAAGTGCAAGTTCACCAAGCTCCATAGAAGGACCGTCAGCAAGGATTTCTCCTTTTACCACTTCATCGCCGACACTTACGATCGGGCGCTGGTTGTAGCACGTACCTTGGTTAGAGCGGACAAATTTCAGCAGGCTGTATTTATCCAGGTTTCCTTTAACTTTTTGACCGTCTACTTCTTCATAACGGCGAACCCAAACGTTTTTCGCTTCTACGCGTTCAACGATACCAGGGTGTTTACAAATAACAGCGGCACCAGAGTCTTTACCTGATACGTATTCCATACCAGTTCCAACGAATGGCGCTTCCGGCTGCATCAAAGGCACAGCCTGACGCTGCATGTTCGCTCCCATGAGGGCACGGTTGGAGTCATCGTTTTCTAAGAACGGGATACATGCTGTCGCAGCAGAAACAACCTGCTTAGGCGATACATCCATGTAGTCCACACGGTTTCTGGAAACAACGGTGTTCTCCCCGCGGAAACGGGCTACGATACTGTCATCAATAAATCCGCCTTCGTCATCAAGACGAGCGTTCGCTTGAGCGACAACGTAGTTATCCTCTTCATCAGCAGTTAAGTAATCGATTCTGCCCGTTACCTTCCCTGTTTCTGGGTCAACGCGGCGATACGGCGTTTCAATGAAGCCAAAACGGTTTACTTTTGCATAAGATGAAAGTGAGTTGATCAAACCGATGTTCGGGCCCTCAGGCGTTTCAATCGGACACATACGGCCATAGTGGGAGTAGTGAACGTCACGCACTTCCATTCCGGCACGCTCACGTGTCAATCCGCCCGGTCCTAATGCTGACAGACGGCGCTTGTGCGTTAATTCAGCAAGCGGGTTCGTCTGATCCATGAATTGAGAAAGCTGAGAGCTTCCAAAGAACTCTTTAATGGACGCAATAACAGGACGAATATTGATCAGCTGCTGAGGCGTAATTGTATTCGTATCTTGAATTGACATTCTCTCACGAACCACACGCTCCATACGGCTTAAACCGATACGGAATTGGTTCTGGAGAAGCTCGCCTACAGAACGTAAACGGCGGTTTCCAAGATGATCAATATCATCAGTGTCGCCTACTCCGTGCAGCAGATTGAAGAAGTAGCTGATAGAAGAAATAATATCAGCAGGTGTAATGTTTTTAATCTCTTCTTCAATGTAAGCATTGCCGATTACATTAATAACCTGTTCTCCTTCTTGATCAGTCGGAGCAAAGATTTTAATTGATTGAAGGGTTACTTCATCTTCAACAACGCCGCCATTCGGATACAGCTTTCTGAAACCGATTCCGTTTTCTAAGTATGGCAGTACTTTATCAAGTGTTCTTCTATCAAGAATCTGACCTTTTTCAGCCAGGATTTCTCCTGTTTCTGGGTCAACAAGCGTTTCAGCAAGTCTCTGATTAAAGAGGCGATTCTTAATATGAAGTTTTTTATTAATTTTATAGCGTCCTACATTGGCAAGATCGTATCGTTTCGGATCAAAGAAACGAGAATCAAGCAAGCTTTTCGCATTTTCTACTGTAGGCGGCTCTCCAGGACGGAGGCGCTCGTAAATTTCAAGCAGCGCTTTGTCGCTGTTTTCTGTGTTATCTTTATCAAGCGTATTTCGCAGGTATTCATTTTCTCCTATGAGATCAAGAATCTCTTGATCGGAGCCGAAGCCGAGAGCACGCAAAAGAACCGTAACCGGCAACTTACGTGTGCGATCAATGCGGACATAAACAACATCTTTCGCATCAGTTTCGTATTCTAACCATGCGCCACGGTTTGGAATGACAGTTGCGGTAAAACCTTTTTTACCGTTTTTGTCTACTTTACCACTGAAATATACACTTGGAGACCGAACAAGCTGGGAAACGATAACGCGTTCCGCACCGTTAATGATAAAAGTACCTGTGTCTGTCATAATAGGGAAATCTCCCATGAAGACATCTTGGTCTTTTACCTCTCCAGTTTCTTTGTTAATTAAACGAACCTTCACTCTTAGCGGAGCTGAGTAAGTCACATCACGTTCTTTTGATTCCTCTACAGGATATTTAGGCTCACCTAAACTATAATCAATGAACTCAAGAGAGAGGTTACCAGTGAAATCCTCAATTGGCGATATGTCTTGAAACATCTCTCTAAGACCCTCATCAAGAAACCACTGATAAGAAGAGGTTTGAATTTCAATGAGATTTGGTAATTCTAACACTTCGCTAATGCGAGCATAGCTTCTGCGCTGGCGGTGTCGTCCATACTGAACTAGTTGACCTGTCAACTGATTCACCCCTCAAATCATGCGTATTATATGTGTAATAAGCATTTTCTTCTTTCTAAGAAAGAAAATACTTTTACAAGACAAAAGAAAAAAGGGTTTCTAATTAAGAAAACCACATCCAAAAACAAATACCGATTTTATTAGCATTTCCATACTTGTATAATTTATACATAGATATTGACATTTCATCATATCAAGCAAAATATATACATTGGCATTTTATAATATTAACATAGCTAAAATACCGAGTCAAACTTTTTTTGCTTTTATGATATAATAGCCTTTCTTTTTTTGAACGACTGAAACTTCATCGAACAATTCCTCGAGCTTTTCAATGGCAGAAGGCGCGCCTTGCTTTTTCTGTATGACGATCCACAACTCACCTGAAGCTTTTAAGTGTTCAGCGCTTTTCTCAAAGATAGCATGGACAACTTTTTTTCCGGCTCGGATTGGGGGATTTGTAAGAATAGAAGCAAATGTTTGAGCAGAATCAACGTTCGAAAACAAATCACTCTGATAAATCTTAACGTTTGTTATTCCGTTTTGTTCCGCATTTTCATTTGATAGCTCTACGGCTCTCTCATTAACGTCAATCATGTGGATGGTCCGGTCTTTAAAGTCGCTAGCCAGTGATAAACCAATTGGGCCGTATCCGCAGCCTACATCCAGAAAGCTGCCCTCAACTTCAGGCTCTTCAAAAGAATCGATCAGCAGACGGGAGCCGAAATCAACTTCCTTTTTCGAAAAAACCCCGCTGTCGCTGGTAAACGTGAAATCTTTATTACGAAGCCGGAAAGACCAGGTTTGCCTGTTGCTTTGTACTGAAGGTTTTTCTGAATAATAATGCTCACTCATTATTAGAACCTCCTTTTTTATGGCTTAAAGAATGGCAAAGAAAAAGCCCGCCTCATAAAAGCGAGCTTCCCCTACAGGTAAGTGAAGATTACTTAACTTCTACAGAAGCGCCAACTTCTTCAAGTTTAGCTTTAAGCTCTTCAGCTTCTTCTTTAGCAATACCTTCTTTAAGTGGTTTTGGAGTGTTGTCAACAAGTTCTTTAGCTTCTTTCAAGCCAAGACCAGTGATTTCACGTACAACTTTGATAACTTTGATTTTTTGAGAACCTGCACCAGCAAGGATAAGGTCGAATTCGCTTTGCTCTTCAGCAGCGCCGCCTGCAGCAGCTCCGCCAGCTACAGCTACAGGTGCAGCAGCAGTTACGCCAAATTCTTCTTCGATTGCTTTTACTAGGTCGTTCAATTCAAGTACAGTTGCTTCTTTAACGGAAGCAATGATTTCTTCGATATTTAAAGCCATTTGTAATTCCTCCATTTTGTTTTAATTTATGAAAAACTGATTAGATTAAGCGCCTTGTTCTTCCTTTTGTTCTGCCACAGCTTTTGCAGCAAGAGCAAAGTTGCGAACTGGAGCTTGAAGTACGCTAAGCAACATAGAAAGCAAGCCTTCGCGTGATGGAAGTTCAGCAAGAGCTTTCACTTCTTCAACAGTAGAAACTTTACCTTCGATAACGCCAGCTTTGATTTCAAGAGCTTCGTGATTTTTAGCGAAGTCATTAAGAACTTTAGCCGGAGCGACAACATCTTCAGTGCTGAATGCGATCGCGTTCGGTCCAGTTAGAAAATCATTCAAACCATTAAGCTCAGCTTGTTCAACCGCACGGCGAGTCATCGTATTTTTGTAAACTTTGAACTCAACGTTAGCTTCGCGAAGCTGTTTACGAAGTTCTGTTACTTCAGAAACGTTAAGTCCGCGATAGTCAACGATGATCGTTGATTTACTTTCTTTCAGTTTAGAAGCAATTTCTTCAACAACAACTTTTTTTGTTTCAATTGCGCTGCTCATGGTTACACCTCCTGTAGATTCTTGTGTAACACTTATACCGTTAGGTGATCACGACTGAGACGACGGATTCCATATAAAAAGCCTCCATGAGACATGGAGGCTGTATATACAAGCATACGTAACGTAATAGCTGTGATAATATACACCTCGGTAGGATGATTAAGCGGTTAGGCCCCTACTGTCTACGGTATAAATGATATTCTATTTTACAACATTTTGAATCATATCAGAATGTTGATGTCATGTCAATATTATTTTACGTTGAAAGTTGAAGCGTCTACTTTAACACCAGGTCCCATAGTAGAAGTTACAGCAACGTTTTTCACGTATACGCCTTTTGCTGCAGCAGGTTTAGCTTTCAGGATTGTATCGTACATTGTTGTGAAGTTCTCAACAAGTTTTTCATCCTCGAAAGAAACTTTACCGATAGGAACATGGATGTTTCCAGCTTTATCAACACGGTATTCAACTTTACCAGCTTTGATTTCATTAACAGCTTTTTCAACTTCGAAAGTAACTGTACCAGTTTTAGGGTTTGGCATTAAACCTTTTGGTCCAAGTACACGACCGATTTTACCAACTTCACCCATCATGTCAGGTGTAGCTACGATTACATCAAAATCGAACCAGCCTTGTTGAATTTTGTTGATGTAGTCAGTATCGCCAACGAAATCTGCACCAGCAGCTTCAGCTTCTTTCGCTTTTTCGCCTTTTGCGAAAACGAGAACGCGCTGAGTTTTACCAGTTCCGTTTGGAAGAACAACTGCTCCACGGATTTGCTGGTCGTTTTTACGAGGGTCAACCCCTAGACGGAAAGCTACTTCAACTGTAGCGTCGAATTTAGCTGTGTTTGTTTTTTTAACGAGAGCTACTGCTTCAGAAACGTCGTAAGCTTTTGAACGGTCTACAAGCTTAGCAGCTTCAACGTACTTTTTACCTTTTTTAGCCATTTTAAAATTTCCTCCTTATGTGGTTATAGCGGAATAACCTCCCACGAATAAGGGTTGCGAACTTGTGAAAACTCGCAACCCGACAAGAAACAAATTAATCCTCGATTACAATACCCATACTGCGGGCAGTACCTTCAACCATGCGCATTGCCGCTTCAACGTCTGCTGCGTTTAAGTCAGGCATTTTCGTTTCAGCGATTTCGCGTACTTTATCGCGCTTAACGGTTGCCACTTTATTACGGTTTGGTTCACCAGAACCAGACTCAATTCCAGCTGCTTTTTTAAGCAATACTGCAGCAGGTGGAGTTTTTGTAATAAATGTAAATGAACGGTCTTCGTAAACCGAAATTTCAACAGGAATGATTAAACCAGCTTGGTCAGCTGTACGAGCGTTAAACTCCTTACAGAATCCCATGATGTTAACACCGGCTTGACCAAGTGCAGGTCCAACTGGTGGCGCTGGGTTAGCTTTTCCAGCAGGAATTTGCAATTTTACAACTTTTACTACTTTTTTAGCCACGAGACACACCTCCTTAAGTCCGTGATGTGGTAATAGGGTAAACCCTCCCACTCAAGGTTTCATTCTTTATATGAATGACGAAATATCAAGCTAGTTGCCTTGGATAAGTCCAAGACGTACCTTTGCTATATTATCATTTATATATAGCAATTTCAAGTTTTTTCACATTACAATTTATCGATTTGGGTAAATTCCAGCTCAACCGGGGTTTCACGGCCGAACATATTAACGAAAACTTTGACCTTGCTTTTATCATAATCAATCTCTTCAATTGATCCGGTAAAGTTCGCAAAAGGCCCGTCTATTACTTTCACTGTTTCTTTCAGTTCAAAGTCAATATCAGTTTTGCGTTCATCCATGCCCATTCTCTTCAGAATGGTTTCTGCTTCGCCAGGAAGCAGCGGCGTCGGTTTTGAACCAGAGCCGGCAGATCCTACGAATCCAGTAACGCCCGGCGTGTTGCGCACAACATACCAAGAGTCGTCTGTCATTACAATTTCAACAAGCACATAACCAGGGAATACTTTCTTTTTCACGACTTTCTTCTTGCCGTTTTTGATATCCGTTTCTTCTTCTTCAGGTACGACTACACGGAAAATTTTATCCTGCATCCCCATTGATTCAACACGTTTTTCCAAGTTGGCTTTTACTTTATTCTCATAACCAGAGTACGTGTGAACAACATACCAATTCTTTTCCATTCTCTTCAGGACTGTCCAGTCCTTCCCTCCCCGCATTTGGTTTTAGTGAATGACCATAACGCTTCAAGCAAAAAATAGGCGGCAAGCCTATGATAACTTTCATTTTAAGCCACAATAAAAAACCCGCTGAACGGGTTTTGGCAAGTGATATTATGATCTATTATAGCACGTATTGCTGATCATTATTCAACTATTAAACGAATTAATTGAGAAATTCCTGTGTCAAGGAGGGCAAAAAAGATAACAAAAAAGATAACTGTTGAAATCACCGTAATGGTATAACGCGTTAACTCTTTTCCTTTAGGCCAGCTTACCTTTTTCATTTCTTTCCCAACATCTTTAAAGAATCTCATAATACGCATGTAAAAGACCTCCACAATTTAAAAGCGCAAAAACTATTTTGTTTCAAGATGAGCTGTATGTGAATTGCAAGTACTGCAGTATTTCTTTACTTCTAATCGCTCAGCCGCTGATGCAGAGCTCTTCATTGTCGTATAATTACGGTTTCCGCATGTCTTGCATGCTAGCGTAATCTTTTTTCTCATGTCATTACACCTTTTTCTAGTTTATCTTTAGTAACATATCATAGTCAGAAAAATACTGTCAATATAGCATAAATCCCTATTACAAACTGATTTCGCGAATTTCCAAGTACTTCTCCAGCTTGCGTTTCACCCGCTGAAGGGCATTGTCGATTGATTTCACATGCCTGTTCAGTTCATCGGAAATCTCCTGGTAACTTCTTCCGTCAAGATATAAGACGAGTACTTTTCTCTCTAAATCACTTAATAGTTCGCCCATTTTCATTTCAATATCATCAAATTCTTCTTGATTGATAATCATTTCTTCAGGATTTAAGGTTTTCGCTCCTGAAATGACATCAAGCAGCGTTCGGTCCGATTCTTCATCAAAAATCGGCTTATCTAATGAGACGTAGGAATTCAAAGGAATGTGTTTCTGGCGAGTAGCTGTCTTTATTGCGGTAATAATTTGGCGGGTAATACATAATTCTGCGAAAGCTTTGAATGAGGTAAGCTTGTCCTCTTTGAAGTCACGAATAGACTTATAGAGGCCTATCATACCTTCCTGAACAATATCCTCTCTGTCCGCTCCTATTAAAAAATAGGATCTTGCTTTTGCCCGAACAAAGTTTCGGTACTTCGTAATCAAGTAATCTAACGCATCACTGTCCCCAACATGAACCTTTTCAATGACCTGCTCGTCCTCCAACTGGCAAAACTGCTCTTTGTTGAATTTTCCCTTGTTGTTCTGTAGATTCACTCCGATCCCCCCGGCGCACGTAGATAGAAATATTATACAGTATTGGGCAAAAAAGCGTCAACTTAATCTAAGTCCCCACGCCTCCACTTTTCAAACGTTTTCAAAACCTCTTCCGATAAAGCAATTTTACCCGCCGGCTTTTCGGAAGTGATTTTCCTTACTCGTCTCTCTATTCGCCTTTCAATTGCTTCTACCTCTCTCAAAAGCTCCCGGGCCGATTTCCGCAATGCCCCTTGTCCGAAAATCGCCCACTGCTCAGTGTAGTCAGAGGTCGCAACATGAATTTGAGTCGCCACATTATTCAAAGCCTGAGCAAGCTTTTCTATCCGCTCATCAGCCGTCTCATTTTCTTTTGTGAAAATCACTTCAACTCTGTGGTTGGTCTGTTTTTTCTCAAGCCCTTTAACGAGATGTGCGTCAAAAACAACAATCACCCTGTTTCCTGTATACGATTGATATTCCGCCATTTTCTGAATCAGTACGTCTCGCGCCTCTTCAAAACTGTTCGCTTTTAAATCCTTCAGCTGCGGCCAGGCTCCAATCATGTTGTATCCGTCTACTAACAGGATATCCATGGGTCTTTATTCTCCCAAAGGGTTTCGTTTCCGGTAGACTTCATACATCAATAGACCAGCCGCGACAGATGCATTCAGTGAAGTTACCTTCCCGGCCATCGGGAGTTTAATGAGAAAATCACATTTTTCTTTAACGAGACGGCCCATCCCTTTTCCTTCACTTCCAATGACTAAAGCCAAAGGCATATTGCCGTCCATATTGCGGTAATCTTCACGCGCGGATGCATCCGTTCCGACAACCCAGATTCCCCGCTCTTTCATCTCTTCTAACGTCCGTGCTAAATTAGTGACTCTTGCTACAGGAATGTGCTCAATTGCCCCTGTTGAAGCTTTTGCCACTGTTGTTGTCAGCCCGACAGCTCTCCGTTTTGGAATCACGATGCCATGGGCGCCGACCGCATCAGCTGTTCTCATAATGGAGCCAAGATTATGAGGGTCTTCAAGCTCGTCCAGAATGAGGATGAAAGGCTGTTCATTTCTTTCTTCGGCTGCTTTATATAAATCATCCAGCTCCGCATATTCATACGCTGCAACCTGTGCCACTACGCCTTGATGCTGCCCTGTCACCATTTGGTCGAGTTTTTTTCTCGGGACATATTGAATTGTAATTCCCTGCTTTTTCGCAAGTTCAATCACCTGCTGTGCTTGCCCCTTTACGGTGTTTTCCGCCATCCACAGCTTATACAGCTTACGATCTGACTTTAACGTCTCGATCACTGCATTTTTCCCTATGACGTAATCATGTTGCTGACTCATTAGTTTTCCTCCCTGACGTCCCGAATTGTATGGCTTCGGCAACGAGCTGACTAAGTCTTTCCTCTTTTTTCTCTAGAAAAAGGTAGCCCAGCAGCGCTTCAAATGCTGTACTATAGCGGTACGTCTGAACATCTGTATTTTTAGGTGTTGTTCCCGACTTGGCATTTCTGCCTCTTTTCAGCACCGCTTCCTCTTCTACCGTAAAAAATGATTGATCCTGCAGAAAGAAAAGGATCTCAGCCTGTGACTTTGCCGAAACGATCCGGCTAGATTTCTTATGAAGATCATTTGGTTTGGTAAAACCCTGCTTAAGCAGGTGATGCCTGACATACACTTCAAAAATGGCATCACCTATATAAGCAAGTGCAAGACCGTTAAGCTGCTTTGAATCTTTTATCGTCTCAAAATCAAGCATTCGTTATTCTCCCCGTTTCCAGCGAGTGCCTTGAGCCGTATCTTCAAGAATGATATTCATGCTTTTCAGCTGGTCGCGGATCTGATCTGACAATGCAAAATCGCGATTCCGGCGCGCTTCATTTCTTTTTTCGATTAAGTCTTCAATCTCTTGATCGAGCAGCTCCTGCTCACCCAATGAAAACCCGAGGACAGAAACAATGCGGTCAAACATTTCAATAAACGCCTTAATCACATGATCAGCCGTATGATCTTTCTGAAGATAGTAATTGGCATGCTTCGCTAAGTCGAACAAGACAGAAATGGCATTCGCCGTATTAAAATCATCGTCCATCGCTTCTTCGAATGCTTTGCGGTGCTCTTCGACCTTCTCCAGCCATTGATCGTCATCTTCCGTTAAATTCGTACTGCTGTTCAGACGGTGCTGAAGGTTGCTGTACGCCGTTTTTAAACGGTTAAACGCGCTTTTTGTATTCTCCAGAAGTTCTTCAGAATAGTTAATCGGATGACGATAATGAACCGAAAGCATAAAGAATCTCAAAAGCTGCGGATCATGCTGTTTAATGATGTCATGCACAAGCACAAAGTTGCCTAGTGATTTTGACATTTTTTCGTTATCAATATTGATATAGCCATTATGGAGCCAGTATTTCGCAAACGTTTTGCCTGTCAGCGCCTCAGATTGTGCAATTTCGTTTTCATGGTGCGGGAAGGTTAAATCCTGTCCGCCCGCATGGATATCAATCTGGTCACCCAGATACTTTTTCACCATCGCTGAGCATTCAATGTGCCAGCCCGGACGTCCTTTTCCCCAAGGGCTATCCCAAGAGATTTCTCCTTCTTTCGCCGCTTTCCACAGCGCGAAATCAAGAGCATCTTCTTTTTTCTCGCCGACCCGGATGCGTGCACCTGATCTCAGTTCATCAATTGATTGCTGAGAAAGCTTTCCGTATCCTTCAAATGCTCTTGTTTTGAAATAAACGTCGCCTTCTGATTCATAAGCGTAACCCTTTTTCACGAGCTGATCTACGAATTCGATAATCGCATCCATGTTTTCCATCACTCGCGGATGAAGATCGGCTTTTCGGCAGCCGAGCGCACCTACATCTTCAAAGTATGCTTTAATAAAACGCTCTGAAATGGTAGGTACATCCTCACCAAGTTCATTTGCCGCTTTAATTAATTTATCGTCTACATCAGTAAAGTTAGAGACGTATTGCACATCATAGCCTTTATACTCCAGATAGTTTCGAATCGTATCGTAAACGATAGCCGGACGTGCGTTCCCAATGTGAATGTAATTGTAAACCGTCGGTCCGCACACGTACATTTTTACTTTCCCCTCTTCAAGAGGAACAAACGTTTCCTTCTGTCTAGTCAATGTATTATAAAGTGTGATTGTCATTTTTGATTGATCCTTTCTTTTCTGTCTTCAAGTTCTGCCTTCAGCTCTAAAATCTGCTGTTCCAAAGACTTAAAGCGATCAGCAACCGGATCGGGCAAATCCTGGTGGTTTAAATCGCGTCTTACTTTTTTCCCATTTTGTACAACGACCCGTCCAGGGATGCCGACAACTGTTGAAAAATCAGGAACATCGTGCAGCACTACTGATCCAGCGCCAATCTTTGAGCCCTCACCGACAGTAATTGAACCGAGCACTTTAGCACCTGTGGCTATCAATGCGTCATCTTTAATGGTTGGGTGCCTTTTTCCCTTTTCTTTCCCCGTTCCCCCGAGGGTAACCCCCTGAAAAACGGTTACGTTATTGCCGATTTCACATGTCTCCCCAATGACAACCCCCATACCATGGTCTATGAAAAATCTTCTCCCGATTGTAGCGCCGGGGTGTATTTCTATTCCGGTAAAAAATCGGCTTACCTGAGATATAAGGCGTGCAAGGAAATAAAATTTTCGTTTATATAAAGCATGTGCAATCCGATGCGCCCATATAGCATGTAAACCGGAATAAGTTAAAATCACTTCAAAATAGCTTCTTGCTGCAGGATCTTGATCGAACACAGTATCAATGTCTTCTTTGAGCATTCTAAAAAACACATGCTTCCCCCCATTTCTCTATCTGATTTCCTCTTCACCCAATAAAAAAAGCGCCTCTGCATGAAAACATGACAGAGACGCTTTAACCGCGCGGTTCCACTCTGTTTGAAAAGCAGACTTCTGCTCTCCCAACTTCAGCCTGTAACGGCGGCGGCCGCCTTTGAATACTGATTTTGAAAAAACGTTCTTCAAAGGTCTTAAGGGCGCACTTCTAAAACCCGGCTCATGGATCTCTCTCAGCCAATGAAGATCCTTTCTGTAATGGCCTTAAGCTTTATACTCTTCCCTGTCAACAATCATCTATTTAGATGTTTTTTAAACGCTGAATTGCAGTCTCTTTACCGATCAATTCAATTGATTGCGGCAGTTCCGGACCGTGAGTTTGCCCTGTTACAGCGACACGGATCGGCATAAACAGTTTTTTCCCTTTATGGCCAGTTTCTTTCTGCACTGCTTTGATTGCTGCTTTGATGTTATCCGGAGTGAACTCCTCAAGCTCTTCAAGCTTTGCAGCGAATGCGCTGAGCACTTCAGGAACCTGTTCTTCTTCCAGAACAGCTTTCGCCTCTTGATTATACTCGATCTCATCCGTAAAGAACAAATCAGTCAACTCAACAATTTCCGCACCGTAGCTTAATTGCTCATGATACAGGGAAATCAGTTTACGAACCCATTCTTGTTCTTCAGCAGAAAGCTCAGTGCCTACTTTGCCGGCTTTTTGCAAATGCGGCAGAGTAAGTTCAACAACCTGATCAAGATCCAGCTTCTTCACGTATTGGTTGTTAACCCATTTTAGCTTATGCATATCAAACAAAGCTGGTGATTTAGATAAACGGTTTACATCAAAAATGTCAATAAACTGTTCTTTAGTGA
Organism: Bacillus sp. N12A5; assembly: GCF_026790125.1. NCBI lineage: Bacteria > Bacillati > Bacillota > Bacilli > Caryophanales > Bacillaceae > Bacillus > Bacillus sp. N12A5. The sequence continues at coordinate 10,706 of NZ_JALAMR010000014.1, read as the reverse complement.
AAAGCTCTTCTTCTCCAACCGGTGACCAGCCAAGCAGGCCGATAAAGTTGAACAGCGCTTCTGGCAAGTAGCCAAGCTCTTTATACTGCTCAATGAATTGAATAATGGACTCATCGCGTTTGCTGAGCTTTTTACGGCTTTCATTTACGATCAGCGTCATGTGTCCGAACTGAGGAATATCCCATCCGAATGCTTGATAAATCATAATCTGTTTCGGTGTGTTAGAAATATGATCCTCACCGCGCAGCACGTGTGTCATTTTCATTAAGTAGTCATCAATAGCTACCGCGAAGTTGTAAGTCGGCGTTCCGTCCTTTTTCACAATAACAAAGTCGCCAATGCCATCTGATTCGAAAGAAATTTCACCTTTTACGATATCGTTAAAGGCAATCACTTTTCCTTCCGGCACGCGGAAACGAATACTTGGTTTTCTGCCTTCAGCAATAAACTTCTCCTGTTCTTCCTGAGTCAGATTTCTGTGTTTTCCGGAATAACGCGGCATTTCTCCGCGGGCAATCTGTTCTTCACGCTCTTTTTCAAGCTCTTCTTCCGTACAGTAACATTTATAAGCAAGCCCTTTTTCAAGAAGCTCTTCATAGTACACTTTGTAGATATCATTACGCTCTGACTGACGGTATGGGCCGTACTCACCGCCGACATCCACACTCTCATCCCAGTCGATACCAAGCCACTTCAGATAATTCAGCTGGCTTTGTTCTCCGCCCTCAATGTTGCGCTTTTTATCAGTGTCCTCAACACGAATAATGAACTTACCGCCTTGATTGCGGGCAAATAAATAATTAAAAAGCGCCGTTCTGGCATTTCCAATATGCAAATGTCCGGTTGGACTCGGTGCATAACGGACGCGTACTTCGTTTCCCATTTTCAAATACTTCCTTTCATGTCATGTATGGCCTCATGCAAAAATGTATGAATCTATTCTACCACCAAATAGACCCGGCATCAAAACAAGTTAGCCTTTTTGTATCAGCACTGTCGCCTGAGCCGCTATTCCTTCCGCTCGGCCTGTAAATCCAAGCTTTTCTGTCGTTGTTGCTTTTACATTCACTTGAGAAACCTCTGCCTCAAGCCCTTCAGCAATTCTTTTTCTCATATCTTCTATATACGGCAGCATCTTCGGCTTCTGCGCAATGATGGTGCAGTCAATGTTTCCAAGGACATATCCCTTCTGTTTCACAATCCCCCAGACATGCTGAAGTAATTTGAAAGAGTCAGCGTCCTTGAACTCAGGATCCGTATCAGGAAAATGCTTGCCGATGTCGCCTTCTCCCACAGCTCCGAGGCAGGCGTCAGCGACGGTATGCAGCAATACGTCCGCATCAGAATGGCCGAGCAGCCCTTTTTCATAAGGGATTTCAATTCCGCCAATAATCAAAGGACGGCCCTCCACTAATTGATGCACATCAAATCCTTGTCCAATTCTAAACATGTTTATTCCCACTTTCTGATTCCATGATAGCTTCAGCTGACGTCAAATCGTCTGGTGTCGTCAGCTTAATATTTGTATAGCTGCCTTCTACAACACGGACCGAACCGCCTTCCATCTGTTCAACGAGACTGGCGTCATCCGTCCCTAAAAATCCCTTGTGCTCGGCCTCAGCATGTGCCTTCATCAATAAAGAAAGACGAAAAGCTTGTGGCGTTTGGACAGCCCACAAGCTTGAACGTTCAATCGTCTCACTGACTTGGAGATCTTGAACGCGTTTAATCGTATCTTTTACCGGGACAGCGAGGATAGCCGCTCCTGTCTGTTCCGCTTCAGCGATTAGTTCGTCAATTTGTTTATGCTTTATAAAAGGCCGGGCGCCGTCGTGAACAAGGACTATCTTTTCTTGTTTCACGGCTTTCAGCCCCTTATACACACTGTGCTGGCGTTCATCTCCGCCTGCCACAAGCTCAATAGCGGTTTGAAACGGATAGTCGGTGAGCAATTGCTGAAAGTGCTCCCGCTCGCGCTCGTTAATCACCAAAATGATTTTTTCACACGGCCGGTGGCTGTCAAACACTCTTAACGTGTGAATGATCACCGGATCTCCTTTCAGCTCAATGAACAGTTTATTTCTCCCTGCTTTCATCCGTTTTCCCTGTCCGGCTGCAGGAATGACCACATCATAACTCATTGTTTTTTCTCCCTTTACAGCGCCTTCTCCAACAGCTTAGGCTTAGCAAAAATCATTCGTCCCGCTGCTGTCTGCAGCACACTTGTAACGAGTACATCAATATGCTTGCCGATATAATTGCGTCCTTCTTCAACGACAATCATCGTACCGTCATCCAAGTAGGCAACTCCCTGATTATGCTCTTTCCCGTCCTTAATGACCTGAACATTCATTTCCTCGCCAGGAAGCACAACAGGCTTAACTGCATTGGCAAGGTCATTAATGTTTAATACTGCTACCTTCTGAAGCTCGCATACTTTATTTAAATTAAAATCATTTGTCACGACGACCCCGGAAGTCAGCTTAGCGAGTTTGACGAGCTTGCTGTCAACCTCCTGTATATCTTCAAAGTCGCCTTCGTAAATCTCAACTTCAATGTCTAATTCCTTTTGAATGCGATTCAGGATATCAAGGCCGCGGCGTCCTCTGTTTCGTTTTAAAACATCTGAAGAGTCAGCAATATGCTGCAATTCCTCAAGGACAAACTGCGGAATCACGATAACTCCTTCTAAAAAACCAGTCTGACAAATATCTGCTATTCTTCCATCAATAATAACACTTGTGTCCAAAATTTTCAGCTTCTTGTCCTGAACCTCGTGTTCTTCATCGGCTGTTCCTTTTTTCTTTTGCATTCTGGAGGAAATAGAGAACAGGTTGATCAGTTCATCCTTTTTCTTAAAGCCCACCTGGAAGCCGAGATAACCGAGGAAGAATGCTAAAAATACAGGGATAATTGTACTGAATATGCGGTAAGGTATATTGTCTAAAGGAATAACATTTACGATAAGATAAGCGATTATAAGTCCAAAAACTAGGCCAAGACTTCCAAATAACAAATCTGGAACCGGCGCTTTTAACAATGAATCCTCTATCCACTTCACCCAGTTCACAACGTAATCTGTACCCCATATACTGATGAGAAAAAAGATAATTGCACCTATTGCCGCAGACGTATATGCGTTTGTTATTAAAGGTATGTCCTGTAAACTTAACAGTACAAACAATTCAGGTATTAAAAATATACCAACAACGCCGCCAAAGATAATGAAGAACGCCTGAACTATTCGTTTTAACATACCCCCCACCTCCTTTTTTAACATTTTATTTCACAAGGTTTTATGCATCCTACGAATATCAGAATAAACAAAAACCATCATTAATATACCCGTATTCATAAGGTTTTAACCGAAATCACAGCTGTCTGTCTAAATAATGCTTCTCTTGCAGGCGTTTTAGTCCTTTTTTGATCTTTTGGGCTCGTACTTCACCGATTCCCTCTACTTCATCTAATTCTTCTGCACTCGCCTCAATAATCCTTGGAAGGACTCCGAATGCTTCTACAACATTTTCAACAATCGGCAGCGGAAGACGCGGTATTTTATTTAACAGCCTGTATCCTCTAGGCAATACATAATCATCAAGATTTGTAGAAGCTGGATAACCGAGCAGCTTATAAACAATGGAATCATCAAGCAGATCATAACTGGACATGTCCTGCAGCTCTTTCAAGAGAACAAATGGATCTTTGATTTTTTCTTTCACATAATCCTTAATAAATAATGCGGCCTCTTCTTCCATATCCGTAATCAATTCAATGACTTGCAGTTTGATCAGATGGCCTTCTGTCCCCAGTTCTTTGATATACATGTTGATTTCGTTTTTGATTCGCAGCACCATTTCATAACGGTGCATGACAGACAAGACATCGCTGAAGGTGACAAGCTCCTCAAACTCTAATGCATTCAGTGCGTTAATTGTTTTGTCGAGGATTGTTTTATATTTTTCAAGTGTTTGAATGGCTTGGTTCGCTTTGGTTAAAATAAAGCCTATATCTTTTAGTGTATACTTCATGTTTTCCTGATATAACGTTATAACATTTCTTCTTTCTGAAATAGCGATCACGAGACAGCCAGTTTGCTTAGCTACTCTTTCGGCAGTGCGGTGCCGCATTCCTGTTTCTGACGAAGAAATTGTGGCATCCGGCATCAGTTGTGTATTGGCGTAGAGGATTTTTTGGCCTGAATCACTTAAAATGATCGCCCCATCCATTTTAGCCAGCTCATATAAATGGGCCGGAGAAAAAGCCGTGTTGATGTGAAAGCCGCCGTCGACCACTTCTTTTACTTTATCGTTATATCCAACAACAATCAGACCGCCTGTATTTGCTCTCAAGACGTTTTCCATTCCCGCTCTGAGCGGTGTACCCGGAGCAACAAACTGCAATATAGATGACAGGTCTAACTCGTGTTTCGCCCCTTTTTTCTCTTTTTCCATCTATTATCCTCCTAATGAAGTACGAAGCGCCTCTGCAACATTTGCTACTCCGATAACCTCAATCCCTTTTGGTTTTGTCCATCCATCCAGATTTGCTGCGGGTATGATCATGCGTTTAAAACCAAGCTTAGCCGCTTCTTTTACACGCTGTTCAATTCTTGAAACCCGCCGGACCTCTCCGGTTAATCCCACTTCTCCTATAAAACAATCTGCAGGATTTGGAGGTGTATCTCTAAAGCTTGACGCGATACTGATCGCGATAGCAAGGTCAATTGCCGGTTCATCAAGCTTAACGCCGCCGGCCACTTTCAAATAAGCATCCTGATTTTGCAGCAGCAGCCCGACTCTTTTTTCTAATACAGCCATTAACAGTGAAACCCTGTTATGGTCTATTCCCGTTGCCATACGCCGCGGATTGCCAAAGCTTGTTGGCGAGATGAGCGCCTGGATTTCAACGAGAATCGGTCTTGTGCCTTCCATAGAAGCTGTTATGCTCGAGCCTGCAGAACCCGCAGAGCGTTCTTCCAAGAAAATTTCTGAAGGATTCATAACCTCTGTGAGCCCCTCTTCCCGCATTTCGAAAATGCCCATTTCGTTTGTTGATCCGAAACGGTTTTTTACAGCCCGCAAAATACGGAACGTATGATGACGTTCACCTTCAAAATATAAAACAGTGTCAACCATATGCTCCAACAGTCTCGGACCTGCAATAGACCCTTCTTTCGTCACGTGCCCTACGATAAAAATCGGAATGCCTTTTGTTTTTGCAATTTTCATCAGCTCAGCCGTACATTCTCTGACCTGTGACACACTGCCCGGAGCTGATGTGATATCGCTTTGGTAAACCGTTTGAATAGAGTCAACAACAACAAATGATGGATTCATCTCTTGTATAGCAGACGAAATATACTCCATATCGGTTTCAGATAAAACGTGCAGCGACGCATTATTTATGCCGAGACGGTCTGCTCTCAGTTTCGTTTGTTTGACTGATTCTTCTCCCGAAATATACAGTACACTATTCGATGAATCTGATAATTGAGCGGAAACCTGCAGTAATAACGTTGACTTTCCGATACCGGGATCGCCGCCGATTAAAACGAGGGACCCTTTAACAACGCCCCCGCCGAGCACTCTGTTAAATTCGCCAAGCTGGGTTTTTACTCGGGGTTCTTCTGATGTTTCGATTGATGTAATAGGTGAAGGTTTCTGTACAGTTTGAACAGAATGAGAAAAAGCCGCTCTCCGATTGGCCGGTGCTTTTTTAATCATTTCTTCCACCATGGTATTCCAAGCACCGCAGCCCGGACATTTCCCCATCCATTTTGGAGACTCGTAACCGCAGGATTGGCAGATGAATTTCGATTTTGTTTTAGCCATATATAGTGTAAGACCTCTCCCTTGTTCTATTTCTTGATATGAAAGTGAGGCATACACTTACATGCTGTATGCCTCATTTCCGTCTTCTATATTAATTCGTTTTGGCAGTCGTTTTTACGACAAATTCGCCATCTTCTACATCGAGAACAATATGCTGTCCTTTATGAATATTTCCTCTAAGGAGTTCTTCAGATAAACGATCCTCGACATGTTTTTGGATCGCTCTTCTTAACGGACGGGCACCGTATTCCAAGTCTACGCCCTCTTCCGCGACTTTCGCTTTTGCAGCATCTGTCAATTCGATAGAAAGATCCTGTTCTTTCAGGCGTTTCGTTAATTGATCAGACATTAATGACACGATTTCAGTGAGATGTTTTTTCTCAAGTGAATGGAAGACGATGATTTCATCGATACGGTTGATGAACTCCGGTCTGAATGCACGTTTCAGCTCACCCATCACTTTATCTTTCATGTCTTTATGATTTTGCGTCTCATCCTGAACGTTAAAGCCGACATATTTATTGCGTTTCAGCTCACTTGCTCCGACGTTTGACGTCATGATCAGAATGGTATTGCGGAAATCGACTGTACGCCCTTTAGAATCAGTCAATCGTCCGTCTTCAAGAACTTGCAATAAAATATTGAATACGTCAGGGTGCGCTTTCTCAATCTCATCAAGAAGCACAACAGAGTAAGGTTTTCTTCTGACTTTCTCTGTTAATTGGCCGCCTTCGTCGTATCCCACATATCCCGGAGGTGAACCGACAAGTCTTGAAGTAGAGTGTTTTTCCATGTATTCAGACATATCAATTCTAATCATGGATTCTTCATCGCCGAAAATAGATTCAGCAAGTGCGCGCGCAAGCTCTGTTTTGCCTACGCCTGTAGGGCCTAAAAAAATGAATGAGCCGATTGGGCGTTTAGGGTCTTTTAACCCTGCTCTTGCACGTCTGACTGCTTTTGCAACAGCTACAACTGCCTCATCCTGGCCGATAACACGGGAGTGAAGAATGCTTTCCATATTGAGAAGCTTATCTGTTTCAGTTTGAGCGATTTTCGATACAGGCACCCCAGTCCAGCTGGAGACAACCATCGCAATATCATCAACAGTAACCTCTGAGTTTTCCTGCCCTTGCTTCTCTTTCCATGATTTCTTCGTATCCTCTACTTGCTCGCGCAGACGCTGCTCAGTATCACGCAGGGAAGCAGCTTTTTCAAACTCCTGGCTTTGTACTGCCGCGTCCTTCTCTTTGCGAACCTCATCAAGCTTCTGTTCAAGCTCTTTTAAATTAGGAGGCGTTGTAAAGGAGCGAAGTCTCACCTTTGAGCCCGCTTCATCGATCAAGTCAATGGCTTTGTCCGGAAGGAAGCGATCAGAAATATATCTGTCAGAAAGCTTAACCGCAGCTTCAATGGCATCATCAGTAATTGAAACGCGGTGATGAGCTTCGTATCTGTCACGCAGACCTTTTAAAATTTGAATACTTTCATCTACAGATGGCTGATCAACCTGGATCGGCTGAAAACGCCGTTCCAACGCAGCATCTTTTTCAATATATTTACGGTACTCGTCAAGAGTTGTCGCTCCGATACATTGAAGTTCGCCGCGAGCAAGTGAAGGTTTTAAAATGTTAGATGCATCAATTGCACCTTCTGCTCCGCCCGCTCCAATCAATGTATGAAGCTCATCAATGAAGAGTATGATGTTTCCTGCCTGGCGAATTTCATCCATGACCTTCTTCAGGCGGTCCTCAAATTCCCCGCGATATTTTGTGCCGGCAACTACTGTTCCCATGTCTAACGTCATCACGCGTTTATCGCGCAAGATTTCCGGAACTTCATTATTAATAATTTGCTGTGCCAAACCCTCTGCGATAGCTGTTTTACCTACACCTGGTTCACCAATGAGAACAGGATTGTTTTTCGTTCTGCGGCTTAGCACTTCGATTACACGCTGGATTTCCTTGCTTCTGCCGATAACAGGATCAAGACTGTCTTCCTTCGCAATAGCAGTTAAGTCTCTTGCCAAGCTGTCAAGCGTAGGCGTATTCGCATTGCTGTTTGTTCCTGCCGCTGATGAACCTGTTTCATTGCTTCCAAGAAGCTGGAGCACTTGCTGTCTTGCCTTATTTAAGCTGACACCGAGGTTATTCAGAACTCTTGCAGCAACGCCTTCACCCTCGCGAATCAGGCCAAGAAGAATATGTTCTGTTCCTACATAAGAATGACCGAGTTTTCTTGCCTCATCCATTGAAAGCTCAATGACTTTTTTAGCTCTTGGAGTATAATGAATCGTTTGAGACATTTCCTGTCCGCGGCCGATTAAACTTTCAACTTCTTTTTGAATTTTATCTGAACCAAGCCCAAGCGCTTGAAGAGCTTTAGCAGCAATTCCTTCTCCTTCTCGTACCAGTCCTAATAAAATATGCTCAGTGCCAATGTTATTATGACCGAGACGAAGTGCTTCTTCCTGTGCAAGCGCCAATACTTTTTGAGCTCGTTCTGTAAATCTTCCAAACATCATATCGATTCATCCTCCTGTCTTTTCCCGTTCATTTCTAAGTGAAGCCGTTCTCTGATGAGAGCCGCTCTTCGAATGTCCCTTTCATTCGGACGCAAAGCGCCTCCCGAGTACTGCTGTAAAAATCCTGGCTGTGTCAAAATCATTAGTTCGTTAAGTATATTGCTTGAAAGTCCTTTAATAATTCCTAGATCTATGCCTAACCGGACATCTGAAAGGCACTTTGCAGTTTCTTTCGATTCTATCATCCGGCAATTGGACAAGACCCCATAAGACCGATACACCTTATCCTCAAGCTCAATCTTAGAGGTTTGATAAAGCGCTTCTCGGGCAGATCGTTCTTGTTCAATCAGCTGGGCAGCAACACTGTTAAGGTCATCCACAATATCCTGCTCTGACTTGCCAAGCGTGATCTGATTTGAAATTTGAAAGATATTCCCTACTGCTTCGCTGCCTTCCCCATAAATTCCTCTAACAACTAAGCCTAATTGATTAATTGCCGGTATAATTCGATTTATTTGCCTAGTTAAAACCAGTGCCGGCAGATGCATCATGACTGAAGCCCTTAGACCCGTACCTACATTTGTAGGACAACTGGTTAAGTATCCTCTTTGCTCATTGAATGCATAATCAACTTTTTCTTCAATCCAGTCATCGACCTGATTTGCGGCCTTCATTGCCTCTAAGAGCTGAAACCCAGGAAAAAGACATTGAATTCTAATATGATCCTCCTCATTTAACATGACGCTTACTTCCTCATTTTCAGAAAGCAAACAGCCGCCGAAAGGAGACTCTGTCAGATTCGGACTGATGAGATGCTTTTCAACAAGTACACGCTTTTCTAAAGGCTGTGCATCATTCATTCTAATCAAAACAAATTTGCCGATTCCGGGAATTTCTTGTTCAGAAAACTGATCTTCAAATTGTTGTATGATGGATGAGGCTTCTTCATTGGAATACCGCGTAGGAAATCTTATATGTTCAAAGTTCCTAGCTAAACGTATGCGGCTGCTGAGTACAATGTCACTTTCAGGTCCTTTCTGCTTCATCCAACTGCTTAGTGCGTCCTGAATAAAATGCTTGAGCGACATTACTCCTGTTCCTCCTCACTATCTGTACTTTTGAGTGATTGTTCTAATGAACGGATTTGATCTCTCACATGAGCTGCGGTTTCAAATTCTTCTTGATGGATTAAGGATTCTAATTCTCTTTTCAGCATTTCAATCTGCCGTCTGACATGGAGATTACCGCCTATACGTTTTGGTATTTTTCCAGCATGCACAGTGTTTCCGCTGTGCACTTTGCGTAAGATAGGTGTAATGTTGGTCTGAAATGTTTTATAACATTCAGAACATCCAAAACGGCCGATTTTCCTAAATTGCTGAAAGGTCATTCCGCATTTCGGACACGCAGATATTTGCTCCGAGTGACTGAACATTTGAGTTCCTGCTTTTTGGAATGAAGAATCCATGTTCAGCAAACCCGAAAGTAAATTATGAATAGAGAAACCTTGATTTGCACTTATACCATATGAATCACTATTTTCTTTGGCACATTGTTCACAAATATGAACTTCTATTTTTTCTCCGTTAACAACCTTTGTAAAGTGAAAAGTGGCTGGTCTCTCGTGGCACTCTTGACAAATCAATCTTTTCACCCGCTTATTTTAATTTTAAAGAAGTCAGCATAGCCTTCATCATTCTCGCTCTTAATTCATCACGTTCAGGCAAGTCAATGTGTAATACAGAGCGGTCCATCACGCTGACCATCATTTTTGCTTCTCTTTCTGAAATCACCTTGTCTTCTAATAGCCTTAAAATAATGTCGTCAGAGGCTGCTTGAGATAAATGGGTATTAATTTGAGAAATAATATTATTGATCAGGACAACTTCATTGTTCATTTTAATTTTAATGATTCTGATGTAACCGCCGCCCCCGCGTTTACTTTCAACAATATATCCTCTCTCGCTTGTAAATCTGGTGTTGATGACATAATTTATTTGGGAAGGAACGCATTGAAATTTATCTGCAATTTCACTTCGTTTAATTTCTAAAATTTCCTTACCGTTTTGATCTAACACTTGTTTTAAATATTGTTCAATGATGTCAGAAATATTATGTCCCACTCAACCCCCTCCTTTACTGACTTTGACTATATTTGACTTTAATCTTACTATAAGGCGTTTCTCGAGAATTTTCAACTTTCTCGCTCTATCCTTTATTATTTCCATTTTCCCGGCCCATAAAACCTGATTGCCGATTTAAAATTGAGTGTAAAGTTATTATATTATACAATTAAATGAAGTTTTATGATACCAATAAACCAGAATACAAAAAACCCAGCTCAATGA
>NZ_JALAMR010000013.1:0-13298 GCF_026790125.1 Bacillus sp. N12A5 | reverse complement strand
AAGACACCGCCCTTTCACGGCGGTAACACGGGTTCGAATCCCGTACGGGTCATTATATGATGGAGGATTAGCTCAGCTGGGAGAGCATCTGCCTTACAAGCAGAGGGTCGGCGGTTCGAGCCCGTCATCCTCCACCATTATCATCGCGGGGTGGAGCAGTTCGGTAGCTCGTCGGGCTCATAACCCGAAGGTCGCAGGTTCAAATCCTGCCCCCGCAACCAAATTATATGAATGAAATAAGGAGTGCCCGAAGGGCGTAACTAAAATAATTCAATACGGTCCGGTAGTTCAGTTGGTTAGAATGCCTGCCTGTCACGCAGGAGGTCGCGGGTTCGAGTCCCGTCCGGACCGCCATTTAAATAATAAGGCTCGGTAGCTCAGTTGGTAGAGCAACGGACTGAAAATCCGTGTGTCGGCGGTTCGATTCCGTCCCGAGCCACCACCTATGCCGGTGTAGCTCAATTGGTAGAGCAACTGACTTGTAATCAGTAGGTTGGGGGTTCAAGTCCTCTTGCCGGCACTGTTTTTTCAAAACTTAATGTGGAGGGGTAGCGAAGTGGCTAAACGCGGCGGACTGTAAATCCGCTCCCTCAGGGTTCGGCAGTTCGAATCTGCCCCCCTCCACCATTTATAGGGGCATAGTTTAACGGTAGAACAGAGGTCTCCAAAACCTCCGGTGTGGGTTCGATTCCTACTGCCCCTGCCAAATTTATGACATCTTGAGATTATGGCGGTTGTGGCGAAGTGGTTAACGCACCAGATTGTGGCTCTGGCACTCGTGGGTTCGATTCCCATCAATCGCCCCATATTATCATTGGGCTATAGCCAAGCGGTAAGGCAACGGACTTTGACTCCGTCATGCGTTGGTTCGAATCCAGCTAGCCCAGTCTCACTTTTATATCAACTGCATATGATGTATTAAGTCCCTAAGATGCGGAAGTAGTTCAGTGGTAGAACACCACCTTGCCAAGGTGGGGGTCGCGGGTTCGAATCCCGTCTTCCGCTCCAATTACGGCGGCATAGCCAAGTGGTAAGGCAGAGGTCTGCAAAACCTTTATCCCCGGTTCGAATCCGGGTGTCGCCTTTCTTTTGCCGGGGTGGTGGAATTGGCAGACACACAGGACTTAAAATCCTGCGGTAGGTGACTACCGTGCCGGTTCAAGTCCGGCCCTCGGCACCAATTTTACTTACTAAGTTGAATTGGTGTTTGTTCGTTTAAAGTTATAACTAATCATATTAATGATCTACTTATGTAGATCATTTTTTATTGTTTTGATTTATCAGCGGCTAAGTTTTGATACATGATCATAAAGCTGCTTCAGCTAAATCTCTTAACACTATTTTATTAATATATTTCCAAAAAAACTTTTTGAAATACGTTGACACTTTATAAGATCCATGATATATTTATATTCGTCGGTTAGATACGATGTAAAACTTGCCGGTGTGGCGGAATTGGCAGACGCGCACGACTCAAAATCGTGTTCCTTCTGGAGTGTCGGTTCGACCCCGACCACCGGTATACTGAAAAACCCGTTTCTCATTGGAAACGGGTTTTATTTTTATTAAAGAAAAGGAGCTCAGCTAAGCTGGGCTCCTTTTTATATTTACTCAGCGTATTGGTCTATGATCTCTTCTAACACCTCTTCAAGACCTTCTGCATCTTCAAGCTCTAATTGGCTGAAGCGGACACGTACGAGCTGTTCTCCGTCATTATACATCTCTTCCAGCCATCCTTGCAGTCCTCTTGCTCTGCGGTCGACTTCGAAAATAATGTCTAAACCGTTTTCGTCTAAAAGAAAAATAACCTCTAATTCATCAAGCATCTGACGATAGTAGCCTGATGTCGGAACGAACTCGAATTCTTGAACAAATGGAAGTCTGCGCTGGAAGTAAGGCGCTTGTTCGCAGTCTGCTTCATGAAGGCGGAAGCCTAGGTTTTCGATGGCTTCCAGCACATTTTCAATCCAAGGGTGTGCCTCAACGAAAATGCGGTCATGGTCGGACTTATCGATACCGCCTTCGATATCAAGGTCTGTCACCACGGCGACTTCTACTTTTCCTACAGTAATCGGTGTATCTAGCGGTAGAGTGAATGAGAACGGAAATTGATGCTCTTCTCCAGGCTGAACGGTGAATGAACCAGTGACCCGGAAAGAATGAATTGTAGCGTATTTCCGGTGCTCTTCATCGTCTTTTACAATGACGTACCGTGTATTAAGCTGTACGTCAATATAGCGGATGTCCTGAGCGATTTTTCCGCCTTTGACATGTACAGTACCCCGTACTTCCTCTCCAGGATAATAGGCGTCTTTCTCTAAAATCGTATCTACTTTGGCAGCACCGATTCCGGCACTTGCAGCAAGCTTCTTAAAAAATGACATGTTAGATCTTCCCCTTTTTCTTTTTCTCAACAAATATACGTAAGAAAGAGGAAAAAAGATTCATTTGGTTCATACTTTTTTCCTATGATTCTTCAGGTTAAAGGACAGACTAAGAATAATACTGAAAGCAAAGGAGCGGATTGAAATGAATAAAGAAAGTATGGTTGCTGATGAATTACACAGAATGTTTTTGGCTGGTGAGCTGCAAATCACGGTAGAAGAGGATATCAATAATATATCTGAAAGGCTGAGAAACGGCGATCTCAGTTTAGACCGATTGGGCGGGGAAGATGCGTTTATAAAAGAAACAGTAAACGAGGCTTTAAGAAGAGTGGAGCAATAAAGGAAAGAGACGGTCTTTCATAAAATGAGAGACCGTCATTTTTTATGGCCTGTTTACAGTTCTCTGCAACATAAAAGCGAGTCGATTTAAAATGGTTTATCTAGGACAAAGCCTTTTTCCAACAGGAGTTCTGACAGTTCTCCATGCAGATAAACAGCTGCATCTAATTGATCATGCAATGCTCTTCGGAGGTGAGGGTTCGAGGTTTCCTTTATCGCGGCAGTGTACTTGTTAATGCTGTTTTTTGTTGTTGCTAAGAAATCAAGGGCAGTTGCAGGTATAGCTATGGCGTTAATCGGATCAAAGACATTGTTCAATGGCAAGCCACCTCCTGTACAGGATGTTATTTTCTTGTTCCCCTGATAAGAAAATATTTTGCTTTGTGTCTTGCTTTTATACAAAATGCTATAATGAATAACAAATTTTTCCGGGGGAGTGGGATGATGAAGCAGATTATTGCGATGGGCGGAGGGGGTTTTTCAATGGAGCCGGATAATTTGTCTCTCGATCAATATATCATCAATCAATCGGAGCGGAAGTCACCTCGCATTTGTTTTCTGCCGACGGCGAGCGGTGATTCCCAAAACTATGTTCAGCGGTTTTATGATGCTTTTCAAACACTGGATTGTGTGCCGTCTCATTTATCCTTATTTAAGCCGCCGACAACAGATTTACTATCTTTTGTTATGGAACAGGATGTAATATATGTTGGCGGGGGAAATACGAGGAATATGCTTGTACTGTGGAAGGAGTGGGGGCTGGATCTTATTCTCAGAGAAGCATGGAAGAACGGTTTGATTCTAGCTGGATTAAGTGCCGGTGCGATCTGCTGGTTTGAAGAAGGGGTCACAGATTCGGCCGGGCCGCTGACAAGTATGAAAAGTTTAGGTTTGTTGCAAGGGAGTTTTTGTCCTCATTATGATGGTGAAAAGGACCGGAGGCCGATATACCACCAGCTGATATCTAATGAATTTCTGAGTGATGGCTATGCGGCGGACGACGGAGCGGCTCTCCATTTCATAAATGATCAGCTGTTTCAGACAGTGAGTTCAAGACCGGGTGCAAAGGCATATCGGGTGATGATGGATGAATATGAAATAGCTGAAATCCAGCTGCCTGTCAAATATTTAGGATGAATTAGCTGAATATTATCTATATTCCCCTTTTTTTCAGATTGGTTTTATGTTAAGATGAGTGCGAAATCAATAGTTACTGGGGGTGCCCGCTATCGGGCTGAGAGAGAAGGCAAGCTTCTTAACCCTTTGGACCTGATCTGGTTCGTACCAGCGTGGGGAAGTAGAGGAATTGTTTTTATTATTGTCGTGCTGGGCAATAATATGTTTCTTTCTGACTGTAACCGGGTTCATTCATTTGAATCCGGTTTTTTGTGCTGGTTATGGGCTTGATTTTGTCCTTTCAAACGAAGAGAGGGGAAGGATAAGTAATGCAAAACAATTCAGTGCAGCAAGCCAACATTTCCATTATGTCGAGTTTTTCGGGGAGCAAGAAAGTGTACGTGGAGGGGTCTTCTTCGGACATCCAAGTGCCGATGAGGGAGATCGCATTGAGTCCGACGACGGGATCGTTCGGTGAAGAGGAAAACGCGCCTGTGCGTGTCTATGATACAAGCGGACCTTATACGGACCCTGATGTGACAATTAATATTGAAGAAGGTTTAAATCCTCTCCGCCAAAAATGGATCACAGAGCGCGGCGATGTGGAAGAGTATGAAGGACGGGCTGTAAAACCAGAAGATAACGGTTATAAAAAAGCAAATCCAAACGCAAGCTATCCCGGACTAAAGCGGAAACCGCTGAGGGCGAAGGCAGGTCAAAATGTCACGCAAATGCACTATGCCAAAAAGGGGATCATTACTCCTGAGATGGAGTTTATCGCCATTCGCGAGCATGTGTCTCCTGAGTTTGTCAGAGACGAGGTAGCCAGCGGCCGGGCGATCATTCCTTCAAACATTAATCACCCTGAAAGTGAACCGATGATTATCGGAAGGAATTTTCATGTGAAGATCAATGCGAATATCGGGAATTCAGCCGTTACGTCATCCATTGAAGAAGAAGTGGAAAAAATGACGTGGGCCATACGCTGGGGAGCGGATACGATGATGGACCTTTCTACCGGAAAAGACATTCATACGACGCGTGAATGGATTATCCGCAATTGTCCTGTGCCCGTGGGGACTGTTCCGATTTATCAGGCGCTTGAAAAAGTAAACGGCGTAGCGGAGGATTTAACGTGGGACATTTATCGTGATACGCTGATCGAACAGGCAGAGCAGGGAGTGGATTATTTTACGATTCACGCAGGTGTTTTGCTTCGCTATGTGCCGCTGACTGCCAAACGGACAACCGGAATCGTGTCACGCGGGGGAGCAATTATGGCGCAGTGGTGTCTGGCTCACCATCAGGAAAGCTTCTTGTATAGTCATTTTGAAGAAATTTGTGAAATCA
The DNA here is from genome assembly GCF_026790125.1 of Bacillus sp. N12A5. Lineage (NCBI taxonomy): Bacteria > Bacillati > Bacillota > Bacilli > Caryophanales > Bacillaceae > Bacillus > Bacillus sp. N12A5. The sequence goes on along the minus strand of NZ_JALAMR010000013.1, from coordinate 8,106 downwards.
TGAAAATGTATGATATTGCTTTTTCTCTTGGGGACGGACTTCGTCCCGGATCAATCGCTGATGCCAATGACGAAGCGCAGTTTGCTGAATTAGAGACGCTTGGAGAGCTGACGCAAATTGCCTGGAAGCATGATGTTCAGGTGATGATTGAAGGGCCTGGGCATGTGCCGATGCATAAAATCAAAGAGAATGTCGATAAACAAATGGACATTTGCAAAGAAGCGCCTTTTTACACATTAGGGCCGCTGACAACAGATATTGCGCCGGGCTATGACCATATTACATCAGCGATCGGAGCGGCGATGATCGGCTGGTATGGGACAGCAATGCTTTGTTATGTAACGCCGAAGGAGCATTTGGGGCTGCCTAACCGTGACGATGTTCGGGAAGGAGTTATTACATATAAAATTGCGGCGCATGCGGCAGACCTTGCAAAAGGGCACCCCGGAGCGCAAATACGGGATGATGCTTTATCGAAAGCCCGTTTTGAATTCCGCTGGCGGGATCAGTTTAATCTATCCCTTGATCCGGAAAGAGCGCTTGAATATCATGATGAAACCCTGCCGGCAGAAGGAGCGAAAACCGCTCACTTTTGTTCCATGTGCGGTCCGAAGTTTTGCAGCATGAGAATTTCCCAGGATATTCGGGATTATGCGAAGGACAAAGAGATTAGTGAATGGGATGCTATTGAAGAGGGGATGAAGGAAAAAGCTGAAGAATTTGTGAATCAAGGCAGCCAGCTGTATAAATAATAGATTGACAGGCAAAATGGAATGCGTTTTAATATAGCTAATATCCATTTCCAATATTTGCTGATCGGGACACCGAAGGCTCTTATCTTTTAGATAAGGGCCTTTTTTGTATGAAAAAGGAGGGATCATTGATGGGAATCAAAAAAGAGAAGGGGAGAAAACGATTTAGGAAGCGAAAAACATACGGGAATCAAATTCTGCCGCTGGAGCTCCTGATTGAAAAAAACAAACGAGAGATTATGAACAGTACGGAGATGATGGAGGAAATTTATATGAAGATTGATGAGAAGCATACGGCAGTGCAATATAAAAAAACCCGCTAATGTATAGCGGGTTTTTGCATTCTATTAAGCATCTTTTTTAATCGGTAATCCAAGTCCTTCTGCCACGCGTTTTCCGTATTCAGGATCCGCTTTGTAGAAATGCCCGATTTGGCGAAGTTTGATTTCTTCTTTTTCTACCGGCTTCATGGCGTTAACGATATTTTCAACAAGGCGGGTGCGCTCATCTTCGCTCATTAAACGGTAGAGGTCACCGGCTTGTGTGTAGTGATCGTTGTGATCGTAGCTTACGCTGTCAGCCATCCCTTGTACCGGATATGCTGCTTGTTTATCCTCTGGTGATTCTTTCGGACCTCCGAAGCTGTTAGGCTCGTAATAAACGGATCCGCCGCCATTATTGTCAAAACGCATTTGTCCGTCACGCTGATAATTGTTCACTTCGTTGCGTGCGCGGTTGATTGGCAGCGCTTGATGGTTCGCACCGACACGGTAGCGGTGTGCATCATGATAAGCAAACAGTCTGCCTTGAAGCATTTTATCCGGAGAAACATCAATGCCAGGCACGAGTGTTCCAGGTGAGAATGTCGCTTGTTCTACTTCTGCAAAGTAGTTTTCCGGGTTTCTGTCAAGCACCATACGTCCGACCTCGATTAGCGGATAGTCTTTTTGAGACCAAACTTTTGTAACATCAAACGGGTCAAAGCGATACGTATTTGCATCTTCTAAAGGCATGATTTGCACATATAGTTTCCATGCAGGGAAATCACCATTTTCGATCGCGTTGAATAGATCTTCTGTATGGTAATCAGGGTTTTCACCGGCAATTTTTGCCGCCGTATGAACATCAAGGTTTTTCACGCCTTGTTCTGTTTTAAAGTGATATTTAATCCATACGCCTTCACCTTCGGCATTTGTCCATTTGAATGTATGGCTTCCAAAGCCGTGCATGTGACGAAGTGTCGCAGGAATTCCACGGTCTGACATCAGAATTGTCACTTGGTGCAGTGACTCTGGTGAAAGTGACCAGAAATCCCATACAGCCGTAGGGTTTTTCAGGTGTGTTTTTGGATCTCTTTTTTGTGTATGGATGAAATCAGGGAACTTAATCGCATCGCGGATGAAGAATACTGGCGTATTGTTGCCAACGATGTCGTAGTTTCCTTCTTCAGTATAGAATTTAACAGCAAATCCGCGCGGGTCGCGAACTGTGTCAGCCGAGCCAAGTTCACCGGCAACTGTTGAGAAACGGACGAACAACGGTGTGCGTTTGCCGACTTCAGAAAGGAAAGCGGCTTTCGTGTATTTTGTTACATCGTTTGTTACTTCAAAATATCCGTGTGCGCCTGCTCCTTTGGCGTGAACAACACGTTCAGGAACTCGTTCTCGGTTAAAATGGGCCAGTTTTTCGAGTAAATGTACATCTTGGATTAAAGTTGGTCCGCGAGAACCGGCAGTCATCGAATTTTGATTATCTCCAACCGGAGCGCCCCAGCTAGTTGTCAGTTTATTTGAACTCATGTTATCACCTCTTGGAATTTATAAGAACATAATATCATCTCTAAGTAAAAAGTCAATATTATTTTATAATTATTATAAAATAGTTATCTCTATTAAGCGATATCTAGTATTGAAATTATTGATAAACCCTTGTTGCAACAGTCTATAATAGAGAAAAAAGTTTTTCGGGAAATGATTTTTTTCTTTCCTACTTGCGAAACAAGCAGAGTAAGTGATAAACGAGGATGTTAAAAATCTTGTTTAAAAAAGAGTTGACATATCGGAATAATTTGAATTAACATGATATTCAAACAAAAAAACAATTGGGCAGCTGATCGGACCGCCGAAGGCTCTCATCTCTACAACGAACAGAGATGGGGGCCTTTTTGTTTTTTGAAGGCGGGGTTGGCAGAAAGAGAGGGATAAAAGTGGCTGTGACCATCAGCATCAAAGAAAAGGCATTTGTTCATGAAGGCCGCAAAACAACGGTCTTGGAGAACATTCAATTATCAATCGCGCCAGGTGAATTTCTAACAGTCATCGGACCGAGCGGGTGCGGAAAAAGCACTTTGTTAAAAATTATTGCAGGACTTGATTCTGAGTATGAGGGGAGTATTGAAATTAACGGACGCAGCGTAACAGCTCCGGGTATTCAGCAAGGATTTATTTTTCAGGAGCATCGCCTCTTTCCTTGGCTGACGGTTGAGCAGAATATTGCCGCTGATTTGAACTTGAAAGACCCAAAAGTCAAACAGAAGGTGGATGAATTGATCGAGATTGTCAGATTGAAAGGATCGGAGAAAGCGTATCCGCGCGAGCTGTCAGGCGGTATGTCACAAAGAGTGGCTATCGCACGGGCTCTTCTGCGGGAGCCTGAGGTGCTGCTTTTAGATGAACCGTTTGGTGCACTCGACGCTTTTACAAGAAAACACCTGCAGGACGTGCTGCTGGATATATGGCGGAGGAAAAAAACAACGATGATACTCGTCACTCATGATATAGATGAATCTGTTTATTTAGGAAATGAGCTTGCGATCCTTAAGGCCAAACCGGGGAACATCCATAAGCTGATGCCAATTCATTTGGCGTATCCGCGAAACAGGACGACTCCGGATTTCCAAGTGATCAGACAGAAAGTGCTGTCGGAATTCGAGAAAACAGAAGAACTAGAGTACGCTGAAGGATCAGGGATATAGAAAGGGCGGAAGCAGAAATGAAAAAAAGACTCATCGTATTCGTTACCGTTTTTTTTCTGCTGGCAGGCTGCGGAGCAAATGGAGCCAGCGGTGACAGCAAACAATTGAAAGAGATCCGAATCGGTATTCAGCAAAGCTTAAGCCCGCTTTTGATTGCGAAGGAAAAAGGCTGGTTTGAAGATGCATTTGAAAAAGAAGGCATCAAGGTGAAGTGGGTGGAGTTTCAAAGCGGTCCGCCCCAATTTGAAGGCCTTGCGGCAGACAAACTTGATTTTTCTCAGGTAGGCAATTCACCTGTGATCTCGGGACAGGCGGCAGGCATTGATTTTAAAGAAATTGGCTTATCTCAGGATGGGTTGAAAGCGAACGGCATCCTTGTCAACCAAAACAGCGGCATTCAGGACGTCAAGGACTTAAAGGGAAAGAAAATTGCAGTCGCTAAAGGCAGCAGCGGTTTTGATTTTCTGTATAAAGCACTTGATCAAGTGGGATTGTCAGCTAATGATGTAACGATCATTCAGCTTCAGCCCGATGAAGCCGCCTCCGCGTTTGAAAACGGATCTGTTGATGCCTGGTCCATTTGGGAGCCGTACTTGTCTTTAGAAACAATCAAACACGGAGCAAAAATCCTTGTAAACGGGGAAAGCACAGATTTATATTCACCCGGATTTACTTTAGTAAGAACAAAGTTTGCGGAAGAGCACCCTGATGAAGTGGTCCGTTTTCTGAAGGTGTTTAATAAAGCCGTTGTGTGGCAAAAGGAACATCTGGATGAAGCCGCGGATTTGTATGCAGACATTAAAGATCTCGATAAAAAGGTCGTCGAAAATGTGCTGAAAAATACTAAGCCTCTGAATGAGGTCATCAGTGACGACATTGTGAAAGCGCAGCAGGAGACAGCAGATTTTCAATATCAAACGAAGGCAATAGACAAGAAGATTGATGTCAAAGAGGTTGTTGATAACACATTTATTAAAAAAGCGTTAAAGGAAAATTCCTCCGGAGGTGATCAATGATGAAGGCGGAGGCTGCAGGCTCGCTGCCCAAAACGAATACGGAAGCTGTCAAAAAAAAGCCCAGAAGGAAAAAATACGACTGGATGAAAGGGCTTTTGCTGCCCGCCGCCATCATTGCCATCTGGCAGATCATCGGCGGTCTTGGGGTTGTGTCTGCTACAGTGCTGCCTACGCCCGTTACAATCGTCCTGACCTTTAAAACACTTATTTTGTCTGGTGAGCTGTTCGGCCATCTGCAAATCAGCATCTATCGGGCGGCACTTGGTTTTTTGCTTGGCGCGGGGCTTGGCTTGATCTTCGGCATTTTGGCCGGATTCTCCAAACGAACGGAGCTGTATCTTGATCCGTCATTGCAAATGCTTAGAACCGTACCCCATCTGGCGGTTACGCCGTTGTTTATATTATGGTTCGGTTTTGATGAAGTATCTAAAATATTGCTGATTGCGCTAGGTGCCTTCTTTCCGGTCTACATTAATACATTTAACGGCATCCGCGGGGTTGATGCGAAGCTGTTTGAAGTTGCCCGGGTGCTTGAATTTAAATGGCATCAGCAGATTTCCAAAGTGATATTGCCTGCATCACTGCCAAATATATTGCTGGGCATTCGCTTATCGCTAGGTATTGCATGGCTCGGTCTTGTTGTGGCAGAGCTGATGGGCTCAAGCTCGGGTGTCGGCTACATGATTATGGATGCCAGACAGTTTTCACAAACGAACAAAGTGTTTGCAGGGATTATCATCTTTGCGGTGGTGGGAAAGCTGACGGATTCCTTTGTCAGGCTGCTTGAACGAAAACTATTAAAGTGGAGAAACAGTTACGAAGGGTAATCTATATAAAGGGGAGATGGGTATGGAAATTCTTTGGTTTATACCGACTCATGGAGACGCGAGGTATTTAGGATCTGAAAGCGATGGCCGGACTGCGGATCATCTTTACTTTAAACAAATCGCGCAGGCGGCAGACAGGCTGGGGTATACGGGTGTTCTACTGCCGACGGGAAGATCGTGCGAGGACCCGTGGCTTACAGCGTCGGCGCTGGCGGGAGAAACAAAGGATCTAAAGTTTTTAGTTGCGGTTAGACCCGGTTTAATGCAGCCTTCACTGGCAGCCAGAATGACATCTACTTTAGACCGAATTTCAGACGGCCGGCTGCTGATCAATGTTGTGGCAGGAGGCGATCCGTACGAGCTGGCTGGGGATGGCCTGTTTCTCAGCCATGATGAACGCTATGAAGCAACAGATGAATTTTTAACGGTTTGGCGGAGACTTTTGCGGGGAGAGACGGTTACCTATGAAGGAAAGCATATCAAAGTGGAAAACAGCAGTCTGCTTTTCCCGCCGCAGCAAGCGCCGCATCCGCCTATCTATTTTGGAGGATCCTCACAGGCGGGGATTGACGCTGCCGCAAAGCATACAGATGTGTATTTAACATGGGGCGAGCCGCCTGAACAAGTAAAAGAAAAGATTGAGAGAGTCAAAAAGCAAGCTGAAAAAGAGGGGAGATCCGTTCGATTTGGCATCAGGCTGCATGTCATTGCCCGTGAAACCGAGGAGGAGGCGTGGGAAGCGGCTGAACGCTTGATCAGCCACTTGGATGATGACACCATCGCCAAAGCGCAGGCAGCTCTAAGCCGATACGATTCTTCAGGCCAGCGCCGGATGGCCGTTCTTCATCAAGGCGATCGGGCGAAGCTTGAAATCAGCCCGAATCTGTGGGCGGGGATCGGACTGGTCAGAGGCGGGGCAGGCACAGCCCTTGTCGGTGATCCGCAGACTATTGCCGACCGGATAGCGGAGTACCAGGCACTCGGAATAGATTCGTTTATTTTCTCCGGCTATCCTCATTTAGAAGAAGCGTATTATTTTGCAGAGCTAGTGTTTCCTCTTTTGCCATTTGAAAATGAGCGGACAAGAAAACTTCAGAACAAAAGGGGAGAAGCGGTCGGGAATACTTATTTTGTTAAAGAGAAGAATGCCTCGGTTTAAGAAAAAATGAAATCGCCAGTATCAAGATGCGTTATTGTATGAAGCAGAATTGCATCATTCGAAACGGGCGGCTTTCAGCCGCCTGTTTTGACAAAGCGGTATGCTTGCTTTTTTTTAGTGTGCATGGTACATTTTAAATCGTAATTATTTCGATTTAACAAGGAGGCTTTGTCTTGGCTAAGAAATCAAAAGTAGCAAAAGAGTTAAAACGCCAGCAGCTTGTTGAACAATACGCCGCTATTAGACGCGAGCTAAAAGAAAAAGGAGATTACGAGGCACTCAGCAAGCTGCCGAGAGATTCAGCACCGGGAAGGCTCCACAATCGATGCATGGTAACGGGGCGCCCGAGAGGATATATGAGAAAGTTTAAAATGTCCAGAATCGCTTTCAGGGAGCTGGCCCATAAAGGCCAGATTCCCGGTGTGAAAAAAGCAAGCTGGTAAGAAAAAACTCCGGCCGATTACAGCGCGCCGGAGTTTTTTTCGTTTTTCTTGAAAGAGATGACGTAGGATAGGTGCTGAATGATCATGATAATAAACACAATAAGAATAGGGAAAAACGGAATACGCGATTGAAAAAGCGGATAAAAAATGAGAAGAACCGCTGCGGCAGGAAGAGAGAAGTAGACGGCGATATATGACGCGCGGCATGCTTTTGCCGTCATCATCCGCTCTCTTTCATCCTGCTCTTCAAATTCATCAGGCAAAAGAAGCTTTTTTGCAGCAGGGCGGCTTTTTTTCTGTAAGTATAAATAAACCGCAGACGCCGCAACAAACAGAATAAAGGGGGTGAGATTTAATTCAAACACCATCTCGCCGCTCTTTGTGCGGAAAAAAGACGCTATGCCTTCTGAAGCTTCAAAGTATGAAATCAGCGTCCAGCATGCAAGGCCAAATAACACAAGTTGAAATGCGGCTTTTGTTTTCATGCTCATCTTAGTTTTCCTCCTCTAACCAAAAGACATCCTCCATTTTCATGGAGAAGGCTTTGCAGATTTTCAGTGCTAACAGCAGTGAGGGAACATAATCGCCTTTTTCGATTGCTGCCACAGTCTGTCTTGTGGCACCGACTGTGTTTCCTAGTTTTTCCTGAGAATAGCCGAAGCGTGCCCTCAGTTCTTTTACTTTATTTTTCATCATAGCGTCTGTCCCCTTCACATTCTCAATTGATTACATTGTATAGTATACTTAACATTATGTAAATGAAACTTAACATCTTTACAAAAAGAAAACTTTTTTTCGACAAAATTTTTATATTCCCTTGACGAAAAATCAATAAACATGTAATATTAGAAAAGTCAGAGCGGTACTGTTACTGACAAACAGAAATGCGGGTGTAGTTTAGTGGTAAAACCTCAGCCTTCCAAGCTGATGTCGTG
>NZ_JALAMR010000012.1:108897-186184 GCF_026790125.1 Bacillus sp. N12A5 | reverse complement strand
CAATCACCGATAAACTATCGGCAATTGGCTGTTTAAAAGGTGTTTTGATCCCTGTCTCAAAAACGGGGGTCAGTCCCTATGCCGGGCGCTTTTTTAATCTCGAAAACTCATGCTCCATAGCGTTTGGTGTACTCCCTCTAAATTTATCTTTTTTTATCGTAAAAATGTTATTGATTTTACGCTGGAGCGATTATAAAATCTAGAGGTCGTCAGAAAATTTAACAAACATAAAGGGAGTCATCAGAATGGCTTGGGAGCTGCTTAGTGTGATTGGCATCATTGCGTTTGCAGTCAGCGGCGCAATTGTTGCGATGGAAGAGGAATATGATATTTTAGGAGTTTATATATTAGGGATTGTCACAGCCTTTGGAGGCGGAGCGATCCGTAATTTGCTGATCGGTGTTCCAGTATCAGCACTATGGGAGCAGGGAGCGTACTTTCAGATCGCGCTCTTATCCATAACGATTGTGTTTCTGTTCCCGAAGCTGCTGCTGAAGCATTGGAACAAGTGGGGCAATTTATCAGATGCGATCGGTCTCGCAGCCTTTGCTATCCAAGGCGCATTGTATGCCGTCAAAATGGGCCATCCGCTTAGTGCTGTCATCGTAGCAGCAGTGCTGACGGGAAGCGGCGGGGGCATCATTCGTGATCTTCTTGCCGGACGCAAGCCGCTTGTGCTGAAAGCAGAAATTTACGCGGTCTGGGCAGCTCTCGGCGGTTTAATCGTCGGCTTGGGCTGGCTTGGAAACTCGTTTGGCTTGTACGTACTGTTTTTTGTGCTTGTTGTTTGCCGCGTCTGCTCCTATATGTTTAACTGGAAGCTGCCAAACCGTTCTTTTCGTTTAGATAACTATCATTAAAAAAACCGATTTCAATTTGAAATCGGTTTTTTTGCATATAAATAACCCAAACCTTGATTGATATTGGGTGAATGTGCTAAGATAAATTGTATTTACTGATTTTTATCATATATTTATTATATGTATCCAATTATATTGTACAGTATTTCATCTGTGTTTGTCAACTATTTTCTGGAGGTGCCGTTCATGAATCAGCAGGATAAGGAATGGAAGGAAGAGCAGTTAAGAATAGATGAGGTGCTGCAGGAGCTTGGCAAAAAAGAGCGGTTTCTGGAAACGGCTGCAGACGGGTTAAAGCATGATGTTATCGGATTAAGAAAAAGCTTTTGGGAGGATGTTAGGGTTAATTTTGATGATGCCCATGAAGCGGTTGAAACGATGGCAAGCATTAAGCAGCAGGCAGAGCTGCTGTCTGATCGGGAACGGAATCATAGACATATGGATCAGCAGCTCAAACGAATTCATCAATTAAAAGCATCGCCTTATTTTGGCCGGATTGATTTTATTGAAAATGGTGAGGAGCAGGCGGAGCGGATTTATATTGGTTTAGCTTCCTGTATGGATGAAAAGGAAGAACACTTTCTGATCTATGACTGGAGGGCGCCGATATCAAGTATGTACTATAATTATTCCCCAGGAAAAGCGGAGTACGAAGTGCCCGGTGAAACGATAGAAGGGGAAATGGTGCTCAAACGCCAGTTTATCATCAAAAACGGCGCTCTCAAGGCGATGTTTAATACAGATATGACGATCGGCGATGAAATGCTGCAGGAAGTATTAAGCCATCACTCTGACACTCAAATGAAAAACATCGTGTCTACGATTCAGAAAGAACAAAACCAGATTATCCGTAATGAAAAAAGCAAATTCCTGATTGTGCAGGGAGCGGCTGGCAGCGGGAAAACATCGGCAGCGCTTCAGCGTGTCGCTTATTTGTTATACAGGCACCGCGGCGTTATTGATGCCGGACAAATCGTTTTATTTACTCCCAACTTCTTATTTAACAGCTATGTCTCCTCTGTTTTGCCTGAGCTAGGAGAAGAGAACATGGAGCAGGCGACATTTCAGGAATATATTGAGCTTCGGCTTGGCCGCAAGTTCCATTGTGAAAGCCCCTTTGATCAGCTCGAATATTGCTTGACAGAAACAAAGGAAGGCGACTTTCCAACAAGGCTTGCGGGAATCACATGGAAGGCGGGCTTATCATTTCAGCAATTCATTGATGAATACGTCACATGGCTGGCCTCTGAAGGGATGATCTTTAAAAATATCGTCTTTCGCGGAGAGAAATTGATCACTAAGGAAAAAATTAAATCCTATTTTTACTCACTGGATCAAAGCCAGTCCATTCCGAACCGGATGGAGCATACGGCCAAGTGGCTGCTGAGTGAGCTTAACAAGCTTGAGAAAAAGGAACGGCGTAAGGATTGGGTCGTTCAGGAAGCTGAGCTCCTCGATAAAGAGGATTACTTGGATGTGTACAAAAAACTGCAGGAAAGGAAACGATTCAGTGAGAGTACGTTTAACGATTATCAAAGAGAGCAGCAGCTCCTTGCCGCCATCATTGTGAAAAAGGCTTTCAAACCGCTCAAACAGGCGGTCAAACTCCTTGCATTTCTTGATGTAAAGCAGATGTATTTGCAATTGTTTTCCGGATGGGGAGGGGAATCTCGGCATGAGAAGATGGCAGCGCTAGGAGAGCTGACCCAATCGGCATTTGCGGAAAATAAATTGCTCTATGAGGACGCGGCGCCTTTTCTTTATATGCAGGATCTGATTGAAGGCAGAAAGAAAAATACGAAAATCAAACACCTTTTTATCGACGAAGCTCAGGACTATTCGCCGTTTCAGATGGCGTACATGAGAAGCATTTTTCCGGCTGCCAGCATGACAGTGCTCGGTGACATCAATCAGTCCATCTACGCCCATGCCATACACGGCGTTAAACGTATGGATGCGTGCTTTGAAGATGAACCGGCTGAATATGTTCGTTTAAAGAGAACGTACAGATCGACAAGGCAGATTGTCGAGTTTACGAAAGCAATGCTTCAGGACGGAGCGGACATTGAGCCTTTCAACAGAAACGGGGAAATGCCTATTGTTTTCAAAACCGAAGGACGTGAGGACCTGTGCCAAAAGCTAACGATAGAAATTGAACGGCTCAAGAAACAAGGACATGAAACGATAGCCGTTATATGCAAAACAGCGCAGCAATCCATACAGGCGCATGCTCACATCAGTGAGTATACAAATATCCGTCTGATTCATAAAGAAAATCAAACATTCCAAAAGGGAGTTTGTGTCATTCCGGTGTATTTAGCGAAAGGAATTGAGTTTGACGCAGTGCTTGTCTATGATGCGTCAGAAGAACATTACCAAACAGAGCACGACCGCAGGCTCTTATACACGGCCTGCACCCGTGCGATGCATATACTGGCGGTGTTTCATACAGGTAAGGCAAGTCCGTTTGTAACGGCTGTGCTGCCTCATTTATATCAGAATGCTGAATGAAGAGAAGGGAACCCTTCTCTTTTTTCTATTTAAATGAAACAAAGCGGTTTTATCATTAGGATTACTAATAGTTGTCATCATGTAAATATATTTTACTTAACCCGAGTATTCCGGTAAAGTTCAATTAGATGCAATTTTCGATCAGTTTATAACTTTGTGAGGTGGATACGTTGCAACTTCAGGTAATGAACAGTCCGTTTAATCAGGAGCAGGCAGAGCTCCTTAACCGCCTTCTGCCAACCTTGACCGAATCTCAGAAAATCTGGCTGAGCGGATATTTATCCGCGCAATCTGTTCCCGCCCAAGAAACTGCAGGGGCGCCGGCGGCTGTGTCTGCAGCAGCGGCGGCACCAGCCGTTTCAAAAGAGGTAACCGTTCTTTACGGTTCACAGACAGGCAACGCACAGGGGCTTGCAGAGAATGCCGGCAAGCAGCTCGAGCAGCGCGGTTTTCAAGTGACCGTCTCCTCCATGAGCGATTTTAAGCCGAATCAGCTGAAGAAAGTAAATAATCTTTTAATCGTTGTCAGTACGCACGGTGAAGGCGATCCGCCTGATAACGCGCTATCATTTCATGAATTTCTGCATGGAAGACGGGCGCCTAAGCTTGAAGATCTTCGTTTTTCTGTTTTGGCGCTTGGTGACAGCTCGTACGAATTCTTCTGCCAGACAGGGAAAGAATTTGATCAGCGCTTAGAAGAGCTCGGCGGAAAACGGATTTCTCCGCGCGTTGATTGCGATCTTGATTATGATGAGCCGGCAGCCGAGTGGCTTGAGAGCGTATTTGAAGGGTTAAGTGAAGCCGGGGGCGGAAGTGCCGCACCTGCGCCAGCAGCAACGCCTCAAACCGGTGAGTCTTCGTATTCCAGAACAAACCCGTTTCGGGCTGAAGTGTTAGAAAATTTAAATTTGAACGGCAGAGGGTCGAATAAAGAAACACGCCATGTGGAGCTTTCTCTGGAAGGCTCTGGCCTGACTTACGAGCCAGGTGACAGCCTCGGCGTTTATCCGGAAAACGATCCGGAGCTTGTTGATCAGCTGCTGAAGGAAATGAATTGGGACCCTGAAGAAATTGTGACGCTTAATAAGCAAGGCGATGTCCGCCCGCTGAAAGAGGCGCTGATTTCTTACTTTGAGATTACCGTTCTCACAAAACCGCTTCTTGAACAGGCAGCCCAGCTGACGGGAAGCGATGAGCTTAGAGCGCTTTTAGCCCCGGGAAATGAGGGGAATGTAAAAGCGTATATAGAAGGACGCGATTTGCTTGATCTCGTCCGTGATTATGGCCCGTTCAGTGTATCGGCGCAGGAGTTTGTCTCGATTCTGCGAAAAATGCCGGCCCGCCTTTATTCGATTGCGAGCAGTTTATCCGCAAATCCGGATGAAGTGCATTTAACAATCGGCGCAGTCCGCTACGATGCGCATGGCCGAGAACGTAAAGGCGTCTGCTCGATTTTATGCGCGGAGCGTCTGCAGCCGGGAGATACATTGCCGGTTTATGTCCAGCACAATCAAAACTTTAAGCTTCCGAAAGATCCTGAAACGCCGATTATCATGGTCGGCCCAGGGACAGGCGTCGCGCCGTTCCGTTCCTTTATGCAGGAGCGAGAGGAGACAGGAGCCGAAGGAAAAGCGTGGATGTTCTTTGGCGATCAGCACTTTGTCACAGATTTCCTTTACCAGACAGAGTGGCAGAAGTGGCTCAAAGACGGTGTGCTGACAAAAATGGATGTGGCATTTTCCCGTGATACGGAAGAAAAAGTATATGTGCAGCACCGCATGCTTGAACAGAGTGCAGAGTTATTCGAATGGCTTCAAGAAGGCGCGGCTGTTTACATTTGCGGTGATGAAAAGCATATGGCGCATGACGTCCATCACACATTGCTTGAGATTATCGAGAAAGAAGGCAATATGAGCCGCGAAGAAGCGGAAGCTTATCTTGCCGACATGCAGCAGCAAAAACGCTATCAGCGTGATGTATACTGATTTGACTTGAAAGGGGTTTTTCAACATGGTGACCAAAATCTTAAAAGCACCGGACGGCGCTCCAAGTGATGTTGAACGCATTAAAAGAGAAAGTGACTATTTGCGCGGCACACTGAAAGAAGTCATGCTGGATCGGATCAGTGCCGGAATTCCGGATGATGACAACCGCCTGATGAAACACCACGGCAGTTATTTGCAGGATGACCGTGACCTCCGCAATGAACGCCAAAAGCAAAAGCTTGAGCCGGCATATCAATTTATGCTGCGCGTGCGTATGCCAGGGGGCGTTTCAACGCCTGAGCAATGGCTTGTCATGGATGATCTATCTCAGAAATATGGGAACGGCACATTAAAATTGACGACACGTGAAACGTTCCAAATGCACGGAATTTTGAAATGGAATATGAAGAAAACCATTCAGACGATCCACTCGGCTCTTTTGGATACGATCGCAGCCTGCGGGGACGTAAACCGCAACGTGATGTGCGCATCAAACCCTTATCAGTCTGAAATCCACTCAGAGGTATACGAGTGGTCTAAAAAATTAAGTGATGACCTGCTGCCACGGACGAGGGCATATTATGAAATTTGGCTTGATGAGGAAAGAGTGGCCGGCACGCCGGAGGAAGAAGTCGAGCCAATGTACGGACCGCTCTATCTGCCTCGGAAATTTAAAATCGGTATTGCTGTTCCGCCGTCTAATGATATTGATGTCTTTTCACAAGATCTCGGATTCATTGCGATTGTCGAAGATGGCAAACTGATCGGTTTTAATGTGGCAATCGGCGGCGGTATGGGAATGACGCATGGCGACACAGCGACATATCCGCAATTAGCCAAGGTGATCGGTTTCTGCCGTCCTGAGCAAATGTATGATGTTGCTGAAAAAACGATTACGATTCAGCGTGATTACGGAAACCGCTCTGTCCGCAAAAATGCGCGTTTTAAATACACGGTTGACCGCCTCGGCTTAGAAACAGTAAAAGAGGAATTGGAAAACCGCCTCGGCTGGCGCCTGGAAGAAGCGAAGCCGTATCATTTCGATCATAACGGCGACCGCTACGGGTGGGTTGAAGGCATTGAGGATAACTGGCATTTTACGCTGTTTATCGAAGGCGGCCGTGTGACAGATTACGATGATTATAAACTGATGACAGGCTTGCGGGAAATTGCCAAAGTCCATACAGGAGAGTTCCGTCTGACAGCCAACCAGAACTTGATTATCGCGAACGTTTCAAGCGATAAAAAAGAAGAGATCAGTGCGTTAATCGAGCAATACGGACTCACTGACGGCAAGCATCATTCGGCGCTCCGGCGCAGCTCGATGGCGTGCGTCGCTCTTCCGACCTGCGGATTGGCCATGGCTGAAGCTGAACGATATTTGCCGACACTTTTAGATAAGATTGAAGACATTATTGATGAAAACGGCCTTCGTGAACAGGAAATCACCATTCGCATGACAGGATGCCCGAATGGATGTGCACGCCATGCGCTCGGAGAAATCGGATTTATCGGAAAGGCGCCGGGCAAATATAATATGTATCTTGGCGCTGCATTTGACGGGAGCCGTTTAAGCAAAATGTACCGGGAAAACATCGGTGAAGAGGAGATTTTAAACGAGCTTCGCGTCCTGCTTTCCCGTTATGCGAAAGAACGCGAGGAAGGCGAGCATTTTGGTGACTTTGTCATCCGCGCAGGCATCATTAAAGCAACGACTGACGGCACGAATTTTCACGATTAATACAGGGAAACGAGAGGCAGGGAATAGCTCCCTGTCTCTTTTGGTCTGGAATTTGCTCTGCGGCAAAAAAGTTCACTATGAGCATATCATGAGAAATAATACCCTAAAAAGGGTACTATAAAAGAAGACAAGTGTGGAGGGAACTCCTGCGACATCATATATCGGATGCAAGGCCATCCTAGCCTCAGCCTCTTTTAGACAAGCAGAATCATTGATTCATCATGTACTAACACAACAGACGAAGGAGGTCATGTATTTGGACATATTTTTAGTCGTTCTCGTTTTATTAACGATTATTGCGATATCCAATATCGTAAATCGGTTTATTCCGTTTATTCCCGTGCCTCTGATTCAGGTGGCGCTTGGGATTCTTGCCGCCTCATTTCCCCAGGGGCTTCATTTTGAATTAAACACCGAATTGTTTTTTGTTTTGTTTATCGCACCCCTTCTATTTAATGATGGGAAGAGAACGCCGCGGGCAGAGCTTTGGAATTTAAGGGCTCCGATTTTGTTGCTTGCACTCGGTCTTGTATTTGCGACTGTAATTGTAGGAGGCTACACAATTCACTGGATGATTCCTGATATTCCGCTGGCAGCGGCTTTCGGACTTGCGGCCATTCTTTCACCAACTGATGTCGTCGCTGTCAGCGCATTATCAGGAAGAGTGAAAATGCCAAAAGGGATTCTTCGCTTGCTTGAAGGGGAAGGGCTGATGAATGACGCATCAGGTCTGGTGGCCTTTAAGTTTGCGATTGCGGCAGCAGTGACTGGAGCATTTTCATTAGCGCAAGCGGCTGTCAGCTTTGTCTTTATTTCTCTCGGAGGTTTGCTGTGCGGGGTTGTCATTTCGTTCTTGATTATTCGTTTCCGCCTCTTCCTGCGCCGTCTAGGTATGCAGGATGTCACGATGCATATGCTGATTCAAATTCTGACGCCGTTTGTGATCTATTTGGCAGCAGAAGAAATCGGCGTTTCCGGGATTTTGGCCGTTGTGGCGGGAGGTATTACCCATGCAGTGGAACAGGATCGTCTGGAATCAACGATGATCAAGCTGCAAATCGTCTCCTCAAGTACGTGGAACATTATTTTATTTATTTTGAACGGCCTGGTATTCGTGATTCTCGGAACGCAGATTCCAGACGTCATTTCTGTCATTTTTAACGACACCGCTATCAGCAACATGAAGGTGATCGGCTATATTCTAGTCATCACATTTACGTTAATGCTCCTCAGATTTTTGTGGGTGCTGTTCTTCTGGAACGGCAAGTGGTTCTTTAATAAAGATCAGAACATCTATAAACCGGGTATTCGTTCCACGCTGTTAATTTCGATTTCTGGTGTGCGCGGAGCTGTAACGCTTGCAGGTTCTTTCTCCATTCCGTATTTCCTGGAGGACGGCACGCCGTTTCCAGAAAGAAACCTGATTCTCTTTCTAGCAGCCGGTGTCATTTTATGCACACTTGTTATTGCCACCGTTGTCCTGCCGCTTCTGACTGAAAAAGAAGAAGAGGACGAGGAACGAAACAAGAAGCTGCTGACGGCGAGACGCAAATTGATCAAAACAGCTCTCCAAACGATTAAAGAAGACATGAATGATACAAACAAAACGGCCTCCCTTGCGGTGATAGCTGAATACAATGAGAAAATGAAAAATCTTCGTTTTCAGCAATATACATCAACTAATCGCATCAAAAGGCAAGAGCGAAAAGTCCGTGCACAAGGGGTTAAGGCTGAGCAAGAGGCATTGATGAAAATGCTGGAGCGGGGAGACATCCCGGAAGAAACGGCAAACGTGCTGCAAGAACGATTTAATGAGTTGGAAATTTTGTATGCCAACCCGTTTAAGGTCGGATTATCAAAAACAAGGCTTAAGCGGCTGATGTATTGGATTTTCTTCGGTGAGCATAAAAAGCCGGAGATGTCGATTTTAAATGAAGCAGGGTTGATACGGGCAACAAGAGTGAAAACGGCAAAAGCAGCGATAGAATATTTGGAAAAACATAAGGCAGATGAACATAAAGAAGTATTTTTGTCTGTCATTTCATTCTATAAACAGCTCATTTTCAGGTTGGAGCACAGCCATCATGAGCTGAAATCAAGCGCCCATTTTGAAAATCAGAAGCTGGAAGTGAAGCTGAAGGCTGTGCAGGCAATCAGAAATGAAATTCAAACGCTCTTTGAGGAGGGAGAAATTTCCCGGGATATCTCCCATGAGCTTCGCCAATACATTAATGATGTGGAAGCCGCCATGCTTGAAGGCGGCGAATAGATGCAGTAAAAAAAGGACGATGGAAATTGACAGTGCTGCCATCCCGGTCGAACCAGCCTCTGAAGGCCCAGTTGATCCAGCCGCCATCACCTTTGTTTGTAAAGGATCCGTCTTCAAATACCCAAATGCCGTACGTAATGCCGTCGTAAACGGCAGAACCGTAAAATTGCACACCGTTTAAGTGATCTTCATATTCCTGGCTTAAATTAAATACCATGACATTGTATTTTTGGCCGGAAGCGTAAAAGGAAGACTCCATGAGGTTTTTCACAAATCCATCCCGGTTCTGTGCGGATTTAATGGCGTCGGCAATCTGATTGGCAATGCCAAGCACATCAAGGTTTACATTTAAACCGACCTCAGTGGCAGTTGTTCCGGCTGCTGTTGTCTGCGAGATCTTCGGAGCGGGGTTTTCTTCAGCTGAAGCTAGGGACAAAGGGGCAATTGTCAAAGCGGCGCCAAGTCCAAGTGTCATTGGAATACGAACACGTTTCAATGTAGTTCCTCCTTTGTTTATTGTTGGTTACATTATTCGCATACCCCGCTAGCTTCTTCTATAATCTCAATATTGTTAAAATAGGAAAAAAATAGTACACCAGTTTAACCGTGCTGTAAAAAAAGAAGCAAAAAGAGGCTCTTAAGCGTATTATTGGTATCGGCTGAGAGGAATGTGAGATAATATAGACGCTTACATTTCAGTGAAAGGGTGGATGTTCAAGTGCCAACAAGTTTAAAAGATACTGTAAAGCTACATAACGGAGTTGAAATGCCGTGGTTCGGTCTTGGTGTTTTTAAAGTAGAAAACGGAAGTGAAGCGACTGAATCTGTGAAAGCGGCGATTAAAAACGGCTACCGCAGCATTGATACAGCAGCTGTCTACAAAAATGAGGAAGGCGTTGGCATCGGAATCAAGGAATCCGGTGTGGCAAGAGAAGAGCTCTTCATTACATCAAAAGTATGGAATGAGGATCAAGGCTATGAAACAACGCTTACTGCCTTTGAAAAAAGCCTTGAAAGACTTCAGCTTGATTACTTAGATCTATATTTAATCCACTGGCCTGGCAAGGATAAATATAAAGATACATGGCGCGCGCTTGAAAAGCTGTACAAAGACGGCAAAATCCGCGCGATCGGCGTCAGCAACTTCCAAGTTCATCATTTAGAAGAGCTGTTGAAAGATGCTGAAATCAAACCGATGGTGAACCAAGTAGAATTTCACCCGCGTTTGACACAAAAGGAATTAAGAGATTACTGCAAAGCGCAAGGCATCCAGCTTGAGGCGTGGTCTCCGCTCATGCAGGGACAGCTTCTGGATAACGAAGTGCTCGCAGAGATTGCTGAAAAACACAATAAATCTGTGGCTCAAGTCATTTTGCGCTGGGATCTTCAGCATGAGGTTGTAACCATTCCAAAATCCATTAAAGAACACCGTATTATCGAAAACGCTGATATTTTTGATTTCGAATTGTCTCAAGAAGACATGGACAAAATTGACGCATTAAACAAAGATGAGCGTGTCGGCCCAAATCCCGATGAGCTTCTGTTTTAATGAAAAACTCCCCGTCATGGCACGGGGAGTTTTTTTAGTTTGTTTTTTTCTGTTGAATGAAAAACAGCATGAAAAAGGAAATGACAACAATACAGACCACCCACGCCCAGGCAAGAGCATTGTTGCCGGAATCCAATGCGACATAAATGGCCGTCGGCAGTGTTTGCGTAACACCCGGAATGTTCCCTGCAAACATGAGTGTTGCGCCAAATTCTCCAAGCGCCCGCGCAAGGCTGAGGATGCTTCCGGTCAGTAATGAAGGATAGGCGAGCGGGACGGAAATATGGATAAATACCTTCCATCTGCTTGCGCCGTCTACCATTGCCGCGCCCTGTATATCGGGATCGATGTCAGCAAATCCGGTTTTGGCGGATTGATACATAAGCGGAAAGGCGACAACAGCAGAAGCAATCACAGCGGCCCACCAGGTAAATATGACCGGCTGATGAAAGAACCACTCGATGGCTTGTCCGACGAAACTGTGCTTTCCGAAAATGACGATCAAGATAAAACCAACAACTGTAGGCGGAAGGACGAGCGGAAGCATAAAAAAAGTTTCGAGAGCCGTTTTTCCGAAAAATGATGCCCGCGACATCCAAGCTCCAGCCAGTGTTCCGAGAATAATAACAACAATTCCGGCAACTGCCGCCACTTGAAAGGAAAGCACAACAGGTGTGAAAAATTCTGAAGCGCTTATGCTATTCGGCAGTAAAACCATATTTCTCAAATACTTTCATTGCTTCATCAGTTTGCAGATAATCGTAAAATTTCTGTGCTTCCTTACGGTGTTTTGTAGCTTTTACAATTCCTAACGGATAGACAATCGGGCTGTGTGTATCTGCTTTTGCCTCGTCAATTATTTTGACCTTTTTTGAGATCAGTGCGTCTGTTTTATAAACAACGCCTGCATCCACATTGCCGGTTTCGACATAAGAAAGAACTTGGCGAACGTCTTTTCCGTAAACGATCTTATCCTTCACTTTGTCCCATAGAGACAGTTTTGTCAGTGATTCTTTCCCGTAAGCTCCTGCCGGTACGGATTCCGGTGTGCCGAGGGCGATTTTTTCTGAGTCAGCCAGATTGCTGAAGTTTGTGACAGGTGACTCTCCGTTTTTCGGCACGATCAGCACAATTTCATTGCCGACTAAATCAGTGCTGTCTTTTTTTGCGATATCCCCATCATCCACCAGCTGTTGAAATTTATCTTCAGCAGCTGAGAAAAACAGATCTGCCCCTGCTCCTTGAGAAATCTGTTTTTGCAAAGTGCCAGATGAGCCATAGTTATCTTGGATTGTAATGTTTTCATGTTCTTTTTCATAGTTCTTTTGAATTTCCTCAAGTGCATCCTGCGCACTGGCGGCAGCTGAGACGGTTAACGTTACTTTTTTCTCGCTGTCTGTTGAAGATTGGTTTGCAGAGCAGCCTGCTGCAAGCACGAAAGCGGTTAAGGCTGCTGTTAACATGGAATACTTTTTAAACATGATTGCACCCCTTATGATTAGTTATATCTAATTATAACTGATTATGTTTGGTTCATGTGGGTTTTTTTACATTCGATGAAAAGGTATAATAAAATAGGAGAGTGATGATGATGAATGAAACCACTTCCTATACGATAGAAGAAGTTGCAGGTCTGCTGAAGGTGTCAAAGCTGACCGTTTATGATTTGATTAAAAAAGGCATGATCCCTGCTTATCGTGTCGGCAGGCAGATGCGTGTGGACGAAGCAGATTTAAAGCAATATAAGATGAATATGAGAATGGCTCAGCCCATTGCTGTTGCTGAAGAGCCGAAAATGATGCAGGAGGCGGAGCCGGACGGCAGACCGAATGTCATGATCAGCGGACAGGACATTTCAATGGATCTGCTCAGCAAACATTTGGAGAAGGTCATTCAGGAGACGCCGCTCCGCAAATATAAAGGAAGCTTAAATAGCCTGATTGATATGTATCAGGGCAAGTGTGACATTGTCAGCGTGCACTTGTACGATGCAGAAACGGGCCAGTATAATACGCCTTATGTCAAACGGATTTTGTCGGGGGAGCCGTTTTGTCTGATCAACGCCGTTCTCCGCAAAGCAGGACTCTATGTTCAAAAAGGAAATCCAAAAAATATTCAAGGCTGGGAAGACTTGAAAAGAACTGATATCCTGATCATCAATAGAGAAAAGGGGTCTGGCGCAAGAGTGCTCCTTGATGAACAGCTTCGCCTGCTTGGTGTGAACCCGGCTGATGTAAAGGGATACAGTGATATCGCGACCGATCATTACGCTGTCGCTTCACAAGTCTCAAGCGGACAGGCTGACGCGGGAATCGGAGCGCAGCATGCTGCACATATGGGCAATGTTGATTTTATCCCGCTCATTGATGAACAATATGATATCGTCGTTTTGAAAAAACATGAGCAGCTGCTGAAGGCCGTAAAGGAGATCTTGAATTCTGAGGAATACAAGGCGAATCTGTCTCATTTAAATGGCTATGAAACGAAGCTGACCGGCAAAGTAATAGCTGAAACGTAAAAAATCCCTCTGTAATAGAGGGATTTTTTTATTCATAAAAACGGAGCAGGTCACCGTTTAAAATTTTATCAGAGAGAGACAGTTCTTCGTTTGCTTTCTCCTTATAAGGAAGGCACGCCTCCCGATCTTCCAGCACTTCTCCTGTTTTTTGGCTGTAGCACGTGTTTTTCGTGTATACATAATCGTTTGTAATAAAGCTCCCGTTTCTCAGCACGGCGAATGGGGTGCGGTCGTCTGACAGCAAATCATTGCCGAATTGAATATCACCCTTTGTATTAACGCCGAGCAAATGCATCAGCGTTGGCCTGACATCGACCTGTCCTCCGGCATCAGAGATGGTTTCCGGCTTTTGATCTGTGATTCCCGGGATATGTATGATAAACGGCACCCGCTGGAGCTGAACGTTGTCAAATGGCGTGATTTCATCCTTCCCTAAAAACTCAGCCATCGCCTCATTATGGGCTTCTGAAATACCGTAATGATCTCCCATAAATACAATCATCGAATTTTCGTATAAGCCTTCGTCTTTCAGTCTTTTGATAAAATGCTTTAATGCTTCATCTTCATAACGCACTGTGGTCACATAGCGGTTTAACAGGTCGCTGCTTGAGTCATATTCATCAATCAGCTGATCCTTTTCATCAATCTCAAACGGAAAATGATTCGTTAACGTGATGAAGCTGCTGTAGAACGGCTGCGGCAGGCTTTTGAGCTTGCCGGCTGACTGCTCTAAAAATTCTTTGTCCTTTAAGCCCCAGCTTGTCGATGTTCCGGGGGTGACATGGAAGTCATTCACATCAAAAAAGCGGTCAATCCCAAATGTTTCATACATCACATCTCTGTTCCAAAATGTTTTATGGTTGGCATGAAAAACGGCTGAATAATAATCATGTTGTTTCAGTGAGTTATACATCGTATGAAATTGATGGTCGCTTTTCGTGAAAAAGACAGCACCGCTAAGAGAAGGATACAGGGAATTAGCGACGATGAATTCTGAATCAGATGTTTTGCCTTGCTCTGTTTGCTGATAGAAATGATCAAAGTAATAGCTTTTTTTGATGAGATCATTCATATACGGGGTAATTTCTTTTCCATTTACCTTTTTATTCAGAACAAAGCTTTGAGTCGATTCAAGTGTCACAAAGATCACATTGCGTCCTTTTGCCAGCCCGAATTTGCGTTGGTCAGGCTTGCTGTAATCAGCCTCTGTGTAGTTCTTAATCGCAGTCATGCTGTCTTCGTCTGCGAATGCTTTCGCGCTGATATTAACAGTCTGAGAAATTGTGTCGTAGATATGGAACTGAAACAGGCCAATGCTTTTGACGAGCATTTCCCGATCAAAGGTATGCGCCAAAAGCTTCGGCTGCTGTACTTCTGCAAGTGCCAGGGTGCATAAAATCATGCCGCAGGATGCTGCATAGTACCGTTTAATTGTACGGGGGGCAGCTTTTATCTGCGGGCGCTTCTCTTTTCGGGCAAGCAGCAGAAGAAAAGCCAAATCCGCAAATAGGGCGATAAACAGAGGATTGAACAGTTCTTTTACACTGCTGCCCATATCGCTCATGTTACTGGCCTGAAATAAAACCGGGATGGTAATAAAATCGATATAAAAGCCGTAAAAAATCGTATTGGAGATCAAGATAACAGTCAGAACCAAATTGGCAACCAGCAAAAAGACCCGCTGCTTGTTTTCTTTCAGAAGCAGGCCGATCCCGAATAAAGGGAGGATAAAGCTGAGCGGGTTGGTCAGCAAAATCAGCTCCTCCAACAGAGTATCGATCTGCAAATCAAAGCCCAGTTTATAGATCACATACGTTTTGATCCACATGAATACAATCGAAAAACATAAAAAACGCTGATTGTGAAAAAAGGTTCCTTTCATCAATATGACTCCTCACGTTTTCTTGATCTCTGCATGAAATGCTTCTTATGTAAAACCTACTAAAAACAGTCCATTCAGACAAGTATTAGCACTTATGTTTAAAACATGCGCCCATGGAACAGCATATAAAAATAATAACATGAAGCAATTGTCAAGCCGGCTAACACAAGCTGCTCAGAAAAACTGCCTGTCTTCATATATAATGGGAGCCGCACGCGAATCGTAGAAGGGAATAATAATTTGATTCCGTTCACCGTCCAGGCGTCAAGGATTAAGTGGCTCGCCATTCCGATCATCAGCCCGGCCGATATGTTTTTATCTGGAATATATGTGGCTGTGATAAAAAACATGATGAGCAGAAACAGCAAGCTGTGCGTAAAGGTTCTGTGGCCAAAAATGGAGCTGACCGCTTTCGATAAGATAGGAAATCTTCTCCCGATTTTGCTTTGTGTGTGGCAGATATCGGGAATTAATGCTCCAACCGCGCCGGACGCAGCCATAAGCACTGGATCAAATCCATAATAATAAGCCGCTGCCGTACAAGAAGCGATGCCTCCCATGATGTGTGTTTTTCCTGTCATTTCCCGCTTCTCCTTTTATCTTTTGCAAAAATCTCTGAATTACAAATATATCAAGAGAATGTATGTTTGATCAACAGGACTTTGGACGATAAAAATTTCCCGCATAATTTTTAAGGAAAAAGGCATCTTAAGCATGTACCTATTTTTCTAAAAGAGGTGATTCGAATGGGTTTCTTTAATAAAGATAAAGGAAAACGTTCCGAAAAAGAGAAAAACGTAATCCAGGGAGCTCTTGAAGATGCGGGCTCAGCTCTAAAAGATGATCCGCTTCAAGAAGCTGTGCAGAAAAAGAAAAATAATCGATAACCACATGCGGATAGAGCTTGGCTCTATCCGTATTTTCCATCTGTTCCCTTTGACAGATCATCCTTTCTTTGATAACCTTCTGGGAGTAACTGAATAATTAAATCCTCACTCTTTCTCAGTGAGGTAGAGGTTGCGCGGATGATGAGTCACACATGCCAGGCTGACAGGGGCTGTTAAACATGTGTAAAAGGCATCAGCGCCGAAGTGTGGAGAAAGCCGATCCTTCTCTATGCTGGGACTGTATCTGAATAAGTGCAGGACTGCCGCGTGCTTTTTCGCGGAGGGCTATCCGGAGATCAAGGGTGTGTGTTTCTTTAAGCATGGACTTTTGTTCAGGCTTTTTTGCGTTTATATGATCTCGGGGTCTGGTCCGTACAAAGAATCATGGAGGTACTGGAATGGAACAGACAAAAAAATGGGGTTTTTGGTTATTAACGGCGTTTGTCGTTGGAAATATGGTTGGATCAGGAATTTTCTCCCTGCCGAGCTCGCTTGCTTCAATCGCGAGTCCGTTTGGCGCGACGTCCGCCTGGCTTTTGACAGGTGCCGGTGTGCTGATGATCGCGCTTGTTTTTGGGCACTTGTCCATCCGCAAGCCTGAGCTGACAGCGGGACCGCAAAGTTATGCAAGAGCGCTGTTCTCTGATCCGAAGAAAGGGAACGCTGCCGGTTTCACAATGGTATGGGGCTACTGGGTAGCGAGCTGGATCAGTAACGTGGCGATCATCACAAGTCTCGCCGGTTACTTGACTTCGTTCTTCCCGATCTTGGTTGATAAACGTGAAATGTTTTCGATCGGCGGGCAAGAGGTGACACTCGGCCAATTGCTGACGTTTGCTGTATGTACGATCCTGTTATGGGGAACGCACACGATTCTCGTTGCAAGCATTAACGGTGCAAGTAAATTGAACTTTGTTACAACGCTTTCTAAAGTTTTAGGTTTTGTCTTCTTTATCGTTGCCGGATTGTTTGTGTTTCAAACAACATTATTCGATCATTTTTATTTTCCGGTTCAAGGAGAAAACGGCACAAACATTGGAATTGGCGGTCAGGTGCATAACGCCGCGATTTCTACACTGTGGGCGTTTGTCGGAATTGAATCAGCGGTAATCCTATCCGGCCGTGCACGCTCTCAGCGTGATGTAAAACGGGCGACAATTACCGGCTTGCTGATTGCCTTAAGCATTTATATTATTGTCACTTTAATTACGATGGGTGTTCTGCCGCATGATAAGCTTGTCGGCTCTGAAAAACCTTTCGTTGATGTGCTGTATGCGATTGTCGGTAACGCGGGAAGCGTGATTATGGCACTTTTGGCTATTCTTTGTTTATTCGGAACGATGCTCGGCTGGATTTTGCTTGGCTCAGAGGTTCCATATCAAGCTGCTAAAGCAGGGGATTTCCCGGCATTCTTTGCAAAAACGAATAAAAAGGGAAGTCCGGTTATTGCACTGATTATTACAAACGTTATGTCACAGGTCTTCATTTTCTCGGTTATTTCCCGGACAATAAGTGACGCATTTACGTTTTTAACGACAGCGGCAACGCTTGCGTATTTAATTCCGTATTTGGTATCAGCGATCTACAGCTTAAAGCTTGTCATCAAAGGCGAAACGTATGACCAGCTGAAAGGCTCCCGTGTAAAAGACGGATTGATTGCGATATTAGCGTGTGCGTACTCAGTGTTTGTTATCGTAACAGGCACAGCAGATTTAACGACATTTATTCTCGGCATCGGATTGTTCTTTGTCGGTCTGGCGATTTATCCGTTTGTGATTAAGAAATTCTCGAAAGAAAAACAAGCATAATAATCCGAAAAGGTACATCTTGTTTAGCTTCTAAATAGGTTTTCTTTTCAATGAAAAACGCTGCAATATCGATTGCAGCGTTTTATTTACGTTGTGTTTGTTTTTCATCGTTTGGGCGTTTATTTCCTTTATAGATAAAATAAAGGGCAATCAACATAAAGAGTAATGCAAAAAAACGTTTCAAATCTAAAGGTATGGCTAAACTATTAAACCAGCCAAAATGGTCAATAATCAATCCAATGACAAGCTGGCCAATAATCCCAGCAATATTCGTTGCAATGACCCCGATTCTTGGTACAGCCATAACAGTTAGAAGCAAATACATCGTTCCCAAAAATGCAGCGCTTAACTGCCATTTAGGCGCTTCTAGTATAGCAAGCACATCTCCATGACCGAAAAAAAGAATAAAAATGACAAGAAACATGAATCCGGTTATAAAGGTTAAGAGTGTTGTTTCAATTGTTCCAGCTTTTCGGCTAAAGGAGCCATTAATAGACGATTGCGCACTTAATGTGATCCCGCCTAATAAAGTGAATAAAATCATCAATATACCCATTTCAGGCCTCCTAGTAAATTAAAATAAGAGCAATAATCATCGAAATAACTGCACATATTTTTTCTTTATTGATTCTCGTTTTCTTGCTGCCAAGCCAACCATAATGTTCAATAATCATACTCATGATTAATTGGCCGATAATGACTGCTACCATGGTGAGTCCAACACCAACAAAAGGAACACTAATCACAATTGATGTTAAATAGACAACACCTAAAACCCCTCCAAGAAGTGACCATTTCGGTGCTTCAGCAGCATATGAAAGTTTCCCTTTTCCAAAAAATATCCACAGTAAACCCATAATGATTGACCCCATCAAGAAATTATAAAAACTAGTCTCCAGTTGGCCTATTGTTTTCCCTAGTTCACCGTAGATTGCTCCCTCAAAACTAAGTGCTGACCCTGCTAATAATGCCAGTATATATGCAATGTAACGCATTAAATCCTCTCCTTATATATTCAAATATCTAGAATTTTCGATATTAAGCGGATTGAAAAACAGAAATCATCCATCTTAGATTTCTGTTTTAAAATACTCAGCTATCTGCTGAATCACTTGTTCATTTCTTCTGTAATAGGTCCATTGGCCATAACGAACAGATTCAAGCAGGCCGGCATTTTGCATCAAATGTAAGTAATGTGAAACTGTAGATTGAGAAGCTTTGGCTTTTTCTTGTATATCCCCTACACATACCCCTCCTTTAACACTGACCTCCTTCGGCAGGTGAGCGCCTTGTTTAGGGAAATGCTTCTCTGGTTCCTTCAGCCAATGCAAAATGTTCAGCCGAGTTTCATTTGATAAGGCCTTGAATACATCGATCGGTTTCATGGTCATATTATATATCGATTTTTTTCGATATGTCAAATTCAAGTTATTGAAGCGAATTAGGTACTGTTTACTGTGAATCGTGCCATTCTTTTTTAATAATAAGTAAAGAGCCGCATCTAAGGCGGCTCCTTTGTTTATTTTGTTAGGCTTTCTGTAATAAACTTCAGTTGGCCTTCTAATGAAATCGGGTCAGAGAAATAGAATCCGATCGGATCCATCTTGTAGACATGGCCATTTTTAACGGCATTCAGGTTCTTCCAAATGGAGCTTTCAAAAACGCCGCCATCGTCACCGCCAGATTGCCATGGGCCTGCGAAAATATAATCTCCGGCGAAGTCAGGGAGCTTCTCTAATGAAATACTTGTATATCCAGGCCCCTGGTCAATGGCTTTTTCTTTTGTCAGCTTGGTCGCCTGCAGGCCGAGATCTTTGTAAATGATGCTTCCGCCTCTTCCGAAATCTTTACCGAAGACGTAAATGTCTTTTCCGTTCGTTTGCATAATGGATATGGTTTTGTCACCGACGGCTTTTTTGATTTTTGTTTTAGCCGGCGCCACTTTTTTATCCCACTCAGCCAGCCATTTTTCTGCTTTATCTTCAGTTCCCGTCATTTTTGCGAATTCTTTCAGCTGTTCGATATTGTCGAGCTTATCGTATTTTACCGCAACAGTCGGCGCAATTTTTTCCAGTTTTTTCATATCAGCGCCTTGCGTTGTCCAGACGATAATCAAATCTGGGTTCAAATCGATGACTTTTTCTACGGAAGTGCCGTCTCCGATGTTTGTGACACCGTCGGTTTTTCCTTTGTAATATGGGTTTTTAAATACATTCTCAGGCGCACCGACAACGTTGATGCCAAGTGTTTTGAAGTACCCGTAGTAGCCGTCAGCCATGACAACCACCCGTTTAGGGTGCTTGGGAATTTTTACATTTCCGTTTTCAGCCTTGTATGTAAAGGTTTCTTCGCCTTTTGAATCAGAGGAAGAGCCTTTGCTTTCTGAGTTATTCCCGCAGGCTGCCAGCGCTGCAATCAATAGCAGAGCGAAAAACGCGGCTCCGAGTTTCTTATATGTATGGGTCATATCTCATACCTTCTTTCTGATAAAAATAGATGATAAAGAGAATCATTATCGATGTGATTATACCACTACAAGTGCCAGTTGACACGATATTTTTTGCAATTATATTCTCATTTTTGTTCAAAACGCTCTATTACATCAGCAGAAAAAAGTGATATACTGGAACAGCAATTGATAATCATTATCAGTATCAGAAAGGAAGTACGGCTGTTGAGTCAAAAGAAAAATATACCGACGATATCAGAAGAAATCCAATGGACGTCAAGGTCATTCAGCGCGGTCATTGTGCTTATTGCAGGGCTATGCTTGTTATGCCTTGGCGCACTTTTATCCATATCCCTCGGTGCTGCGGATATTCATTTGCGTACTGTATGGGACGCCATCTTTCATTTCCAGCCGAAAGAGACGTCCCACCAAATTATACATGATCTTCGGCTGCCGAGAACGGCTGCTGCTGCGCTTGTCGGCGCTTTGTTAGCGGTGTCGGGGGCAATCATGCAGGGGATGACAAGAAACCCATTGGCGGAGCCTTCGATTATGGGGGTCACCTCGGGCTCTGCGTTTGCCGTTTCGATTGCATTTGCCTTTTTTCCCGGGCTCTCTGCTATGGGCCTTGTGCTATGGTCCTTTGCAGGAGCGGGGCTTGGGGCATCAACGGTAATGGGCATCGGCATGTTTTCACGGGGCGGACTTACACCTGTAAAGCTTGCGCTGGCGGGAACAGCAGTTACGTATTTCTTTACCGGCATTTCAACCGCCATTGCCATCCGCTTTGATGTCGCTCAGGATATCAGCTTTTGGTACGCAGGCGGGGTAGCGGGTGTGAAATGGTCAGGAGTCCACCTTTTGCTTATTGCAGGGGCTGTCGGTTTGAGTCTTGCGTTGATCATCGCCCGGTCTGTGACAGTGTTAAGTCTTGGTGACGATCTGGCGAAAGGGCTTGGACAATACACATCAGCAGTGAAACTGATTGGCATGCTTGTCGTTGTCATTTTGACGGGAGCTGCGGTTTCTATTGCCGGCACCATCGCATTTATCGGTTTAATTATTCCGCATGTGACCCGGTTTTTAGTCGGTGTCGATTATCGGTGGATCATTCCTTGCTCGGCGGTGCTGGGCGCTGTTTTGCTTGTTTTTGCTGACATTGCGGCAAGACTTGTAAACGCGCCCTTTGAAACGCCTGTCGGTGCGCTGACCTCTCTCATCGGCGTTCCCTTTTTCTTTTATTTGGCGCGTCGTGAAAGGAGAGGGCTGTAATGAAAACAAATACGAAAAAACCGCTCGTTGTCTTGGCTGTAACCCTTCTGCTCATCGTGCTGGTCTTTTTTATCAGCCTGAATCTGGGCGTTATCAAAATTGCACCGCTTAAAACGCTCCAGGTCTTTTTTGGCCAGGGAACGGCACGTGATGAGCTTGTTTTATTTGAGTTCAGGCTGCCGCGGATCATCCTTTCCTTGCTCGTTGGTGCAGGAATCGCTGTTGCCGGGGCCATTTTGCAAAGCGTGGCTCAAAATGATCTGGCTGAGCCTGGTATTCTCGGAATTAACGCCGGTGGCTCACTTGCTGTTGTACTTTTTATTTACTTTTATCAAGGATCAGCTTCAGATCTCAGCTTTTTCGGAACATTTATGCTGCCGTTCAGCGCTTTGGCAGGTGCAATCCTCGCCGCGTTTCTCATTTATCTTTTGGCTTGGAAAAAAGGCGTGACACCGATTCGGCTGATTTTAGTCGGCATTGGGGTGAATGCCGGATTCAACGCCATGTTGCTGATTTTTCAGCTCAAGATGGACCCTCATGATTTTATGCAAGCCGCAGTTTGGATATCCGGCTCGATATGGGGGGCGAACTGGAATATGATCTGGGCGATCCTGCCTTGGATTGTAGTCTTGCTCCCGTTTACTTTATATAAGGCACGTTATTTGAACATTTTGCAGCTAGGAGACCAGTTAGCGACCGGGCTGGGTACTGCTGTTGAAAGGGAGAGACGAATTCTTCTTCTCGCAGCAGTCACGCTTGCCGCTTCATGCGTGGCAGCTGCAGGCGGGATCGCGTTTCTCGGATTGATTGCGCCGCATGTGGCAAGAAGGCTTACCGGTCCCCGCCACCAGACGCTGATACCGGTCTCCGCCTTTATCGGCGCATTTCTGTTTTTGCTTGCTGATACGCTGGCGAGAAATGTATTGGCACCGTCGGAAATTCCGGTCGGACTTGTCATTTCTGTGTTAGGTGCGCCTTACTTTATATATTTATTGATGAAAGCGAACTAGAGGAGGGGGCCGAATATGAATTCATTATCAACGGAGCAGCTTGGAATCGGATATGGCGATAGGGTGATTGTAGAAGATTTAAATATATCGATTCCTAAAGGGAAAATTACCACCTTAATTGGCCCGAACGGCTGCGGGAAATCAACGATTTTAAAAACAATGTCCAGAATTATGCGTTCACATGCAGGTGCCGTCTATTTAAACGGCAAAGCGATTCATAAAATGTCTACAAAGGACATTGCGAAAGATATGGCGATACTGCCGCAGACACCTGAAGCGCCTAGCGGTTTAACGGTGTATGAATTGGTATCGTACGGCAGGTTTCCGCATCAATCAGGATTCGGCAGATTAAATGATGAAGACCGCCAAATTATCAAATGGGCGCTTGAAGAAACAGGCATGGCTGAATTCGCTGACCGTCCGATTGAGGCACTGTCAGGCGGACAGCGACAGCGTGTGTGGATTGCCATGGCGCTTGCGCAAGGGACAGAACTGCTGCTGCTGGATGAACCCACCACGTATCTTGATCTTGCACATCAGCTTGAAATTCTGCAGCTGCTTGACAGACTCAACAAAGAGCAGGGGCGGACGATTTTAATGGTCATTCACGATCTTAACCATGCGGCCCGTTTTTCTCATTATATGATCGCGCTCAAAAAAGGCACGGTGATCAGGGAAGGCACCGCACTGGAAGTTATGACCCCGGACATTTTGAAGCAAGTATTTCAGATTGATGCCGAAATCGTGACTGATCCACGCACAAATAAACCTGTATGCTTGACCTATGACCTGATTAAAAACGAAAAAATGCTTCTTTCAGTGTGAGAAAAATCCCGGTTCAAAGCCGGGATTTTTTATTTTCGGCCGTGAAAAATACCATTTTTTTATTTGGTTTTATCCTTTCAATAAAAAGATTGCAAGTCTTTTTGAATTAATAGATAATATTGGTTAGAATGTTTCGAAAATATTACATTGTTTACAGAAAGAGGAGATCGTTGTGTCCAAGAAGAAAAAATGGCTTATTGGCGGTGCAATATGTGCCGGAGTGCTTGTATTGGCAGGGATCGGCGCCGGCGGTTTTTACTTTTTTACCCACAAGAACCAAGTTGCCGTATCATCAGAGCCCAATGCTGAATCGGTAGCGGTATACATGGGCGGAGAATCAGAATCAGGCCAAACGTTTTCTGGAAAGGTTGAACCTGAGAAACAGCAGAAAGTATACATAGATTCAGAAAAAGGCAGCATTAAAAAAACATACGTCAAAGAAGGCGACCAGGTCAAAAAAGGCGATAAGCTTTTTGAGTATGAGGGTGAGGATCATTCTGACGAAGTTGAGCAAGCCAATTTGCAAATCGAAATGACAAACCTGCAAATCAGCCGTTTGCAAAAATCAATTACGGAAACGGAAAAGAAACTGAAAACGGCCGGGAAAGAAGAGAAATCACAGCTTCAAGATGAACTTGATCAGGCCAATTTCGATTTGAAAACAAGCCAGCTTGAACTGAAGCAGCACCAAAAGGAGCTTGCTGCCCTGACGAAAAACAAAGGTTCCAATGTCATTACAAGCAAGCATGACGGGATCGTTCAAAGCGTCAATCAGGATATCGCTGACGGGGCAACAGGTGACCAGGCAGCAGGACCGTATATCCAAATTGTTTCGACGGGCAAATATCTAGTCAAAAGCCAAATCAATGAGCTGTTAATGGACACTATCAAAAAAGGCAGCAAAGTGAGAGTCACGCTGAAAACAGGCGGTGAAGGCGAGTGGAAAGGAAAGGTCACCTCGATTGGCAAGCTTCCTGCGGGAGCAGGCGAGGGAGAGGAATCAGAAAGTTTTGCTGAAGAAGAAATGAATCCTCAATCCTCTAACTATCCTTTCACCATTTTATTAGACAGCCATAAGGGTCTTGAAGTCGGCTATCATGTCAACATCGAAGTAATGAGTGATGATGCTGATGCGGACAAGATCAAGCTGCCGTCCGACATGGTGATTCAGGATGATGGCGAACCGTATGTGTGGAAAGCTGATGAGGAGCAGAAGGCGATCAAACAGCCTGTTGAAATCGGGGAGACTGATGAAAATGACATGGTAGAAATTAAGAGCGGCCTGACGCCGGAAGATTATGTGATCTATCCTGATCCCGCGGTCAAGGAAGGAAAGCAGGTTACAGTCAATGCTGACACTGAATAATATTTCGAAATCGTACAAGCTGGGAAAAGAAGAAGTTCCAATCTTGAAACATATCAATCTGACTGTCCAGGCTGGTGAGTTCCTGGCTATTATGGGGCCTTCCGGTTCTGGAAAGTCAACGCTGATGAATATCATCGGATGCTTGGACAGGCCGACCTCCGGAACCTATACGCTTGACCAGATAGATATTTTGAAAGGGAAAGACGGTGCCTTAGCCGAGATACGCAACGAATCAATCGGATTTGTGTTTCAAACCTTTCATCTCCTGCCGCGCCTGACCGCGCTGCAAAATGTCGAGCTGCCGATGATCTACAATAAAGTGAAGAAAAAAGAGAGAAGGCAAAGAGCTTATGAAGCGCTGGAGAAGGTCGGTTTAAAAGACAGGGTCTCTTACAAGCCGCCAAAGCTGTCCGGCGGACAAAAGCAGCGGGTGGCGATAGCGAGGGCTCTTGTCAATCAGCCAAGGTTTATTTTAGCTGATGAACCTACCGGGGCGCTTGATACCAAATCAAGCGAACAAATTTTGTCGCTGTTTTCTGAACTCCATCAGGAAGGCAAGACCATTATTATGATTACCCATGACCCGGACGTCGCCAAAAAAGCTGACAGAACGGTTTTTATCAGGGATGGAGAACTGGTATTAGATGAGAGAGGGGACATCAGCCATGCTTGAAAATATCCGAATCTCCTTTCAATCGATCTTCTCTCATAAATTAAGATCGATTCTGACAATGCTCGGTGTCATTATCGGCATAGCGGCAATTATCGCAATTGTTTCGATGCTGAAGGGCCAAAGCGAGCAATTAAAGCAAAGCATGATCGGCATGGGAAATAACGCCATCAATGTTGTCTACCAGCCGTCGGGCGGGGAAGAGGAGGGCGGCGGCTCTCAGGTTTCATATACGTCCGCTCCGCCTGTAGCCGAAGAAACAGTAAAAGCGATTAAATCTGATCCTATGGTCAAAGGATTATCCTTATATTATTTGTCTGAAGGCGCTAGTGTTTTTCACTTAACAAATGCCTCATACCCTCAAGTGTACGGAGTTGACGATGATTACTTCGATATGTTCCCAATCCGTATAACTGAAGGGAGAAAACTGACAGAACACGATTTAAACAGTACACACCAAGTGGTGATGATCAATGAAGCTGCAAGAGATGAACTGTTTCCAGACGGAGACGCGCTGCATAAAAACATTGAGATGAATGGTGTGCCGTTTAAGGTTGCAGGCGTTTTTAAAGAAAAAAATCAGCAGGAAAGCATGTTTGAAGGAGATTACGCAAACCCGGTGTTGTATGTTCCGAAAAAAGTGTGGCCGCTCATTGAAGGATTTGATGCACCAACGCAAATTGCCGTACAGGCCGATTCTTCTGAGCATATCCAAGAAGCCGGTGTAATGGCTGCGGATCTTTTAAACCAAGGGCTGTCAGATGCTGAGCTGGAAAAAGCAGAGTACAGTGTGATGGATCTTCAGGAGATCGCGCAGGAAGTGGAATCCTTTAATCAGTCATTTGCATTGCTGCTTGGCGGAATCGCCAGTATTTCACTTTTGGTTGGCGGTATCGGCGTCATGAACATTATGCTCGTTTCCGTAACGGAGCGCACGAGGGAAATCGGGATTAAGAAAGCGCTCGGTGCCAAGCGGCGTGTGATTTTATTTCAATTTTTAACTGAGGCTGTCGTGCTGACAAGTATTGGCGGAATACTCGGTGTGCTGGCAGGCTTCGGCATTGCTAAGCTGCTGACGGTCGTTTTTCCGATGCCTTTTATTGTCTCCGTTCCGGCGGTTGTCGGAGCACTTATCTTTTCAATGGCAGTCGGCATTATTTTCGGCTTGCTGCCGTCCATCAAGGCATCGAAGCTTCAGCCTGTAGACGCGCTTCGCTATGAATAAAAAGAACGCATCCAATCGGAATGCGTTCTTTTTTTAGCTTGGAAGAGCCGAGTTGCATTTGTCTAAAACCAGAAAAACGGCTGCGACGATCATTTCTTCTGTGGTGGACAGCCAGATGTCGCTGATCAATTGGTCTGTTGTATGAGCAGTCATCCACAAAAACAGCAGCTGTACAATTCCGGCAAGAAGAATGAATAGACGTTTTCCTGTTTTGAAAAATGTAAAACTATGTATCATCAGGCGTTCAAATGGTTCAAAGCATAACCCGAGAACAAGGAACATCACGGCAAAAAGCAGGACATGAGCTGCTGAGCGGTAGCTCGTTCCCGCTAAAGAAAACAACGTGAACATGATTCCAAAATAGGTTAACACCACTGCTGCTGCAGCCAGCACGTACTGTACGGAAAGCCGCAATAAGCGTTTAGAAGAAGTTTGATGTTTCACTGGTTCAGCTCCTTTTTAGCGCTTGCAGAGAACGAGTGCTCTCTGCAAGCTGCAAGTCTATTATTTCCTGCATTTCTTTTTTATTACCGGATGTTTCTCTTTCGAAAGGACATTGGTAAAGTCATTGCCTAAGTCAAGGTGCGCCTGAACAAATTTTTCAGGAAGCATGGCAAGCCATTGGTTTAAGGAGACATCGGCATAATGATCGTCTTTGAAGATTTCTAAAAAGACAAGCGGTTCATCCCCGATGTTTTCAACGTAATGACCCATAGCAAATGGAACATATCCGACATCACCGGCCTGATAGTTAAACGTTCTGGCATGGCCGTCAGATGCAAAAACGGTCATTCTTGCTTTGCCCGAAATGTAATATTGCCATTCGTGAGTATTCGGATGCCAATGCAGCTCTCTCATGGCGCCGGGCTCCACCGTCACGAGCGCGGATGCGATCGTTTTAGACACTGTGAAGTTTGTCGAATCTGCAATGTACACCTTTCCCCCTTCTGATTCAATCGGCTCCTGTTCAAGAAGGCGGTAAGTAAACGGGTAAGGGACCTCGCCGTTCGGCCCTTCCACAATGTCATCTTTTAAACTGCCTGGGAGTTGGTTTTCAAATATATATTTTTCTTTGCCAGGCAAATTGGCGATTTCTTCTTTTGTCACACCAAAATTCGCAGCAATGACGTCTTTAGGGGTGTGGGCAAGCCAGTCAGTCAGCTGGAACGTGCTGTTTTCGGAGAACGATCCATCGTCAAACACGAGCAGGAACTCGGCACCTTCATCCAGCGCTTGAATGGAGTGAGGCAGGCCAGACGGGAAGTACCAAAGATCTCCTTCTCCTACATCATCGATAAAGCTGCGCCCTTTTTCATCGACAATTGTGACTCTTGCGCTACCGTAAATCATATAAGCCCATTCTGCCTCTTTATGCCAATGCAGCTCACGAATGGCACCTGGCTTCAGCCGCATATTTACGGATGCGAGGTTTTCTGAAATCGGCAGCTCCCGTACAGTGACTTCACGGGCATATCCGCCCTTTTCTAATCGGTTATGAGTATCAGAGAACGAAAACTTCATATTGCTGACGGTGCCATGATCGGTTTCAGGCGGAACGAGCATATCAGGATTTTGCCGGTCTCTTTCAATATTGCGCGGGATTTTCACCGTTGCTCCTTTGTCCCCTCTGATTGGCTGCGGAATATCATTTTGCTTTTTCATGTAATTTTCTCCTCCTTAAAAATAAATGTGTGAACAGAAAGAGAAGGTGAAAGGCCTTTCGTTTTCCCTTCTGTCTTGTTAAGTGAAAAAAAACAGTGAAACGTCAACTTCGATTGAAAATTAATTTTTTGCTTTCTGATCTTTCAGCTCTGTCATCAGTTCTATAAGCTGATCAAACTTTTTCTCAAATCGTGTCAGCAGGTACATGGCAATCAGCGCAGGAAACCCCAGATTGCCAATCTGTTTGACAACTTCCTCTATAAAAACCTGATCCATGGAAAATACCTCCCTTCTTTTTTGGCAGTCATGTATGTAAGTGAAGGAAATCCAAGAAAATGTAAACTGCAGGAGCATTCACGAAATCGCTAGTCAGAAAGTAGTAGTTTACTTTTTTTTGCTTTCCTTCATTTAATTTAGTAGGGAGGCGGTTTGATGGACTATCAAGGTCTTTTGCGGTCAAAATGTAAGGAGATAATGAAGCATCCCATCGTGAAGCATTTTTTGAGCAACCCTCAGCATTACCGTTTGTTCAAAAACATAATGGAAAGCCCGAACGAAAAAGATGCAAAATCATTGGACGAGCAATTTAAGCAATTTTATAAGGAGATTCGCATCGTCAAGTATATGAATTCTATGATTCGCATCTTTTCTATTGATTTTGATAAGCGGGTTCGCAAAAACCAAAAACGGTATCCGCTGACGGTCGATCATCCGGAAGCAGGAGAACGCCTGCCTTCCGAAGCGGGAAGCGATGCGTTTGAGGCATTTTTAGACCGGCAGGATGATTTGAGCCAGCATGTCCAGGATTATCAGCTCTATCAAGCGATCCAGAAGCTGACTGACAAACAAAAAAGTGTGCTGACGAAAGTTTATCTTCATGGTGCCACGATGCAGGAGATTGCGGATTCATTAGGGGAGTCCCGGCAAAACATCTCCAACATTCATAAAAAGGGGCTTGAGAATATCAGAAAGCAGCTCGCGGCGCAAAAAAAGGGGGAAAAGTAGCTGTGAACGGCCAGTTTGAACAAAAGAAACAAAACGACGACGTGTATGACATTGAACATCTGATTGCATGCTTCTCACCGATGATCAGAAAAAAACTCAGCAATACGTCCTATCAAGAAAGAGAAGATTTAGAGCAGGAGCTGAAGATCAAAATGTTCGAAAAGGCTGATATGCTTTTATGCCAGGACGTTCCGGGGTTTTGGGAGTTTATTTTGTATATGATAGATGAGAACTCATAACTTTTATCATCTGAAAATATGAAAAAACGGGAACTTCCATGTTCCCGTTTTCTGTTTGTCATGCCCGGCAAGACTCTTCCTATTCAAAAATGTACCAAAAATAAACGATATAATGATAAGATGAAAAAAACAGTGACAGAAAGGAACATAAAAGTGGAAAATGCGTCAATTTTAATCGTAGACGATGAGAAAGCGATTGTGGATATGATCAAACGCGTTCTCGAAAAAGAAGGTTATCGAAATATACTTGATGCGCCAAGCGCAGAGGAAGCGATTCCGGTTGTGAAAGCCAATAAGGTTGATTTGATCATTCTGGATGTCATGATGGGCGGAATGTCCGGTTTTGAAGCCTGTACGCTGATCAGAGAGTATTCAGACGCTCCGATTTTTTTCCTGACGGCAAGATCATCCGACGCGGATAAACTGTCGGGCTTCGCGGTTGGGGCTGATGACTATATTACAAAACCATTTAATCCGCTGGAATTAGCAGCGCGGATCAGGGCGCACCTCAAGCGCACATATCAGCCGAAAGAAATGAGTTCAACTCAAACCTTTACATATGATTATTTTACATTCTCTCCGCAAAATGCCGAGCTGATCGTAGGCGGGGAAGCCGTTGCTTGTTCAGCTCAGCTTTTGCAGCTTTTGCAGTATTTTTGTGAACACCCCAATGTGGTGCTCTCCAAAGATCAAATTTATGAAAAAGTTTGGGGCTATCCTTCCTACGGTGATAACAACACCGTCATGGTTCATATCCGCAAGCTTCGGGAAAAAATCGAACGCGATCCGAGCAATCCGGAGTATATTGTAACTGTTCGCGGTCTCGGCTATCGTTTTATCCCAAATCCTGAAGGCAAGCGGCCATGAGGTTAAGATGGAAGTTTCTGTTTCACTTTTTCGGGCAGATGCTCATTGTGATCCTGTTGCTTACGATTATGCTTGTTGCATCGTTTTTCTATTTGGACGCTCGATTTAGCGATGCGGAATCCAATTCTGGGCTGACAAAGGCAACGACCGATACACTTGAAGCATATCTCGATGTAAACGAAGACGGATCATGGGAAGTGGATAATTTTCTGAAGAAATCTGTCGATAAACAGCATGGCTGGATGCAAATCATTGATTCCGAAGGGAAAACAGATTATTCCTACAGCGTGCCGAAAGACGTGCCCGGCACGTATACCAAGAAAGAGCTTCTGTCTATTTATAAAACCAAAAAGCTTCATAACTATAAGCTGAATTATTGGGCCATCAATATTGAAGATAAGTCGTATCTTCTATTGTCCGGCTGGAAATCAAAGAGCGAACAGCTGCTGACTTCCGTTGAAAAGCGCGAACAAAAAATAGATTCTCTAGCACATTATAAGTCCAGTACCATCGACTATATTAAGCGGGCAAAGGGCGCTATTTACCTGTTAGACAGCAATGGAACCATACTCGACAGCATCAACAGCACTAAGAGTGAAAGAAAAACGATGAACCAGCTGGAGCTCCTTAAATACAGCTCTAAGCCTTGGAACTATAAGCGGGAAATCTCTGTTAAGATCCTCAATAAAGACAGATGGATGGTCGCCACGGTTCCGAACCCTGTCTATGTGACCGATCAGGAGTTTAACAAATCGTTTCTGAAGGTTGTGCTAAAGGCGATGTTCCTGATTATGGGGGTTCTGTTTCTGTATATCATTTGGATGACCGTTTGGTATATGTTCCGATTCGGGCTGCCGATTTTTCACACGATTAAATGGCTGGTCAATCTATCAAAAGGGAAGCTTGAGGAACCGAAAAACCGGAAAGGCCGTCCTGTCAGCAAAAACAAAAAGGGGAAAATCAAACAGCCGTACCGCTTCTTCGGTGAGATTTTTGAATCCATGGATCAGCTGACTGAAACGCTGAGACGGGATAAAAGAAACAGGGAAAAAATCCAGGCCACAAGGGAAGAATGGATTGCCGGTTTGTCGCATGACTTAAAAACACCGCTCAGCAGCATTTACGGCTACAGCATGATGCTTGAGTCGAAGCAGTATGACTGGTCGCCGGAAGAAGTGAAAGAAATGGGACAGGTTGTCAGAGAAAAATCTGAATACATGTCCAAGCTGATTGAAGACTTAAATTTAACATATCGGCTGAAAAATGATGCGCTTCCTATTGAGAGAAAGCTCACAAGCCTTATCCCGTTTTTTAAAAATGTCATTGAGGATTTCAAGAAAAATCCTTTTTCTGAAGGGTATGATATCTCCTTTGTTTCCAAAGAAGAGCATATTGAATTTGCGCTTGATGAGGCGTGGTTCAGGCGCATTTTAGAAAACCTGCTTGGGAATGCTGTGAAGCATAATGACAAAGGAACAGAGATTCAGGTCATTCTGGAACAAACAAAAAACCACATTTCTTTGAAGGTTAAGGATAATGGGAAAGGAATGGATGAAGAAACGATTACCCATTTGTTTAACCGTTACTACAGGGGGACGAACACAAAAGATCCATCCGCCGGAACGGGCCTCGGGCTCGCTATTGCCAAGGAGCTTGTCCATCTGCATAACGGGACGATCCATGTGAACAGCAGGATGAACATTGGAACTGTCATTACCATCCTTTTCAAAAAACAATAAACATGTGGTTTGGACACCTCTTTGCCGGGAATAACAATATATAGACTGAAGCTAAAGAGGTGTAACACATGGATGCAGTATTGGAAGCAGACACTCGGGCAGTGATTGGTGAAGGCCCGTTATGGGATGAAGAAAACGGCCGCTTATATTGGGTGGATATCTTAGGAAGCGAGCTCCACATCTTTGACCCTGAACAAAAAATCAACCGGTCAATCAAATTCAAGTCCTTTGTGACGGCACTTGCGAAATATACAAAGGATGAGCTGATTATGACGATGAAGGACGGGTTCTACCTGTATCACCTTCAGGAAGACAGCTTGGAAAAGATCAAACAGCCGAAGGACATGCATGAGAGCCTGCGTTTTAACGATGCGAAATGTGACCCGTACGGAAGGCTTTGGGCGGGGACAACGAGCATGGAAGGCGAGCAAAAACAGGCCTCACTGTACCGTTTGAATCTAGACGGCAGTCTTGTCAAAATGAAGGATCAAGTCTCTACCTCAAACGGTTTGGATTGGGATCGCGAGCGGAATTTGATGTATTACATCGACACGCCGACACAGGAGATTGTGCGCTATAGCTATGATCCTGAAAGCGGAGATGTCTCAAACCCAGAACCTGTCTATCGTTTTGATCAATCAGACGGATTGCCGGACGGCATGACAATCGACCAAAATGGCATGCTGTGGGTGGCGCTGTTTGGCGGCAGCCGCGTGGTTCACATAGACCCGTTTCAGAAAAAAGAAATCAATTCAATCAGCGTGCCGGCCAAATATGTCACGTGCTGCGCGTTCGGCGGCAGAGATTTAAAAACCCTTTACATTACAACGGCAACAGAAAAAATGACAGAAAAAGAGAGATACGAGCAGCCTCACGCGGGAGGATTGTTTTCAGCAAAACTGGAAACAGGCGGATACCAGCCGGTTCCTTTCGGTGGAGACGTATAAAAAAACGCATCCGACACACGGATGCGTTTTTTTGCATATTACAGAGACCGGATAATGCCGCCTTCCACACGCTGCGCCGTGCCGTTGATGGCGGATGCAGCGTCAGACGCGAGGAATACGATTGTCTTAGCAACTTCTTCTGCTGTCGCGTATCGCTGGATAAGAGAAGTCGGCTCATTGACTTTGAAATAGTCTTTAATGAATGTATCTGTATCCTGGCCGGCAGCTTGTGCGGCGCCTTCCATATAGGATGCGACGCCTTCTGTCCAAGTAGGGCCCGGAAGCACTGAGTTGACCGTTACATTTGTGCCTTTCGTCATTTCGGCCATCCCTCTTGAAAGGCTGATCAGCGCTGTTTTTGTCATGGAGTATGGAATCATCGTCGGAAGCGGTTTGATGCCTGCTTCACTTGCGATATTTAAAATGCGGCCGCTGTTTTTGGCAAGCATTTTTGGAAGGAAGTGACGGCTTGTCCGAACCGCGCTCATCACGTTTACTTCAAAATATTGATTCCACTCTTCATCAGTTACATCGGCAAAGTCTTTTACCTCGAAGAAACCAAGGTTGTTGACAAGGATATCAATATCACCGATTTTATTTACTTTCTCAATAAAAGCAGCTGCTTCATCTGTTTTTGACAAATCGGCAGCCGCACCATGCACCATTCCATATGCAGAAAGCTCTTCTACCGTGCGGTCAACAGTCTCCTGCTTGCGTCCGTTGACAATGACAGCCGCCCCCTCTTGCAGAAAGCTTTTTGCTGCGGCTTTCCCGATGCCGGACGTCGAGCCGGTGATTAAGACGAGTTTGTCTTTTAGCTGTAAATCCATTAGAATCATTCCTTTTGATTGATGATGGTATTAAGTATACAAGATCAAATTTAGTGTTTACGAGGATTTTGCTTCCATGCATCATATGGGGGAAAAGTCATTCAGGACGATATACAAGCCTGTCAGTCATATAGTATAATTACTCCGAAAAAAGGATACGAATGTCAAACAGGTGCCGGTCCGTGAACAACAGCCGGCTTAATAGGGAAACCGGTAAAAGCCGGTGCGGTCCCGCCACTGTAATTGGCCATAGCGCCAAGAGCCAGGATACCTGCCTGTTTGATCAGCACGAAGTCTGCGAGGACAGATGATGTGTAAACAATAGGCTTATTTGTGTTGTTTACAGCATCTTTACCGCGTAGGGATGCTTTTTTTAGTTCATTTAGGGGGAAAGGTTATGAAGAAACGAGCTGGAATATGGACTGTGCTTCTGCTATCTGCTGTTATGCTGGCAGGCTGTGGCAATGCAGATCAGAAGGATTCTAAGGCAAAAGAAAAGACTGAAGGGTCAGAAGCGTTTCCTGTCACTATTGATGATGCATCAAAGCAAGATGTGACAATCAAAAAGGAGCCGAAAAAGATTGTTTCATTAATGCCGAGCAACACAGAAATTACATACGCTCTCGGCCTCGGTGACAAAGTGGTTGGCGTCACCACAAATGATACATACCCAAAGGAAGTCAAAAAGGTGGAAAAGGTCGGAGACATGAATGTAAACGTTGAGAAAGTCGTTTCTCTAAAGCCGGATCTCGTTCTTGCCCATGAGTCTTCCATGTCAGCCTCAGCGGATGCCATCAAACAGCTGAAGGACGCGGGCATTACCGTGCTGACTGTCAATGACGCACAATCATTTTCCGAGGTGTACAAATCAATCGAAATGATCGGAGAAGCTGCCGGGGCAGAGAAAAAAGCCGATCAGCTCGTGAAAAGCATGAAATCAGATTTGCAGGATATTCAAGAAAAAGCGAAGACCATATCAAAAGACGAGGAGAAAAGCGTATTTATCGAGGTTTCTCCCGATCCTGACATTTATACAACCGGAAAAGACACGTTTATGAATGAAATGCTGAATGTCATCCATGCTAAAAACGCAGCAGCGGACCAAACAGGCTGGGTGCAAATGACAGACGAGGCGATCGTGAAACTTAATCCTGATGCTATCGTGACAACAGACGGAGTGAAAGCGAAAGCAGTGGAAAAACGCGATGGCTGGAGCGAAATCAATGCTGTGAAACATCATCGCGTGTATGATGTGGATCCTGATCTTGTGACACGTTCCGGCCCCCGTCTGATCGAAGGGGTCGAAGAACTTGCGGAAAGCATTTACCCGGATACGTTTAAGGAATAATCGTTTTGCTGCATATATCATCGGTTTCTCATTTTTAGCCGTGAGCATCATCTTAGGAATTTCTTGCGGCAGCCTGCAAATTCCTGTCCCTGCTATCTTTCGTGTCTTTTGGCATGAAGGCTTCGGCGGCTCTATCGGCTCTGATGATCCAATGTACACCAATATCATGATGAATATCAGACTGCCAAGAGTTGTGCTGGCCGCCCTAGTGGGGGCGGCTCTTTCTATCGCAGGGGCCGCTTTTCAGGGGCTGTTGAAAAATCCGCTTGCGGATCCCTACACGCTCGGTGTTTCATCCGGTGCATCAGTGGGGGCGGTTGTGACCCTATTCTTTAGCCTGCAGCTTCCCGTCCTTGGAGGGTTTACACTCCCGGTTATGAGTGTAGCCGCGGCACTTGTCACGATGGCGGCGGTCCTTTCCTTCAGCCGCCTCGTTCACGCATCGATGTCTGTTGCCACCCTCATTTTGACCGGTGTCATCATCAACTCATTTTTGGGCGCATTTATTTCTCTTATCATTGCCCTGACAGGCGACAACCTGCTTCCGATTGTGCATTGGCTGCTTGGCAGCGTCTCAATGAGAGGCTGGAGCTATGTTGTGCTGTTTCTCCCGTTTTTTCTTTTAGGAACCATTTTACTGATCATAAACGGAAGAGAGCTGAACGTAATGACATATGGAGAAGACAAAGCAAAGCTTCTCGGAGTCAGCGTTCAGCAGAAAAAAATGCTGATTTTGATTGCCGGCTCTCTTTTGACGGGAAGCGCTGTGGCTGTATCTGGCACGATCGGCTTTGTCGGCCTTGTGATTCCGCATATCACCCGGCTTTTGTGGGGGACTGACCATCGGCATTTACTGCCGCTGTCAGCCTTGCTAGGAGCGGGTTTTCTCGTTTTGGCCGATTTGCTTTCCAGAACGATTATTGAGCCGATTGAACTGCCGATTGGGATTATTACGTCTTTGACAGGGGCGCCTGTTTTCGCTCTTATTTTAATTCGCCAGCACCGCGGAGGGAGAAGCTTATGATGAAGGCAGAAGGGCTGTCAGGAGGATACGCAGACAGCTGTTTGATCAATCATGTCAGTTTAACAG
Organism: Bacillus sp. N12A5; assembly: GCF_026790125.1. Lineage (NCBI taxonomy): Bacteria > Bacillati > Bacillota > Bacilli > Caryophanales > Bacillaceae > Bacillus > Bacillus sp. N12A5. The sequence goes on along the minus strand of NZ_JALAMR010000012.1, from coordinate 149,630 downwards.
TGGAGAAGGGTGAATTTCTCGGAATTCTCGGTCCTAATGGAAGCGGAAAAACCACGCTTTTGCACTTGCTCACAGGTACGCTGCCCGCCAAGGAAGGGAGCGTTTATTTGGAAGGCAAACCGCTTGCGGACTATAAACCGAAGGAACTGGCGCGAATCATGGCCGTCCTCCCGCAAAAAACGGATCAAGCCTTTACCTTCACCGTCAAAGAAACAGTAGCCGTTGGGAGATATCCATTCCAAACAGGACTGTTTAGACAGCAGACTGAAAAGGATGAAGCCATTGTACGGGAAGTAATGGAGCAAACTGGAGTGGCTGCTTTTGCGGAAAAATCGATCCGTGATCTTAGCGGAGGAGAACAGCAGCGGGTATATTTGGCCCAAGCTTTGGCGCAGCAGCCGCGTATTTTATTTCTAGACGAGCCTACAAATTTTCTCGATTTGGCTTATCAAAAGGAACTGCTTGATCTCATCAAACGCCTGACAAGAGAAAGCGGATTGGCGGCTGTCAGCGTTTTTCATGACCTGAACACCGCTAGCCTGTACTGTGACGAATTCTTGTTTATGAAAAACGGTACAGCGGGGTCTAAGCAAAAACCGGAATATGCAGTCACAGAACATCACATAAAAGCGGTGTACGATACGGATGTCACCACCTTGGCCCATCACAGCTCACCTAAACCGATGATTGCAATTCAGCCTGAAAAAGACAGCTTAAAGAAGCAGCCTATCCCATTTGAAGCTTTGCTCCAAGCGGAACAAGATGACATTCTTCTGCAAACAGAAATCCCGCTTCGTACATTGTCTTCAGCGCCTGTCGGTGCAGGATTTTCATGGAGCAGGACACTGATACATAAATGGCTGCCGGTTCAGACAGATCCTGTAGAAGGGCTTACAGTTTATCTGTCAGAAAACGGTTTTCATCTGCCGGAAACTTGTGCGATGGCTTCTCCTCGAAGGCTTGACCGTTTCGTGCATCGGACGTATGAAGAGGGCGAGCTATCTATTACGATATGCGTCATGGCCGGCTTTTCGATATGGATTTTGATCAATGGCTATGCGGCAGATCAATTCTTTGTTAAGGCTCTTATGGCTGCCGAAGCAGAGCGGACGAAAGTGCTGGGAGACGGACGGGCAGAGGGTGATATTCTTGTCGCCGCGACGCAAACTACTCAATCTGGACATACAGAAAAGCAGATGAACCAATTGATACAGTCAGGAATTGCTGAATGCGTAAAAGAGGCTGCAAAGGTGTTTGAATAAGTCTGTAAAGGAGACATATGTATGAAATTATATACAAAAACAGGCGATAAGGGACAAACGAGCTTAGTCGGAGGCAGAACAGACAAGGACAGCCTCCGCGTCGAAAGCTACGGCACGATTGATGAACTGAACAGCTTTGTCGGGCTTGCTTTAGCAGAGCTTTCCAGGCAGCCCGGCTTTGAAGATCTGACAGCCGAGCTGCTGACCATCCAGCATGAGCTGTTTGACTGCGGAGGCGATCTGGCAATCGTCACAGAAAGAAAAGACTATACATTAACGGAAGAATCCGTTTCCTTTTTAGAAACGCGCATTGATGCCTATACGGCAGAAGCGCCAGAACTGAAGAAATTTATTCTTCCGGGCGGATCAAGGGGCGCATCGCTTCTCCATGCAGCGCGCACCATTACAAGGCGGGCGGAACGCCGAGTGGTGGCGCTGATGAAATCGGAGGAGATTCATGAAACAGTGCTGCGTTATCTCAATCGTCTGTCCGACTATTTCTTTGCTGCTGCACGGGTTGTGAATGTGAGAAGCGGCATTGGCGATGTAGAATATGAAAGAAGTGCTATAGTGTTTCGGGACAAAAACAGCAGCGAATCATAAAAAAGGAAAACAAAAGCCGGCGTGTTCCCTGCATGCCGGCTTTTTTGTTTTTCATTCTGTCAATCTCCCATTTTACGACAAAAAATGAACCATATGAATTATTGACTGAAAAATAAGAAAATGAGATATTGTAACAAATAGATGTAAAAAATAGGCAGTGGGGGGCTCTGATGGATGGTGAAATTAATTGAAAGTGATAGCATCTGGAAGAGAAATTTCAATTATCTTTTTTTCTCAAGAATAGTCAAGATATCCGGCGATATGTTCGCATTCAATTCGATACTATGGTTTTTAATTTATGACGGTAAGGGTGCGATCGGCACTGCTTTATTGATTGCTGTCACCTTTTTGCCGGAAGCTGTGCTGGCGCCTGTGACCGGTCCGTTCATGAAACAGAACACGCTGAAATTTTGGATGTACTTTTCAGATCTGACAAGGGCAGCGATTGTCTTAATTATCCCTCTTTGTCATTTTGCGGGCTTTTCTCCGTTATGGTTTGTCATGACGCTTATGATTGTGCATTCTGCTACGGGTGCTGCCTACAATCCCGCCTCCATAGCATTAATTCCCCAAATCGTTAATGAACAGGGTATTCAAAAAGCAAACGCTGTGCTGCAATCCTCCGCTCAAATTGTCCGGCTTGGAGCTGTCACGTTATGCGGCGCTTTTCTTACATTTATCAGCCCTTCTTATACGATGCTTATCGCACTTATACTTTATTTGGTGTCTGGATTTCTGGTTCTTTTTATTAAGTATACTGCGGTTGAATCTCAATCAGAGTCTGCTGCCGTTACGCAAAGAGGCACATATATCGGCAGGCTGAAACGCGGTTTTATGCTTGTGAGAAAACACCAGATTTTATATCCGCTCGCCATTTATTGTATCTTCATGAATTTCGCGGCTGCCCCTTGGGAGGCACTCTCAGCCGTTTACGTTGCGGAAGATTTAAACGGTCAGCCGATCGTTTACTCGCTTTTAAAGGCCACCACCGCCGCAGGCGCGTTTTTACTGGGATTTGTGTTGGCGAAAGTCAAAGTAAACAGGTACGGCCTGTTATTCGTAACTGCCGGCATTATTGAAGGATTCGCTTTCTTTGTTACCGGGATGAACACCTTTTTGCCGCTCGTCTTTCTCGCTGCGTTTACCTTTGGCGCCGCAGTCAGTGCTGTTAATGTTCCTGAGTACACGATTATCCAGACATCTGTGGATAGTGAGGATCAGCCTCAGGTCTACGCTGTTATACACATGATCTCAAATATTTCCATCCCTGCCGGAGCTGTCATTTGCGGGTATGCGGCAAACGCTTTTGGTTCAGGGAAGGTGATCGCTGCCGGAGGGATTGTCGAAATTATTGCGGGTATCGGAATTTTGCTGTTTACAAAGCTGGCCAAAGCAGAACGGTCAGACCTGATCAAAGAAAGGGAAGCGAGTGTTCATCTATAAAGGGTTTTGAAACGCCATGCCTCGTGCATGGCGTTTTTTTGTGCCGATGGGTCTGGTGCAAGATACGACTCCGGTCTTATATCAAAATCAATCTCTGATTCGTTTTGCACAAATGCCAATTTGTTTAAGATGAAGACAAGGAAAACGAAAGGAGGATCTGCATGAAGATAAACAAAAAAACGATAGGCGGATTCTTATTAATTATATTTGGAATCTCCGTCTTTTTTGGAGGAGGAAGCTTCAGCTTTATCATCCCGCTCGCCATCGGGGGCTTGATGACATACGCAGGAATCAAAAGGTTTGCTGCAGGAAAAGCCATCACAGGAGTCATCTTGGGCGGTATCGGAGCGATCATGCTTATCTGCTCACTTCCGTTTATCGTCGGGATCGCGCTTGCGGCCGCTATGGTGTATTACGGCTGGAAGCTGATGAAAAACGGATCAGCTGATAACGGTGTGTCATCTTTTGACCCTGAACCGGCTTCAACTGGCTACCAATCTCACTTTGATGATGAATGGGAAGAATTTTTGAAGAAAAAATAATAACAGGATATGAGGAGGAATCAGGTATGGTATTAAAAAGAATCAGAGACATGTTTGTTGCGTCAGTTCATGAAGGGCTTGATAAAATGGAGAACCCAAAGGTGATGCTGAATCAATATGTACGCGATATGGAAAGCGACATAGCAAAAGCAAAACAAACGATTGTAAAACAGCATACGATTGCCTATCAATTTAAGAAACAATATGAAGAAGCAGCTGAAGTGGCAGGAAAACGCAAAAAACAGGCACAGCTAGCCTTTGACGCAGGTGAAGAAGAACTGGCGAAAAAGGCGCTGACTGAAATGAAGTATTTAGAAGGAAAGGCTGCTGAGCATAAAGCGTCCTATGAACAAGCGAACAGTCAGCTTGCAGAGCTGAAAGAACAGCTGGCTGCACTTGAGACAAAACTTCAGGACGTAAAGGATAAAAAACAGGCGCTGATTGCGCGGGCAAATGCGGCGAAAGCAAAAGAGCATATGAATACGACATTTGACAAAATTGACAGCGAAAGCGCATATCGTGAGTTTTTGCGTATTGAAAACCGTATTGAGGAAATGGAAATCCGAGCAAATTATTCAAAGTCAGCGGAAGCCGGCACAGAACTCACACGCAAAGAATTCGCAGACGATGTGGAAGCGGAGATTGAAAAAATGCGGGCGCTTTCGCTGCAAAAATCAGATAAGGCATCACAAGCAGCAAATGAATAAGCAGAACGGGGAAGGATTTGCGGTCAAGTCCTTCCCTTCCGCACGTATCAATTCACAGGCTTTTCCTTTATAATAGAATGAATGAGAAGGATGAAATGAAATGAAAAAAATGCTGGGCAGACTGCTGATCATTGCCGGTATTCTCATATTGTTTGCCGTCATTGTAAAAGATGTTTTTGCAGCAGGCTTGGGTTTCATAAACGGCACAGAAGCCGAGTCAGCCAGTGCATCACCGCGGGACATTGACAGCGTAGTCATTGAGTCGGATCACAAGAATGTCCGGATCATAGCGGAAGAACGAAATGACATATCGGCAGGCATCTCTGGAGACTCTGGAAAGTTATTTGTTACTGAAAACAGAAGAAAACTGGAGCTGACCGCAAAGGAAAAAGAATTTCAATTTTTGAATGGATTTAACGATTCTTCCCTTGTCGTCCGCGTTCCTTATGATTATAAAGGTGACCTGACGGTGCGAACCTCGAGCGGCGACGTATCTGTAGACGGGAATGATCATCTTGCGATTTCCGGGCTGCACGCAATATCTGCGAGCGGAAATATAAGTGTGACGGATGTCCGCCTTCAAGACCTGAACGTGAAGGGGTCATCGGGAGATGTCACCATTTCAAATACCGTCTCCAAAACGGCCGGCCTTGATATCGCTTCAGGAGACGCTGACCTGGCTGATGTATCAGGCTCTCTTGAAATAAAAATGACTTCAGGAGATCTTGAGGCTTCACTGAAAAAGGTAACCGGCCATGTATCTGTCATGCTGACAAGCGGCGATGCGGATCTGACCCTTCCCCAAAACGGCAGCTTTACAGTCGATGCGAAATCAGCGAGCGGCGACGTCAGTTCATCGTATTCATTTGCTGATACAGCACATAAAGAACAGCATCACCTCACAGGCTCGCAAGGAAGCGGCCGGCATCCAATCGAAATCAAAACAGACAGCGGGGATCTGGTGATACGGTAGCACCAGGCAGAAGAAAGGAGGCGGACACCAGGAATGACAAAAAAACAGCTTCTTGGATTTATCATTGCTTTATTCGGCATCAGTATGTTTTTGCAAATTATCGGAATAGGCGATCTGCTGTTTTGGCCGCTCTTTTTTCTGATTGCCGGCTATTTCTTAAAAAAATATTCCCGTGATTGGCTTGGCTCCGTCATGTACATCTTTGCCGCGTTTTTATTTTTGAAAAACCTCTTCAGCATCACCTTTAATTTATTCGGCTACGCGTTTGCCGCATTTCTGATTTACGCCGGCTACAGGCTTGTGAAAGGGAAGCCGGTATTTGAACCGAATGAGAAACGGGTCAACCTCAATAAAAAAGAACAGCATGAGCCGCCAAAAGATGTCAAACATCCCGACATGCGCAGCTTTTTTATCGGAGAGCTGCAAATGATGAAGCAGCCGTTTGACCTGAATGATTTAAATATCTCTGGTTTTATCGGTGACATCAAAATCGATTTGTCTAAAGCGATGATTCCCGAGGGAGAAAGTACGATCGTCATAAGCGGAGTCATTGGAAACGTGGATATTTATGTGCCATCAGACCTTGAAGTAGCTGTCAGCTCGGCTGTTTTTATTGGGGATATCAATCTGATCGGCACAAAGAAAAGCGGATTAAGCACGAAGGTATATGCCGCGTCATCTGATTTCAGCGAGTCAAAGCGCCGGGTCAAAGTGTCCGTTTCCTTATTTATCGGTGATGTGGATGTGAAGTACGTATGAGAAATAAACTACTTGTGAGCCTCCAGTGGCGCGCCATCCGCATGACAACGGGAATCAGCCTGCTGCTTTTTGCCTGCTTGATTTCTTTTATGATGTTTTACTATCGGCTTGATCCGCTTGTTTTGCTGTCGTCAAGCTGGTTCGGAATTCCGTTTATCCTAATATTGCTGCTGATCAGCGTGACGGTCGGCTTTGCATCAGGGTATATGTACGGCAACCGGCTGAAGACAAGGGTTGATACATTGGTCGAATCAATATTAACCTTTGAAAACGGCAATTTCGCTTATCGGATACCGCCGCTTGGAGATGATGAGATTGGCCTGGCCGCCGATCAGCTGAACGAAATGGCGAAGCGCGTGGAGCTCCAAGTCGCTTCCCTGCAGAAACTTTCCAATGAACGTGCAGAGTGGCAGGCGCAAATGAAGAAATCGGTCATATCAGAAGAACGGCAGCGATTGGCAAGAGATCTGCATGATGCAGTCAGCCAGCAGCTTTTTGCCATATCAATGATGACATCAGCTGTGCTGGAACACGTGAAGGATGCTGATGATAAAACAGTCAAGCGGATCAAGATGGTCGAGCATATGGCAGGTGAAGCCCAAAATGAAATGAGGGCGCTGCTGCTCCATTTAAGGCCTGTTACTCTTGAAGGAAAAGGGCTGAAGGAGGGGCTTACGGAGCTTTTGGACGAGTTCCGGAAGAAACAGCCGCTTGATATCGATTGGGATATTCAAGAAACAGCGATATCCAAAGGTGTTGAAGATCATTTGTTCAGAATCGTCCAGGAGGCCCTTTCAAACGTATTTAGACATTCAAAAGCCTCAAAAGTATCAGTGATTCTGGGCATAAAGAACAATCAGCTCCGGCTGAAGGTGATAGATAATGGAAAAGGATTTAAAATGGATCAGGTAAAAGCATCTTCATACGGCTTGAACTCTATGAAAGAACGTGCAAGCGAAATCGGCGGAGTCGCCGAAGTGATATCAGTAGAAGGAAAAGGCACACAAATCGAAGTGAAGGTTCCGATTTTCCCGGAAGAAAAAGGAGAGAACGAACGTGATTCGAGTATTATTGATTGATGATCATGAAATGGTAAGAATGGGACTCGCGGCTTTTTTGGAGGCGCAGCCCGACATTGAAGTCATCGGCGAAGCATCTGACGGCAGAGAAGGCGTACGGCTTGCTGCCGAGCTGTCGCCTGATGTGATTTTAATGGATCTTGTCATGGAGGGCATGGATGGCATTGAAGCCACAAAGCAAATTTGCCGGGAACTTCCCGACCCGAAAATTATTGTGCTCACAAGCTTCATTGATGATGACAAAGTATATCCAGTCATTGAAGCTGGCGCGCTCAGCTATCTATTGAAAACCTCAAAAGCGGCGGAAATCGCCGATGCCATCCGCGCCGCAAACAAGGGAGAGCCAAAACTTGAATCAAAAGTGGCGGGTAAAGTGTTATCCCGGCTGCGCCACTCAGGTGAACACGCGCTCCCGCATGAATCACTTACGAAACGGGAGCTCGAAATTCTTTGCCTGATCGCAGAAGGAAAAACAAATAAAGAAATAGGCGAAGAACTGTTTATCACCATTAAAACAGTGAAAACCCATATCACAAATATTTTATCAAAACTGGATGTCAGTGACCGAACCCAGGCAGCGGTGTACGCACATCGGAATCACCTCGTAAAATAGGCGTTCACTATTTGTTTGCGCCTTTCGTCCCGAAGTCTCTGACAACGACATTGACTCTGTAATCTATTTCCGCTTTGCTGAAATACTCATCATCCCATTTTCTTGAAATCTTTTTCCATTTCCGAGGATAATGGATTCTGACTTGGTTTCCTAACCCGGTCACATCCGCTTTGATTTCCTTCTGCAGCCTCTCTGTAATAAAAGCGGTTACTGTTTTGTGTAATCGTTTTTCTACTGTCCTTTCAATATCTTTGATATATGAATCCTTAAACGAATCTTCATTGGGATTCCAGTCCTCAGATAGACGACCTTCAATATTGCGTGTGACGGTGAATTTGAATTTTCCGTCCTTGTAGGCCGTCTTGATCTTTCGATTGCTTGAATACACTTCATAAGAAAAGAGATGGCCGTCGCGCTTCAAGTCAATAACGCCACCTTCGACAGTGCCTGTAAATAAGTTGATGTTTTGAACCTCAATCGGGGTGAGATCCCTAGTCCATATTTTGTCTTTGATGACGGAAGCACCGTTTATCACGAGTTTGCCGTTTTCCTCACCGACATGAGGGATGAGGAACGAATCGTCAGAGGTCAAGTGTTCTGAGATTTCCCCCAGTGTAACAGGCTGCATCATTCTGATCGTCACCGTATTATTCTCTGTCAGATCATAAATCACATTGGATGCGGGCTCGCCTTGATCATTCATTTTAAAGATATCCTTAGTTTTGCCATCGGTGACAAAAACGTACGAACTTCTCCTTGTCCCGTTGTCTCTGACAAACTGGTTAATGATCGCGTCAATTCCGATCTGATCCGCAATTACGCTTTTGGAAAGCAGAATGAGACGCAAATGCTGGGAAAACGTGGGGTTATGCTTTAACGCAGATGTTCTCATCATTTGATGGACAGTTTCACCCTTTGTGATAGAAAGCTGTGTCGGGTCAGATGAAGAGCCTTCCTTGGAGCTGATTTGTTTCGGTACGAGAATCTGCTGTGTAAGTTCTAAATTTTTATCATCCGGCTTGTCTAAGCCAACACCGATCACCAAGCTTAATTCCTCGATATTCTGGCTGTCCCAGCATCCGGACAGCAATAGGGTGCATATAAATATACTTAAAATCCGGGTTTTCATTTTGCTGTAATCCTCCTTTTGAGAGCGACAATGAAAAAGAGAATGAAGGGAAGCAGAAAAAGGCAGACGAAAATGTACCCGAGATAATCGCTGTACATCATGACCTGGTTAGCGTCATCCGGCCAGAGAGAAAAATAATAGACAATGATCCCGATGATCACCATACTTTTTTTAGTTGATAATCCGAACGTCTTCTTTAGCCCGTTAGCGGCAAAATAGCCGTAAATGACAAACGTTGTGAAAAATTGGATAATCCAGACGACCAGTAAAAATGATTCAAATCTTTCAATGAATATGCCTTTAAGCTCAAAGGACTGAAAGAGAGAAATGGTCGGCCAGATCAGCGTTTTCACCTCGGGAGCGGTCAAAGCCCCGACGACGATAATATACGTAAGGATATATAAAATAATCGGAATCAAAAATCCTATAGATGCATATCTGAATGTGTATTTCTTATTCTTCATATGTTCAGGAAGAAACAGCATCACTTCCATTCCTAAAAAAGAGATGGAAACGACAGTAAGGGAGTTTGCAACGGGTCCAAGGCCTTCGCCTAAAACAGGGCGCAAACTATTAATGTCAAAAATTTTAAAACTGATCCCGAACACAATCAGCAAAATAATGATCGTAACCGTCAAGTAAAAGGGAAACAGTCGCGACACATCACTTAACCCTCCAATCATTAAATAAATACCGCAGCAAATAAACGTTAAAATAATGATCTGAATTGGCGTTCTCTCCAGCAGGAAAAACTTCACCATTTCAGCCATCGCCCGAGTCTCGAAGCTGGCAACGCCGAGGAAATAGCAGGAGATCAACAGGCCGATCAAGCTGCCGAACCATTTCCCCAACCCTTCTTGCAAATAATCAAAGAGTGAAGGGTATTGATGTTTTTTTTGAATGAGCGTATTTAAATAAATGAAGAAAATAAAAATGAAACCTTCTAATATCAGCGTGATCCAGCCGTCAGGCGTATTAGCCTTAGTGGTCAGAGCTCTCGGCAATGTTAAAAGACCGGCCCCAAGCATTGTATTCGCAACAATAGAAATACCTTGAAAGGTATTAAGTTTTAGTGGAGTCTGTTTTTGGCTCATTTGGATTATTCGCCTCTTTTGGTTTGTTTTTAATGGGGAGACGGATAATGGAGTCATCCTTATTTTTCAGGCTGAAGAAACCGTTTGGCGAAAAATACGGAGACCCAAAGCTCGTTTGTCTCGTTAAGTGCGTATAAACGACAAGCATAAATAAAATAATTCCATACAGCCCTAGAATAGCTGCAGAAAACATTGAAATAAAACGCAGCACCCGGAAAGACAGCCCCATTCCGTATTGGGGAACGGTAAAGGATGCCAGGGCAATGACACTGACGACAATGACCATAATCGAACTGACGAGATTCGCTTCTACCGCTGCCTGTCCAATCACTACGCCCCCGACGAGGCCGATCGTCTGTCCGAGCGGATTGGGAAGACGCAGTCCGGCTTCTCTCAGCAGCTCGATGGTTACTTCCATCAGCAGGGCTTCAAATATTGGCGGGAACGGCACGTTTTCCCTGTTTGCCGAAATCGTGACGGCAAGCGCGGTCGGCAGCAGCCCTTGATGGAAGGAAACGAGTGCAATATAAATCGATGACAAAAACAAGGTGATGAAGATAGAAGCAAAGCGCAGCGACCGGATAAGAGATGCTGAAATCCAGCGTTCATAGTAGTCATCCGGAGACTGCATCAGGATCCCGAGAGAAACCGGCACCAGCAGCACAAATGGTGAACTGTCGACCAAAATGGCCACACGGCCGTTAAACAGGGCTGACGATACCTTGTCAGGTCTTTCCGTATTTTGAATCTGTGGAAATGGTGAATATTTATTATCTTCAATGAGCTCCTCGAGCGTTCCGCTGTCCTGGATATCCTCCAGCTGGATATTTTCAAGCCGTGCTTTCACTTCTTTTATGACGGACTTTTTTGCTTTGCCTTCAATGTACATAATGGCTGCAGGCTTCAGCTTGTTTTCGCCGATCATGATTTTTTTGGTGATCAATTTCGGATGAGAGGTTCTTTGTCTGATCAGAGCGAGATTTGTATCGATATCCTCTACAAACGCAACCTTTGGGCCGCGAACCACTTTTTCAGTTGTCGGCTCTTGCAGGCTTCTTGTTTTTTTCTTTTCTGTAGACAGAATATAGACTTTGTCCAATCCGTTGACAAACACAGCGCAATTGCCGTTGAGAATGGACTCGACCGTTTTTTCCGCGGTTTCAACGGGACTTGCGTCAAGCTGGTCAAGGCGTTTTTTGACTTGGTCAAGCGTGAGCGTATCCTGATCCTTGAGTAAGGTTTTAATCGATTCTGAAACCTTCTTCTGGTCATTCAGTTCACTAAAATAGAGAAAGTAAAAAACAAGCCCGTTGGAGAGCATTTTTTTGTTTTTTACGAGATCATCGTTTTCTTTTAATTTTGGAAGCACCAGTGCTAAATTATCGTGTATATATTCTTTGAATTCTGTTTGTTCCAATGAGGTCACCTCTTATCCAAAACCTTAGTAGAGGTTATCTTTTCCTGTTAAAAAAATGATATACTGTGTTACAGTATTTCATGGCAGAAGTTTTTTATGAAAGCGGAGGATATGAAGTGGCACAGGTAAGGCTAGCAGGAAAACAAGAAGAAATCGAACAGCTCATCAGATCATTTGAAAAGCATTATGATGTCTCCTATACATCAAAGGAGTACGGCAGGACGAATCCAAAGTACAAATATTCAAAGGATTCCCGCGTATATCTTGAATTAAAATTAAAATCTGCCAAGATCGAAAAATAAAAAGGATTTTTTATATCACTGGCGAATTATGATCTAATGAAGCAACCGTTATGGAGGGATACATAAATGGAATACAGAATTGAACGAGACACCATGGGAGAAGTAAAAGTTCCTGCTGATAAATTTTGGGGCGCCCAAACACAGCGAAGCAAAGAGAACTTTAAGATCGGTTCTGAAAAAATGCCGATGCGTGTTGTGAAGGCGTTTGCAATATTAAAACGAAGCACAGCGCTTGCCAATAAGCGCCTCGGCAATCTGGACGCGGAAAAAGCAGAAGCGATTGCAGCAGTTTGTGATGATGTGCTCAAAGGCAAATACGATGACAACTTCCCGCTTGTCGTATGGCAGACCGGAAGCGGCACACAAAGCAACATGAACATGAACGAAGTGGTAGCCAACCGCGCGACTGCTTTATTAAAAGAAAAGAACTCTGACAAAACGATTCATCCAAATGACGACGTGAACCGCAGCCAAAGCTCCAACGACACATTCCCGACTGCGATGCATGTTGCCGCTGTATTGGCTGTTTATGAGCAGCTTGTGCCGGCGCTTGACCAGCTTCGCAATACACTGGATGAAAAAGCGAAAGCATACAGCGATATTGTTAAAATCGGACGCACGCACCTTCAGGATGCTACGCCACTGACGCTCGGACAGGAAATCAGCGGATGGGTGTACATGCTGGACCGTTCGAAGGAAATGATTTTAGAAGCGACAGATAAAATGCGTGCGCTTGCAATCGGTGGTACGGCTGTCGGAACGGGAATCAATGCCCATCCAGAGTTTGGAGAGCTTGTTTCAGAAGAGATCACAAAACTGACCGGCCAAACGTTCAGCAGCTCGCCGAATAAATTCCACGCGCTGACAAGCCATGACGAAATCACTTATGCGCATGGTGCATTAAAAGCGCTTGCGGCTGATTTAATGAAAATCGCGAATGATGTCAGATGGCTTGCAAGCGGGCCTCGCTGCGGCATCGGGGAAATTGTCATCCCTGAAAATGAGCCGGGCAGCTCCATCATGCCTGGTAAAGTCAATCCGACACAAAGTGAAGCATTAACAATGATCGCAGCGCAAATCATGGGGAATGATGCGACAATCGGCTTTGCGGCGAGTCAGGGGAATTTTGAACTGAACGTGTTTAAGCCTGTGATTATTTACAACTTCCTGCAGTCTGTACAGCTGCTGAGTGACGGCATGAATTCCTTCCATGATAAATGTGCTGTCGGTATTGAGCCTAACAAAGAAACCATTCAGGAAAACCTGTCAAATTCATTAATGCTTGTTACGGCGCTGAACCCGCATATCGGATATGAAAACGCGGCGAAAATCGCCAAGCTTGCTCACAAAGAGGGATTAACGCTGAAAGAAGCGGCTTTGAAGCTTGAATTGCTGACAGAGGAGCAATTTAACGAAATGGTTAAGCCGGAAGATATGGTAAAACCAAAGGCGTAATAGAAAGAAAAAACGGCTGCTTTTTAAGCAGCCGTTCTTCTAAATATATTGCTGTTTTAATAGATATTTAAGCTGCTCCGCATCTTTTGCGAGCGCTTCAGACTCCGTCAGATTATGGATCATTCCTTTTATGATTGCCAGCTTCGGTGTTTTTTTCTTCATTTCTGCTTCAAGTATGTCCAGGCTCTCCGATAATTCAAGAGAGGAGTTTGTGTTTAAGCGGTTAATTTTGTCACGAAGGCTTTTCACAATGGATTCAGTCAGCGGGTCAGGCTGTCCATGCGAAAGAGGCCCAAATAAAGAGCTTGCCTCTTCCAATGTAATGAAAGGCTTATCATTCCGTTCAGACATGCCTTTTACCATATCATCAATTCGATTCATAATGAGATCAGCTAATTGGTCCGGCTTCACAGTGTAGCCGAGCAAAATCATGCTTTCCAGGTAAATCTGGCTGATGCCCTCTATTAAAAAACAAAGCTCTGCAGTATATGGTTCCGCTTTTTTTCCATAAATGTTCAGCAGGCTGTCGATATGAAATTGAAGAGAGGACTGGCGGATTTTTTTTGCGCATTGTTCCACTTCCTCTGTGTAAGGCAGAGAGCCTTCCTTCATCTGCATGCTGATAAAATCCTTGTGTTCAAGGATATTTTCATAGAGCACGGTCAGCTGTTTCCGGTAAGCCGTTCTGGGGCTGTCGCCCTTCGTTTTAATATTTAAAATTCGGGTAAACGTTTTATCATAATAGTAGTTCAGCATAGACAGAAGAAGCGCTTCTTTCGAAGGAAAATAAATATAAAAAGCGCCTTTTGATATTTTGCATTCTTTTGCGATTTCCTGAACTGATGTTGAGTTGTATCCTTTTTGGGCAAATAGTTTTAAGGCTGTTTCAATAATCAGCTTTTCTTTTTCCTTCAATGGTTCCACCCTTTCGGAGCCCGGAGGCCTGCATAGGATATGACCATATAGTCACACCTTCTGTTATAAAATTAACCTTATTGTAACTTGTTTTTTTATCATGTATTATTTATATTATAAATTGAGATGACCGAACGGTCAAAGCTCAAGCGAAAGGGTGAATCTAGAATGAGAGAATTGGACGAAATGATCAGCCGCTTGCGAAACAGAGGAATCAAAGTGGAGAAAGTCAAGTATCCGAAGCAGACCTTGTCAGAGAAAAAATGGGTTCATCAATGCAAACAGCCGCTTAAAACAAATTACAGAGACTTTAACGGCTATTCTTTCACATAAAAAAATAGACTGCAAAAACTCTACAGTCTATTTTGGCACTGCTATGCGGTATGTTACACCCGTTTTGTCATTTTCAATTGAGATAGACGCCTTATGAAGAGTTAAAATTCGTTTTACGATGCTGAGACCAATGCCGAATTCGCCTTTCTTCCCTTTATTAAAAGGCTCATAGAGGCTGGATAGCATCTCATCTTCAATATGCGGTCCGTCATTTCTAATGGTGATCATGATATTCCGATCATCTTGTTTCATGCTGATTTCTATCTTTGTCGCAGCATAGCGGATTTGATTTTCCAGAATATTCTCGAGTAGCTTGTTCCATTGCTCAGGATCACCCGGCATCAGAATGTCTTCTTCTACATCAATTTCCCACGATAATTCTTTCCGTGCCCACTTCAGTCTTTCGATGACTTCCTCTGTCACTTCCACAATACTGAACGTGTCGTGCTGCACTTTTTGCTTCGCTAAATAATCCAGCTTCGTTAAATATAATAAATCCTTTATTTTTTTCTCCAGCTTAAGGGCTTCGCCTTCAATGACATCTACTGTATTTTCAAGATCTCCTTTTGGAAAAATCCCGTCTTTAATCGATTGCGTATATCCTCTGATGACCATGACCGGCGTTTTTAGATCGTGAGAAATATTTTGCAATAGGGTTCTTTCTGTTTCATCTTTTTGCACAAGCTTTTGACGCATTTCTTCGATGGTATTACCCAATTTGCCGATCTCATCTTTCCGATCCACTTTCACTGGGTCATCCCAATCCTGTTCGGAAATTCGTTTGACGTGCTTTTCAAATGACACGAGAGGCCTTGATAAATATTTTGCAAGCCAAATGGCCGGGATCCAGCTTAATAAAATGACAACAGCTATAATAAACAGAAGCTGTTTGAATAGCGTATAGGCCAAATCGTCCCGATATGAATCAAGCGCGTAGGAGAGCATCATAGCAGGTTGTCCATTGACAGAAAGCCCCTTTTTAATGACAAAAAACACTTTCTCTCCATTGACGTCGGCGCTGTACCGTTTCTTTTTGGCATCCTGCTTATCAGCCAGCTTGTACACCTTATGGATAAATGAAGACGACAGAATGCTCAAATCCCTGTCAGAAGAAGCAGCTTCATTTTCAGGCAGGAGCACGTGCTGTACGGAGCGGACAGTTGTAGGCGCCGTAGCTTCCTCGCTGTAATAGCGCCTTTCAATTGAACCCGGCAGGCGGTACTCCGTCAGAACATGCTGCTCATTTTCAATCGTCGTATACGTTTCATTGGTAAAGAAATCGCGCAGCGTGTTTGAAAATAACACTAGCAGCAAAATGGAAATCGCTAACAGGATGCCGGATATGACAACCCATATTTGAAACGCGAGCGGCTTGTTTTTCATGATGACATCATCCTGTAGCCGAACCCGTAAATCGTTTCAACCTTCAATTCTGGCATCTTTTTGCGCAGTCTCCGGACGAGATCATCGACGACCCGATCTGTTCCAAAGTAGTCATGCCCCCACACTTTTACGAGAATATCCTCACGAGAGTATGGATGTCCTTTATGATGGATAAATAAGAGCAGCAGATCAAATTCCTTCGACGTCAAATTGATGATATTGCCGTTTTCATCATAAACCTCGCGGGCGTCTTCAGCGACACGGTAAGAGGAAACAGCGATCTCATTTTTTTGTACAGGCGGGGCTTCTTTATAGACGAGCTGAAGAAGCTTTTGCACACGTATAATCAGCTCCCGCGGCAGAAATGGCTTTGAAATATAGTCATTGCTGCCAAGCTCTAAGCCAAGCACTCTGTCAATATCTGCGTCCCGGGCAGAAATAAAAATGACCGGCACGTCAGGGTCTTTCTCTTTGATTTCTTTTATTAATGTATAGCCGTCAGTATCCGGCAGCATGATATCGAGAATCCAAAGGTGAGGAGACGGCGTCATTTTCTTTCTGGCGTCTTCACCTTTCGTAAAAGATGTAATGTTCCAGCCTTCATTCTCTAAATACTTCGTCAGCAGTTCATTCAGATTATCCTCATCTTCAACTAGATAAATGGTGTATGACAAGGCTCTTCACATCCTTTCAACGTCATTATAAACTAGTTTTAACATATGGCAGGCAATTTTCATAATTTCACATATTCTTTTCATTTTTATCCCACAATGTTTGTTTATGATATGTATAAGGGAAGAAAGGAAGAGAAAAAGAGCGAGGAAGATGCAGGATGATCAAACATATTCTATTTTGGTGCTTTGCTTTTCTCCTCATTATTGGGACAATTGAACTTGTACATGCGATGAAAATGTAACGATAAATGAAAAACGTTTGAAGGAGTGTAAGAAGATGGATTATCGACGTGATGACCAGAATGATCAACATCAGACAGAATCTTCACATACAGAACATCAGAATTCAGAAAACCGGAAGCTGATTGAACATCCTGAACAGGAATTGCTTGACGCGCCTGTTTCGTATGGAACGGGGCGGCAAGAAACGGCTTCTGCTATAGAAATGGAAAAGAAAGAAACGGCTGTGAAAAAAGAAAAAAAACGGAGAGCCGCATGGCTGAGCCCGATTTTAGGCGGAATTATCGGCGGGGGCCTGATGCTCGGCATCGCGCCTTATCTGCCATCAGACCATGATCAGACCGAGACCGTTTCCGCAAATAAACAGGTGCAGTCAGATAATTTTACAACGACACCGATTACGAACGCTTCAAACGTCGCTGATATGGTAGAGGATTTAGAGCCGACGATTGTCGGCATCTCCAATATCCAAACCTCTCAAAATAACACATTCGGCACGGGAGGCGGTTCCAGCTCAGAAAGTGAAAGCGGAACCGGGTCAGGCGTGATTTTCAAAAAAGACAGCAATAAAGCGTATATCATTACAAACAACCATGTCGTTGAAGGCGCGAATAAGCTGACTGTCACGTTATACAACGGAGAAACGGAGACGGCCAAGCTTGTCGGCAGCGATACCATAACAGATTTGGCTGTTCTGGAAATCAGCAGCAAGAACGTCAAAAAAGTGGCGAGCTTCGGTGACTCTTCACAGCTGCGTACGGGCGAAAAGGTAATCGCTATCGGGAACCCGCTCGGACAGCAATTTTCCGGTACGGTGACACAGGGCATCATCAGCGGATTGAACCGGACGATTGATGTGGATACAACACAGGGTACGGTGGAAATGAACGTGCTGCAGACTGACGCAGCGATCAATCCGGGGAACAGCGGAGGACCATTAATCAATGCAAGCGGCCAGGTCATCGGCATCAACAGTTTGAAGGTGAGCGAAAGCGGCGTGGAGTCACTTGGATTTGCGATCCCAAGCAATGATGTAGAGCCGATTGTTGACCAGCTGCTGGAAAACGGAAAAGTAGACCGCCCGTTTTTAGGCGTGCAAATGATTGACATGTCGCAAGTTCCTGAAACGTATCAGGAAAATACGCTTGGCCTGTTTGGAGATCAATTAGGCAAAGGTGTTTATGTAAAAGAAGTTCAAGCAAATTCACCGGCAGCAAAAGCCGGTGTGAAATCAGAGGATGTCATTGTCAAACTAAACGGCAAAGACGTGGAAAGCAGTGCTGATATCCGCCAGATCCTTTACAAAGACTTGAAAGTCGGAGATAAAACGACAATCCAGGTGCTTCGAAACGGAAAAACGAAAACCTTGAACGTGGCGCTGACCAAGCAGACAGAAAGCAGCACAAGCTAAACGGTAATGAAAAAGCTGAACCCAAAAAGGGTTCAGCTTTTTTTATCCTAAGTAAGCGGAAAGCATCCACACTTGCTTTTCAACCTCATCAATTAATCCGACAAACAAGTCCGCTGTTGCATTGTCTTGATTTTCTTCAGCCAGGCCGATCACGAATTTAGATTCGCTGCTGATTTGTTTGTAGTCGTTTATCAATGCTTGTACCATTTCTGACGCTGATGTTTCGTTTCCGCCGTCAGTAATAGACGCATGCTCAGTGTATTCCTTCAATGTGGCAACAGGCTGTCCGCCGATCGCCAGCAGGCGCTCAGCGATGGTATCGACTGTTTCCGCCGCATGGTCATACAGTTCCTCAAATTTCTCATGTAATGTAAAGAAATGCGGCCCTTTCACATACCAATGGAAGCGGTGGAGCTTAGAATATAAAAGAAACCAGTTTGATATTTGTGTGTTCATTGAATTCTCAACTAATGTTTGGTTTGTTTTTGCGTTTTCAGTTTTCATAAGATAACGTCCTCCTTGTGATCTGTTGATTTAATTATATCATATACTAAATAAAAATCAATACTAAATTATAATAATTATAATTTGGGTCATCTGAATAGCTTTTTCTTCAGGATAGATTCCCACGCAGACCAAGGAAAAAGCGATCGGAATAGCAGGGTGAGCCTGACGCCTTTTCCGATCGGATACCGCAATTTCTTTATGTGCTGTTTCGTTGCTAATTGATAAATGAGATCGGCAACCTCTTGGGGGTCTCCGCTATCATCTGCGTTCTTTTCAACGTAGGAAAGGATCTTTTTATAGTATCGATAATAAGCTGAATCGTCAGCAGGCACCGACATATAATTTGATAATGATGTTGACCAGATTGATGTCTTGTATGAGCCCGGCTCGATCAAAGCGGTTTCGATTCCGAACGGAAGCAGCTCCATGCGCAGACTTTCAGAAAAACCCTCCAATGCATGCTTGGAAGCTGCATATGGCGACAGAGCAGGGAATCCGGTCAGGCCGCTGATACTGCTCACGTTTATAATCTTTGCGCCGCTATGCTTTCTTATGTAAGGCAAAACGGTTTTTGTCACATGAATCAATCCGAAGACATTTGTTTCAAACTGTTGTCTGAAATGTTCCATCGGCACATCCTCGACAAAACCTCCATAAGCCGTTCCGGCGTTGTTGACGAGAATATCAATGGGAGCGTAAGTGCTAACGGCTTTCCCGAATGAGGCAATTGATTGCTCATCGGTGACATCAAGAGCGGTAATGTGAATGGAATCAGCCACATTGTGTGCTGCGGCTAATTCTCGTAGCTGTTCTGCTTTATCAGGCTGTCTTGTTGTGGCAATCACGAAAAAAGACTTGGCGAGCTTCACGGCTGCCAGCTGGCCAAAGCCTTTTGACGCTCCTGTAACAATCGCAATTTTTTTATTCATCAAATTCCTCCTATTTAACTCTACAGCTATTGTACAATCATGAACGGAAAAAAACGCCGCTGAAAGAATTTTTTATACAATAATTCAGAATTGTTCTATAATAAAATGAAAGAAGGAAAGGGGTTTTGTGTGATGGCGCTGCAAGGGGTAAACCAAAGATGGGATCTTGATTTATTTTTTAAGGGCGGAAGCCAGTCAGAAGAATTCAAAAGATATATCGACAAACTGTCACAAAGTCTGCGTGCATTTCACGATATGACGGATACGTTTCAGGTGCCTGAGTCGCCTGAAGAGGCTGGGGAGCTGACGGCATTGCTTGATGTATTTGAACAGACATCTGTCAAGCTTCAGCAGGCCGGCGCTTTTGTCGCTTGCCTTATGGCCCAGAATATCAGTGATCAAAAGGCTATTGAGCATCAGTCACTCATGAATCGGCTTTCAGCAGATTTTCAATCATCTCTTGTGACTTTAGATCATAAACTTGTGGCCATTGATCAAGACGTGTGGAATGAATTGTTAACAAAGCCGGGATTACGCGATGTATCGTACATATTAAACGAAAGAAGGCAAAGGGTTGCTGAGAAGCTCAGCCCGGGTAAAGAAAAACTGATTGGAAACCTTGCGGTGGACGGGTATCACGCTTGGAGTGACTTATACAATATGTTTGTCGGGAAAATGACGATACCGTATGAGGAAAACGGTGAGAACAAGCAGTTGTCTGTCGGCCAGGCTGAAAATGTGATGGCCCACCAAGACCGCGCTGTCAGAAAAACAATATATGAACGCTTGCATCAAGCCTGGGAGAGCAAGCAGGATGTGTTCAGCAGCACACTGAATCATTTAGCAGGATTCCGGCTTGAAACCTATAAAGCGCGCGGCTGGGAGAATATCCTGAAGGAACCGCTGCAAATCAATAGAATGAAAAAAGAAACACTTGATACGATGTGGCAGGTCATCACTGAAAACAAAAAGCCGTTCGTTCAGTTTTTGAACCGGAAAGCATCTATGCTCGGCCTTGAAAAACTCAGCTGGTACGATGTCGAGGCACCGATCGGTTCTGAGGGAAAGGCCTATTCATATGATGAAGCCGCAAATATCATCGTCAGCCAGTTTTCAACGTTTGGCAAAAAGCTGTCCTCTTTTACTGAAAAAGCATTTCGGGACCGCTGGATTGAAGCAGAAGACAGAAGCGGAAAAAGAGTCGGCGGCTTTTGCACGAGCTTTCCGGACAGCGGTGAATCACGGATTTTTATGACGTTTTCGGGAAGTGCCTCAAATGTCTCTACGCTTGCACATGAGCTCGGACACGCATTCCATCAGGAAGCGATGCTCAATGTCAGGCCGTTAAACCGTTCCTACGCCATGAACGTCGCGGAAACAGCCTCAACGTTCGCAGAGATGATTGTGGCAGACGCGACTGTCCAGCAGGCGGAGACGAAGGAAGAAAAGCTTGTCCTTCTGGAGGATAAAGTGCAAAGAAGCGTTGCGTTCTTCATGAATATCCACGCTAGATTCCTATTCGAAACGAGATTTTATGAAGAACGAAAGCGGGGAGCTGTCCCGGCCGCTCGTTTGAATGAGCTGATGGAAGAGGCGCAAAAAGAGGCATATTGCAATGCGTTAGGAGAGTATCATCCGCTCTTTTGGGCATCAAAGCTTCACTTTCATATTACGAGGGTGCCATTTTACAATTTTCCTTATACGTTCGGCTACCTGTTTTCTCTCGGCATTTACGCATTGGCGCTTGAGGAAAAGAATGCGTTCGAAGAGAAGTATATCGCGTTATTGCGCGATACGGCTTCTATGACCGTTGAAGATTTGGCAATGAAGCATTTGGGCGCTGATATTACGAAGCGCGATTTCTGGGAGAATGCCATCAAGCTGGCCGTTCGGGATGCGGAAGCCTTTTTGCAAATGACTGAATCTTAAAGAAGAGCCGCGGCGTTAGTTGCCTCGGCTTTTTCAATTCTTCCCTGAATGAGGATTCCATTCTCTGGACATACCTAAAAACAAATGGAATCCTACAGGGGGGAAACATATGCATTTGATCAGAGCAGCCGGGGCTGTTTGTCTCGCTGTGGTTCTGATAACGGGCTGCCGTCTCAATGAAGACCAGCAGCAGGCAGAAGGAGAAAATACAGCCGTCACCCGACTGAAGTCCGTTCCTTACAGCAATTTCTCGCTTCGTGTGAGCTACGGAGACGGTGAGCACAATCGTTATGAAGGCATATATACAAAAAACGGAACGCATGAAACAGCGGAAATACAGGATAAACTTTCTGGTGTCAATCAGGAAGGGGAAGAAGCATTGGATGAGATGAAAATGATTCTGAGCGAGCTTTCCGTGACAGACCAAATGGCGGAAACAGAAGTGATACACAGTGTGCTGGCAGCGTTTAATTTGGACAGCCATTATGATCATATAGACTTAAAGGTGAAGCTGAAGAACGGCTCAGTCAGAGAAATTAAGAAATAATCTTGTGATAAAAAACCCATAAACGCCAATTATGTCCAAAAAACTAATTGAAAATGATTTTCAAAGTCATTGTTTTCTGCTACAATGAGGGATATATGACCATATCAAATGGCTGAATATCGAATCACTTGCATTGATGACAATTGACTTTAACGCATGTATATAGAAAACGTGCAATACATAGTGCTGCTAAAAAGCCAGCAAAAAGGAGCGGTTATGGGTATGAGTGCTATTTCTACAGATACGCTGAGCTTAGGATACGGGGATGCCGTTATTATTGACGAGTTGAATTTAACCATTCCAAAAGGTGAAATTACCGTATTTATTGGCAGCAACGGCTGCGGAAAATCGACACTTTTACGTTCATTAGCCCGGCTGATGAAGCCGAGAGGCGGTTCAGTGCTGCTGGAAGGAAGAGCGATTGCCAAGCTTCCCACGAAGGAAGTTGCAAAGGAGCTCGCAATCCTGCCTCAGGGCCCTTCGGCTCCAGAAGGTCTGACAGTGCATCAGCTGGTGAAGCAAGGAAGATATCCTTACCAAAACTGGCTGAAACAGTGGTCAAAAGAGGATGAGGCAGCGGTTGAGAGAGCGCTTAAAGCAACAAAGCTTGAGGACTTGGCTGACCGTGCCGTCGATTCTTTGTCAGGCGGACAGCGCCAGCGGGCTTGGATCGCGATGACGCTTGCACAGGAAACGGATATCATCCTTCTAGACGAGCCGACAACGTATTTAGACATGACGCACCAAATTGAAATTCTTGATTTGCTGTTTGAGCTGAATGAGAAGGAAGAGCGGACGATTGTTATGGTTCTCCATGACTTAAACTTGGCATGCCGCTATGCGCATCATCTTGTGGCAATCAAAGATAAACGCATTTATGCTGAAGGCCGTCCGGAAGAGGTCATCACTTGTGATCTTGTGCAAAATGTGTTTTCTATGAACTGTCAGGTCACGCAGGATCCGCTGTTCGGAACGCCTCTTTGCATCCCTCATGGCAGGGGCCGATGCATTGTCCAGGAAGCGGCTTTCACATCACATGGATAAATAACGCCAGCGAAAGGAGCTTTCCCTGAGAAAGCTCCTTGCTGTTTTTACCGAAAGGAAGATGGAAAATGGAACAAAAACTTCAGGAGCAGTTGGATGGATTGCTGGAGAAGTATACTGAGCTTCTGCTTGGTGAATCAAACAATGAGCTGAAAGAAGAAGTGAAGCAATGGATTTTGTACACGCATATAGCCAAAAGCATGCCGCCGCTCGCTAAGCATTGGAATGCGACATATCCTGACGCAAAGCAGGGCATTAAAGATATCATTCAGCATATTAAGGAATTAAATGAAGCACATCGAAACAAACAATAGCTAATAAAGCAGTCTGCCAATCACGGCAGACTGCTTTTTTGTGATGCCGCCGTTTTATCTGGCGCAAAGGAGTCCATAAAGGTTCGCAGTGCACTGCTGATAAACGAATCTTTCCGGACAATAAATTCCGTTTTCATCTGTCTGAGGGCTTCAGGCAGCGGGTACAATCGAATTGATCCTTCAGACTCGTGTTTCTGCACAACCGTTCTCGGCAGCAATGAGATGCCAAGACCTGCTGTAACCCCGCCGATAATCGCCTCAAGCGTGCCAAATTCCATAATAACAGGCTGTGTGACGCCGACGGAGCGCAGCCATTTTTCAAGTGTTACTCGATATGAACAGCCTGTGCTGTAAACGAGAATCGGCTTTGTGATGGCTTCCTCAACATCGGTCACGGAAGCAGCCGAAACAACCACTGGTTCTTCCTCAAATGCCGGATAGGATTCAACCTCAGGATGATTGCATTCGCATCCGATAAACGCGCCATCCAATTCATAACGAAGTACTTTATCAATGAGAAATTGGGTATGCCCTGTGGTTAAAGACAG
Organism: Bacillus sp. N12A5; assembly: GCF_026790125.1. Classification (NCBI taxonomy): domain Bacteria; kingdom Bacillati; phylum Bacillota; class Bacilli; order Caryophanales; family Bacillaceae; genus Bacillus; species Bacillus sp. N12A5. The sequence goes on along the minus strand of NZ_JALAMR010000012.1, from coordinate 125,478 downwards.
CTGCACGTTTGGATATTCTTCATAATAAGAAGCCAGAAGCTTCGGAAGCCTTACCGCGGCTGTTGTCTGAGTAGAGCCGATCATAAGCGGCCCGCTTGGTTCGACAGAGGATGAGAGTGCTTTAGCCGCTTCATCCATCAGGCCGATAATTTTATTTGCGTAGTCCAGCAGCAGTTTTCCGCTTGCAGAAAGTGTCATGCCGCGATTATGGCGCAAAAACAGAGTAGTGCCCAGCTCAGCTTCTAATTGCTGAATTCTGGCTGTGACATTTGATTGCACATAGCCAAGCTGCAGGGCTGCTTTCGTAATTGAGCCTTCACGGGCTACCATTTGAAACACACGTAGATCTCCGCTTTCCATTTTGAATTCCTCCGCTCGTTTGCTATCAATCTGAATGATATCAAGTATCTTTAACAATCATTATACGTAACACCAAACCTGGATTACAATGGAATCAGCAAGATATATGAAGCAACAGCAAGGAGTGGCGGCAATGAAGGTCATGAACAAAGTAGCTCTCGTAACGGGGGGCGGTACAGGAATCGGAAGAGCAGCCAGTATGGAATTGGCTAAACGCGGAGCGATTGTTGCAGTGAATTATTCACGTTCGCAATCCGAAGCGGAGGAAACAGTGGAAATGATTAAAAAGGCTGGCGGGCAAGCCTTCGCCATCAAAGCTGATGTATCAAAAAACAGCGAAGTGCAGGACATGGTTCATCGATCGTGAAAATATACGGGACGATTGATGTTTTAGTCAACAATGCCAGTATCACACGGCATATTCCAATGGATGATCTTGAAGCTGCGACAGAAGACGTCTGGGATGAGCTGTACGCTGTCAATGTAAAAGGGATGTTTTTCTGCGCGCGGGCAGTGGCGCCGTTCATGAAAAAAAGCAAAACTGGAGCGATTGTAAACGTCGGCAGCATCGCAGGGATAACAGGGGCGGGCTCATCTATGCCTTACGCAGTGTCAAAATCAGCGGTGCACGGTTTAACAAAATCATTGGCCCATGCCTTAGCGCCTGAAATCAGGGTGAGCGGTGTAGCACCAGGAGCTGTTGCAACAAGATGGTGGGCTGGACGGGAAGAAAAAATGAAAAGCATGATCGGCTCTTTGCCGCTGCGATGTATTGCTGAACCGGATGATATTGCCAAATTGATCTGTTCACTGTTCGAACAGGAATCACTCACAGGCCAAATCATCACAATTGACAGCGGACAGACGCTGTAAAGAGAGGAGATGCATGGGATGCCATTTGTACAAATTCATTTGCGGGCGGGGAGAAGCGAAGTGTGGCTTCAAAAACTCAGCAGGACCATCCACCAATCAATGATCGAAGAAATTAATGTGCCGGAAGATGACTATTTTCAAGTCATCAGGCAATATGAAAAAAGTGAATTTTTTTATGATCCCTTTTATCTCCATGTCGAGCGTACCGATGACCTGATATACATTCATTTTACGTTGAAACAGTCAAGAACAACTGAACAGAAAAAAGCGCTTTACCGCTCAATCGCAGCCCGGTTACATTCCGAGCTTGGTGTAAGAAAAGAAGATGTGTTTATCATGCTGGCCGGAAATCAGGATGAGGATTGGTCCTTCGGGAATGGAGGGGCTCAGATGATCGAATAAAAATACCCCGCGGTTTGGTACCCGCGGGGTGCTCTATTAATGGGAAGGTGATTCAACGGCTTGTGCCGCTTTCTCTTTTTCTTGTTCTCCCGTTTTCTTATTTGATAACTTGATAGGTTTTAAGAACAAGGTGAATACAGCTCCGACTGCGATAAAGATCAAGCCCGTATAAAACACGCTGTGGAGCGAATCCATCAACGATGTTTTTAAAATCGGCACAATATGGGATGAGAAAGCCGCAGGGATTTGTTTGACTGCGTCCGGACTGAACAGTGATTGCAGCAGCCCTTGCGGATTGGTATCAATCATACCCTTTAGCTGGGCGGCAAACGAGCTTGCCTGTGCCGGAAGAGAGTCTAAATACGGCACCAATTTATCTGTTAATAGATTTCCTGATCTTGCATTCATGACGGCTCCCAGCATGGTAATGCCGAATGTTCCGCCGATAGAACGGAAGAATTGGCTGGATGAGGTGACAACCCCAAGCTCCTCCTTTGAAAAGCTTTCCTGTAATGCCAATGTTAGAATCGGCATAACAAGGCCCATTCCCAGTCCAATAATCGCCATAAAAGATGTAGCGACAAGCTTGCTCGTGTCAAGATCCAATGTCGTTAACAGCAGGAATCCGCCGGCCATAACCAGCATGCCTGCAATGATTTGCGGTTTAATGCCGATTTTGTAAACAAGCTGGCCGCCGATGATGCTTGTAATAATCATAGAAATCATCATCGGTGTCATAATTGTACCCGATTCAGACGCACTTACACCGACAATTCCCTGCATAAAGAAAGGAACAAATGTAATGGCACCAAACATGCCGATACTCATAAAGAAGCCGATCAAGTTTAGAAATGTAAACGTTCTGTTTTTAAACAAATACATTGGCAGGATTGGCTCTTTTGCTTTTGATTCTACGATGATAAAGCTGATAATGCCGATCAGTGCAAGAGCGAACAAGCCAAGGATCTGCCATGAACCCCATGCATAATCTTTTCCGCCAAAGCTTAAGGCGAGAAGGAGGCTGACAACCCCGACAATCATCGTGAAAATACCAGCGATATCGAAATTGATCGGGCCGGTCTGCTGGCGGCCCTGCAATCCTCTGGCAATAAAAATAACCGCAATAATTCCGACTGGAAGGTTAATATAGAACACCCATTTCCAGTTTAGCGAGTCTACGATCCAGCCGCCGATTTGCGGCCCGATCACTGAAGCTAGCCCGTAAATCGCGCCAAACACCCCTTGGAATTTAGCACGCTGTTTTCCTGTAAATAAGTCACCGATAACAATCATCGCCATCGGCATCATGATGCCTCCGCCGATTCCCTGCAGTCCCCGGAAGATAATTAGCTCTGTCATGTTGTTGGCCATTCCGCATAGTGCGGAAGCTGCCATAAAAATAATCAAACCTGATACATAAACAATCCGGCGTCCCAATAAATCAGCCAGTTTACCGGCAATTGGAACAATCGTTGTTGATGTTAACAAATAGGCAGTTGTCAGCCAGGTCATCATGCTCAAACCGCCCAGATCACCGACAATTTTCGGCATGGCCGTTCCGACAATGGTACCGTCAAGGGCTGAAAAAAACATGGCAATAATTAAGCCTGTGATTAATAACGTTCGTTTTGATTGTTTGCCTTCACTACTCATTTCATCCGTTTCCTCTTTTCATGTTTTGCTTTTCATCAGTTTCCGCTGCTGCCTGTGCGAGCTTTTCTGTAATATGCGCCGCTTGTCGCATTTCTTCCTCCGTCAAGAAGGAAAGGTACCGCGCCATAATCGCTTTTCTGCCCGCCAAAACCTCCTCGAACTTTCTGTCTCCTTCGTCAGTAAGACTGATATCAATCACTCGTCTGTCTTTCGTGTTGTGTGTTCTGGCGATGAGATTTTTTTGTTCAAGTCGATCTGCCATTAACGTCACCGCGCTTGGCTTAACCTCCATGCGCTCGGCAATTTCAGAAATTTTGAGGCTGCCGTGTTTCTTTAAGCTGGCCAGCACAAACAACTGTGCTGGAGTGACACCATGTTTCTCCATGCTTTCTAGCATTTCAGGCTGTATCTTTTGAAAGAGCGCCTGAAGCGATAATTGAATATCGGACATTAACTGATCCGCACTCTTCATATTCATTTCCCCTCTGTTACATACACTGTATATATATTTTGATAACAAAATAGTTAATGCTTATTAAATATAAATAAGCGTAAATGAAAAGTCAACTGATTTTACACAAAAAAAGGATAGATGTCCGGAAGGAACATCGTATCCCTTTTGCTGATATTTTTATTGCTGATAAGGAGACTGCTGCTGAATGGTCTTCTGGAATTTTTGATAAGACTGCTGCAGTTTTTGGGCATCCTCCGCTTTAACAGAATACCATCCATATTGGAACATGAGGTCATACAGTTTTCTTTGCGCTTTTTGTGACTCATCAAAAATGGATTGAATATCCTGATAAAGAGACTCGTGGCTAAATTCGTGCAAGGCTGTGCAATAAGCTGTTGTCATGTATTTTTCTGTTGTCAGCAGTTCATTGACGAAATCTCTGTCATTCATCTCCGAAGTTGTCGGTACAGGTGTCTGCGGATTGCTGATTTTTTGATTTTGCTGATTCATTCTGGCGCCTCCTTATTGGATGTAGCCGGACTGCTGCTGGCCTGGCTGCAGGTGCTTTAATATTCTTTGATAGTGATCATGATGCATGTGTCCGACGCGGTCGAGTTCTTGCTTTAACGTTTGATCCTGGCACTGCTGCGCCATGAAATGCGCTTTTTTCATCGCGAGCAAATTCCAGTTCAGCATGTCATTGAGATACAAATGGTCCTTTGTCGAAATAACGGAAGGCGGCATTTGGGATTGCTGCTGATTGTCCATTGTGATCCTCCTTTGATTTCTGTTCATGTATAGTTTCCTTCAGTCTGGGAGTTATATACAGGTGATTTTGAAGATGACGGCAGGAGGGAGTCGGATGTTGAGACATGTATTTTTATTCTTATCTCAAAATAAAACACTTACCAAGTTCGCAAAAGCATACGGAACGCGGCTTGGAGCACGAAGGTTTGTCGCAGGGGATACGATTGAATCGGCGGTTAAGACCGTCAAAAGGCTAAACCAATCCGGTTTATGCGCCACAATTGATTATTTGGGCGAGTATGCAGCTTCGGAAAAAGAAGCGAATCAAGTCGCAGAGGAATGCAAAAAAGCCATTCAGGCCATTGCCGAACACCAATTGGATTCAGAGCTTTCACTTAAGCTGACCTCAATCGGGCTTGATCTTTCAGAAGAACTTGCTCTTTCACATTTGCGTGCCATTCTTTCCGTTGCAAAGCAATATGATGTTGCTGTGACCATTGATATGGAAGACTATTCTCATTATGAACAGACACTTTCTATTTACAGGCAATGCAAACAGGAGTTTGAGAAGCTCGGCACGGTCATTCAGGCGTATCTGTACCGGGCCGCAGAAGATATCAGAAATATGCGCGACTTAAAGCCGAATCTCAGACTTGTAAAAGGCGCTTATAAAGAATCTGCGGCTGTAGCGTTTCCTGACAAAAAAGGAACAGACCTTCATTTTCAGAGCTTAATAAAGCTGCAGCTGTTAAGCGGAAACTACACGGCGGTCGCCACACATGACGATGACATCATTGCATTTACGAAACAGCTCGTCGCCAAACATCAAATCCCCGCGTCGCAATTTGAATTTCAAATGCTATACGGCATCAGGCCGGAGCGGCAAAAGGAACTCGCCAAAGAAGGCTATAGAATGCGTGTCTATGTCCCATACGGAACGGATTGGTTCAGCTACTTTATGAGAAGAATTGCCGAACGGCCCGCCAATGCAGCGTTTGTGCTAAAAGGAATTTTGAAAAAGTGAAAGCAGCCGCTGGAAGCAGCTGCATTATGATTGTTCCATGTTATGTTTTTTATACTGCTGATTTTGACTCGTCCGTTTTCCGCCGCCGTAATGCTGAGTCGGACCGGCATCTCCCTTTACGCTCGCTGCGCTGACTGCCGCTGAAGACGGATTTTTTTTCTCTCGCACCATTCCCTTCACCTCCGGGCTTAAGTTTCCCGTCTTTTATAGGCTTCATACAAAAAAATAACAAATTAGCTATTGAAGTCGAACCGGAAATCTTTTAAGATGAAAGAAGAAACGGGTTTCATTTTTTTTGGCTAAAAAATGAATGACTATTCATTCAATGTTCAAGGGGGATATCTCATGCACAAACACATTCGGAAGGCAGCCGTTTTAGGATCGGGGGTAATGGGATCCGGTATTGCGGCGCATTTGGCTAACATCGGAATTCCTGTCCTGCTGCTAGATATTGTGCCGAACGATTTGACAAAGGAAGAGGAAAAAAAGGGGCTGACGAAGGAGAGTCCGGAGGTGCGCAGCAGGCTGAGCCGGCAGGCGGTGAAAAAACTGCTGAAACAAAAGCCCGCTCCCCTCACATCAGCGAAAAATACCTCCTATATCACACCGGGCAATCTGGAGGATGATGCTAAAAAACTGAAAGAAGCAGATTGGATTATTGAGGTCGTAGTCGAAAACCTAGACGTCAAAAAGCAGATTTTCGCTCTTGTGGATGAACATCGAAAGCCAGGAAGCATCGTCTCAAGCAACACATCCGGCATATCCGTGCAGGAAATGGCTGAAGGCCGGTCGGATGATTTTAAAGCCCATTTTCTTGGAACGCACTTTTTTAATCCCGCTCGCTATTTAAAGCTGCTGGAGATCATTCCGATTAAGGAAACCGACCCTGATATTTTAGAGTTTATGACATCCTTCGGTGAAAATGTCCTCGGTAAAGGAGTTGTCACAGCAAAGGACACACCGAACTTTATTGCAAACCGCATCGGAACGTATGGGCTTCTTGTCACAGTCCAAGAAATGCTGAAAGGCGGCTATCAGGTTGGAGAGGTCGATTCGATCACAGGACCGCTAATCGGCAGGCCGAAAAGCGCGACCTTCAGAACGCTTGATGTGGTCGGGCTCGATACATTTGCCCACGTTGCCCGAAATGTGTATGACAAAGCGGATGGCAATGAGAAAGACGTGTTTCGCTTGCCAGGCTTCATGAACGATATGCTGGAAAAAGGGTGGATCGGAAGCAAGGCCGGCCAAGGCTTTTATAAAAAAGAGGGAAAAACGATTTATGAGCTTGATCCAGTGACGCTTACTTATGGCGAGCGGTCAAAAATGAAAGCACCGTCACTGGAAGCAGCAAAACAGGCAAAAGGCACAAAATCCAAAATGAAAGCGCTTATTTACTCGGATGACAGAGCGGGCAGTCTGCTATGGAATATCACATCTCAAACCCTTCTTTACTCAGCTGAACTGCTTGGTGAGATTGCAGATGATATTCATGCAATTGACCAAGCCATGAAGTGGGGATTCGGCTGGGAGCTGGGCCCATTTGAAATGTGGGACGCCATCGGCCTCAGACAGTCGGCGGAAAAGCTTGAACAGCATGGAGCGGATATACCTGGTTGGGTCAAAGACATGCTGGACAAAGGAAATGAAACCTTCTACATCAAAGAGAACGGAACGGTATTTTATTATGACCGCGGTGAATACAGGGCCGTGAAAGAAAACAAAAAACGGATTCATTTACAAGCACTTAAAGAAACAAAAGGCGTGATTGCGAAAAACAGCGGAGCAAGCCTGATTGACCTTGGAGATGATGTGGCCCTGCTTGAATTTCATTCGAAAAGCAATGCAATCGGCCTCGATATCATTCAAATGATCAACAAAGCGTTAGAGGAAACAGAGCGAAACTATAAAGGCCTTGTCATCGGGAATCAAGGGAAAAATTTCTGCGTCGGCGCGAATCTCGCCATGATCCTAATGGAAGTCCAAGATGATAACTTTTTAGAAGTAGATTTTGTGATACGCCGTTTCCAGGAAACGATGATGAAGATCAAATACAGTGCGAAACCGGTTGTCGCCGCTCCATTTGGCATGACGCTCGGCGGAGGAACGGAGGTATGCCTGCCTGCTGCGCGCATCCAAGCAGCAAGCGAAGCCTATATGGGGCTTGTGGAATCCGGTGTCGGCCTTATCCCTGGCGGAGGAGGAAACAAAGAGCTGTACATCAACCATCTTCGCCGCGGCCTTGATCCGATGAATGCAGCTATGAAAACGTTTGAAACGATTGCAATGGCGAAAGTGTCAGCTTCCGCTCAAGAGGCCCGTGAGATGAACATCTTAAAGGAAACGGATCACACTAGCATGAATCAGGACCACCTGCTGCACGATGCAAAGCAGCTTGCCGCATCTTTATACGATAGAGGCTGGCGGCCGCCTGTAAAAGAAAAGGTCAAGGTGCCGGGAGAAACCGGTTATGCGGCACTCTTGCTTGGCGCTGAGCAGATGAAGCTATCCGGCTATATATCTGAGCATGATTTCAAGATCGCGAAAAAACTTGCTTATGTCATTGCCGGCGGAAAAGTGCCGTTCGGTACAGAGGTTGATGAAGAGTATTTATTGGAGATCGAGAGAGAAACGTTTTTGAGTTTGGCAGGAGAGGCGAAATCTCAAGCGAGAATGCAGCATATGCTTGTGAAAGGTAAACCTTTACGGAACTAGGAGGGAGCTTATGAAAGAGGCAGTCATTGTATCAGGTGCAAGAACTCCGGTTGGGAAAGCAAAAAAAGGATCACTGGCCACCGTTCGACCGGATGATCTGGGAGCGATTTGCGTAAAAGAAACACTGAAACGGGCAGGCGGCTACGAAGGCAATATTGACGACTTGATTATCGGGTGTGCGACACCTGAAGCAGAACAGGGGCTTAATATGGCGAGAAATATCGGTGCGCTCGCGGGACTGCCGTACACGGTCCCGGCAATTACTGTCAATCGCTACTGCTCTTCAGGCCTTCAATCCATCGCCTATGCGGCAGAAAAGATTATGCTCGGCGCCTACGATACAGCGATCGCCGGCGGAGCAGAGTCCATGTCGCAGGTTCCGATGATGGGGCATGTGACCCGTCCGAACCTTGCATTGGCAGAAAAGGCGCCAGAGTATTACATGAGCATGGGACACACAGCCGAGCAAGTCGCGAAAAAATACGGCGTTTCCCGCGAGGATCAGGATGCGTTTGCCGTCCGCAGCCACCAAAATGCGGCAAAAGCCCTTGCAGAGGGGAAATTTAAAGAAGAGATCGTACCCGTCGAAGTGACGGTGACAGAAATCGGAGACAACCATAAACCGCAGGAAAAACAGTTTGTGTTTTCACAGGATGAAGGTGTTCGCCCGCAAACGACTGCAGACATTTTGGCAACATTGCGTCCAGCTTTTTCCGTTGACGGAACGGTGACCGCGGGCAACTCCTCCCAGACGAGTGACGGAGCGGCGGCTGTCATGCTGATGGACCGGGAAAAGGCTGATGCGCTGGGCTTGGCCCCGCTTGTCAAATTCCGCTCCTTTGCCGTAGGCGGCGTGCCGCCGGAAGTCATGGGCATCGGACCGGTGGAAGCCATTCCGCGTGCCTTGAAGCTTGCGGGGCTTCAACTGCAGGACATCGGTTTGTTTGAACTGAACGAAGCTTTTGCATCACAAGCCATTCAAGTCATCAGGGAACTGGGAATCGATGAAGAAAAAGTGAATGTCAACGGGGGCGCAATCGCGCTTGGACACCCGCTTGGCTGTACGGGCACTAAGCTTACACTCTCATTGATTCATGAAATGAAACGAAGAAACGAGCAATTTGGAGTCGTTACAATGTGTATCGGCGGCGGGATGGGAGCGGCCGGTGTATTTGAATTATGCTAAAGGGGGAAAAGCAAATGGCGAAAAAAGCGGCTGAAGTACAAAAAGGCGGCGGTTTCTTAATCGAGGATGTCTCATATGACCAAATGTATACACCGGAGGATTTCACTGACGAGCATAAAATGATTGCGAAAACGACGGAGGATTACATCGAGCAAGATGTTCTCCCTCATATCGATGATATCGAAAACCATCAATTCGAACATTCCGTCAGGCTGTTGAAGAAAGCGGGTGAACTCGGGCTGCTTGGCGCTGATGTACCGGAGGAATACGGAGGGCTCGGCCTTGATAAAATCAGCTCGGCCCTCATCACTGAAAAATTTTCACGTGCGGGAAGCTTTTCACTTTCTTATGGGGCGCATGTCGGCATCGGTTCCTTGCCGATCGTCTTTTTTGGATCAGAAGAGCAAAAGAAAAAATATTTGCCCGGCCTCGCTTCAGGCGAAAAGATCGCAGCTTATGCATTGACTGAGCCGGGCTCTGGTTCTGACGCGCTTGGAGCAAAAACAACAGCCGTGCTGAATGAAGCGGGAACGCATTATGTATTAACCGGTGAAAAACAGTGGATTACCAACTCTGCCTTTGCTGATGTATTTGTCGTTTACGCTAAGGTGGACGGCGAAAAATTCTCAGCCTTTATTGTAGAAAAAGAGTTCCCTGGTGTATCCACAGGCCCGGAAGAAAAGAAAATGGGGATCAAAGGATCATCGACAAGAACCCTCATTCTGGATCAGGCTGAAGTTCCAAAAGAAAATCTGCTTGGAGAAATCGGCAAAGGGCATATCATCGCCTTCAATATTTTAAATATCGGCCGCTACAAGCTGGCGGTTGGCACAATCGGTGCGTCCAAGCGGGTAATCGAGCTGTCTGCGGCCTACGCAAATCAGCGCCGCCAATTTAAAACGCCGATTGCAGCCTTTTCGCTGACACAAGAAAAAATAGCGACAATGGCGTCAAGGCTGTACGCAATGGAAAGCTCTGTATACAGAACTGTCGGGCTGTTTGAAGACAATATGAGCCAGTTTACGGCTGATGATCTCAAGGATGGACGGCAAATTGCCAAGTCTATTGCCGAATATGCCATCGAATGCTCTCTTAATAAAGTATTCGGCTCCGAAACGCTTGATTATATCGTAGATGAAGGCGTGCAAATTCATGGAGGCTACGGCTTTATGCAGGAGTACGAGGTAGAAAGGGCCTATAGGGATTCAAGGATCAATCGGATCTTTGAAGGCACAAACGAAATCAACCGGTTAATCGTGCCAAGCACCTTCCTGAAAAAAGCGCTCAAAGGCGAACTGCCTCTATTTGAAAAAGCACAGTCACTGCAGGAAGAACTCATGATGCTTATGCCTGAAGAGCCTGGCAGCGGCGTATTGGAGCAGGAGAAATATATCGTCAAGCAAGCCAAAAAAATCGCCCTGTTCGCCGCCGGTCTCGCTGCGCAAAAGTATGGAAAAGCCATCGATCACGAACAAGAAATACTTGTCAACGTCGCGGATATCGTCAGCGATGTGTATGCAATGGAATCAGCCGTGCTCAGAACGGAAAAGGCCATTGCCGCGCAAGGCGAGGAAAAAGCAGCGCAAAAGGTGCTGTATACAGAAATTTTCGTTCAAGAAGCCTTTAACGAAATTGAAGCGCATGCGAAGGAGTCCCTCATCGCAATGGAAGAAGGAGATTCACTCCGCATGATGCTTTCCGCTCTGCGCAAGCTGACGCGCGTAACACCTAAAAACATCATTCAGAAAAAACGCGAAGCGGCAGCGGGCGTTTTTGAGGCTGAAAAATATATTGTCTGATTGTCCAAAAGCTCCGCGTGTGCGGAGCTTTTTTAAGAAGCACTGTTTTAGGTTTTTAAAACAAACTGTGTTAAAATAACCTCGATTATTTTATTGAGGGGGAAGAAGATGTCGTTAACTTTTTACTGGTACCCTAAATGCGGAACGTGCCGCAAAGCAAAGAAATGGCTTGAAGAGCATGGGAAAGACATAAACGAAATACATATTGCAGAGCAGCCTCCAAGCAAAGAAGAACTAAAAGCGCTTTATGAAAAAAGCGGGCTGGATCTCAAGAAATTTTTCAACACGAGCGGCATGAAATACCGCGAGCTAAACCTGAAGGAAAAGCTGTATCACATGTCGGAGGACGAACAGCTTGAACTGCTTGCCTCAGACGGAATGCTGATCAAACGCCCGCTTACAACAGACGGCGAAAAAGTGACAGTTGGTTTTAAAGAAGACCAATTTGAAGAAAACTGGGCTTAATGTAAATTTTTTTTGAAAAGTGTGGTATCTTCTTATTGTAGTGCTGTAAAAAATGGAGGGATTCAATTGAGCATACCTAAAGATTTGCGTTACTCAGGAGAACATGAGTGGGTAAAAGTTGAAGGAGAAAAAGCCAGAATCGGAATTACGCATTTTGCCCAGTCTGAGCTAGGCGACATCGTGTTTGTCGAACTTCCTGAAGTCGGCGCTGAAATCAAAGCGGACGAGCCATTCGGCAGTGTAGAATCCGTTAAAACGGTATCCGAGCTTTATGCACCGATTAACGGAACTGTCGTAGAAGTAAACGAAGATCTTGATGACAGTCCGGAATTCGTCAACGAATCACCGTACGAAAAAGCATGGATGATCGTCGTTGAACCGTCTGACGCTTCTGAAATTGAAAAACTGATGACAGCAGAGCAATACGAAGAGATGACACAAGAAGACTAAAACAGGATAGCTGGAAAGGCAATTGGACACGCTAACGTTATGGGGAGGTGTCCAATATGGCTTTCAGCAAACAGAAGCTCGATGTCACAAATGATGTGACAGGCCGCTTTCAAAATGGCCGGCTCTCGTTATATCATGATAATGAGATGATCGGCCAAATGACAAGCATGAATGAATATGAGCTTAAGTCAGGTTATTCCTTTGAAAATGAGAAATTTTATAAGACAGCCGATGTGGTCTCAGGAAACGACGAAAAATATGTGGATTGTGACTACGAAAACGGCTGGTGTTAATGTGGGCGGTGAATTTCACTGCCTTCTTTTACAATCTGAACGTTTCAAATTTGACGCGGCAGGTGAAGAAGATGAAGATGGATGAGCTGGAAAAGGTTATGATTGTGGAAGGGAAATCAGATAAAGAGAAAATCGAAAGCGTCCTGAATGAACCGGTTCGCATTATCTGCACAAACGGAACAATCAGCCAGCTGAAGCTTGAGGAATTGGCTGACGAACTTTACGATAAAGACGTGTATATATTAGTTGATGCTGATAAATCAGGAGAGAAATTGAGAAAACAGCTGAAAAGAGAATTTAACGAAGCCTGCCATTTACATATCGACAGAGCCTATAAGGAAGTGGCCGCTGCGCCCAGACACCATGTCGCTTCTGTATTGCTGCGCGCGAATCTGAATGTCCATACTATTTTTCTTGAAAGAAAGTCCCGAGGTGTATAGCATGAAAGAACTCCAAGAACACGAGCTTGAGCACATCGCTGATGATGTGTATCTCCTATATTTATATACTCCGTTTTGCGGCACCTGCCAGCTTGCAAGCAAAATGCTGACAGTGGTGAAAGAAATGCTGCCTGATGTCGCCTTCTATAAAAACAATGTTAATTATTCTCCGACATTCGCAAAAGCGTATCAAATTGAAAGCGTCCCTTGTTTTCTGCTGTTTAAAGGCGGGAAAGTGGTCGAAAGAGGATATGCGTTTCATTCCGTTTCTTATTTATATGAGCTGATCAAACAAAAATCATCTTCTGCATCCCATTTATGACATATTTCTCAACATATTCCAATGAAATTGTCGTTCGTTTTATAAAGGGGTTCTTGCGGCAGAGAGAGAAATGTGTATGTATGACCAACAAATAGGAGGTTGTACATATGGAGAAAGCGGAAGTTTTAGAAGATGAGTATCAGCATCTGTTTTTAAAACCCCTTTTGAGCGCTTCAACATTGCTCATTACCTTCCAAGGAGAAACAGAAGCCTTAACCGTCTCAATAAACGATCAGGGAGAAATGAAAAAAATTTCTCCGCCCCAAACGTCCAACCTGACCTTTTACGGAAACCAAACAGAAATCATTCATTTACTGCACGGAGATATTTCCCTTCAGCACCTGATCCAGAGCGGAAGCTTGAAAGTGAAGGGATCATTCAGAGCCCTGTTAAAACTAGAAGCCATACTTTGGCTGACGAATGGCTTTTTTCAGAGGATTTTGAAGAATTAAAATATAGTAAATTATTATAATAGTAAAAGTTGACATCATTTATTTTATTGACATTTAATCATTCGCCATGCTATTCTACATTAAGAATTTCCGGACGAAAAAGACTATATATTTCTCTTATCAAGAGAGGTGGAGGGAAGTGCCCTATGAAGCCCGGCAACCATCAACGCTGTTGAAATGGTGCCAATTCACACGAAGCGTTTAGCTTTGAAAGATGAGAGAAAGGCATTTTATATAAGCCTTTCTGCTCAAGTGTGCAGAAAGGCTTTTCTTTTGCAGAAAAACCCGGAAGATTTCTTAGAATAGTGTTAAGGCAGGTGATTGCTTTGATCAATCTTCAAAATGTTTCAAAAGTTTATAAGTCGAAACATGGAGATGTCAATGCTGTCCAAAATGTCTCGCTTTCCATTAAAAAAGGTGAGATTTTTGGAATTATAGGATATAGCGGAGCTGGTAAAAGTTCCTTAATCCGTCTGCTGAACGGCCTTGAGAAACCAACCTCAGGAACCGTGGAAGTGGCGGGAACGAAGATAAATGAAGTAAACGGACGGGGTTTAAGAAAAGCACGCCATGAAATCAGTATGATTTTCCAGCACTTCAATTTGCTTTGGTCGCGGACCGTCAGAGATAATATCATGTTTCCTTTAGAAATTGCCGGGGTGAAAAAGAGCGAGCGGATCAAGCGCGCCAATGAACTGATTAAACTGGTAGGTTTAGAAGGGAAAGAAAAATCTTACCCGTCTCAGCTGAGCGGCGGGCAGAAGCAGCGTGTCGGCATCGCCAGAGCGCTTGCCAACAATCCGAAGGTTCTCCTTTGTGATGAAGCGACATCAGCATTAGATCCGCAAACAACGGATTCAATCTTGGATCTATTGTCCGATATTAATGAAAGACTCGGTTTAACGATTGTGCTGATCACGCACGAAATGCATGTGATCCGCAAAATCTGCAACAGAGTCGCTGTCATGGAAAACGGAAAGGTTGTGGAAGAAGGCGAAGTACTCGATGTCTTCAAAAATCCGAAGGAAGACATGACAAAACGATTTGTTCAGCAGGTGACAGAGCCGGAAGAAACAAAAGAAACGCTTCAGCACCTTCTTGATGAAGCTGCATCAGGAAAAACGGTTCAGCTCACATTTGTCGGTGATTCAGCTGAACAGCCTCTGATTACAGAGATGATCAGAAACTTTAATGTCAGCGTCAATATTCTGCAAGGGAAAATCTCGCAGACAAAGGATGGAGCTTATGGCTCACTGTTTATCCATATTGACGGAGACGAGGAAGAAGTGCAAAACGTGATCCGGTTTATTAATGACAAACAGGTGAAAGCAGAGGTGATCACGAATGTTTGAAAAATACTTCCCGAACGTTGATTTAACTGAATTGTGGAATGCGACATATGAAACGCTTTATATGACGCTGATTTCTTTACTGTTTGCCTTTGTCATCGGGGTGATTCTCGGCTTGCTGCTCTTTCTGACAAGCAAAGGGAGCCTCTGGCAGAATAAAGCGGTCAACTCAGTGATTGCGGCCGTTGTCAACATATTCAGATCAATCCCCTTCCTCATTTTAATTATTTTACTGCTGGGGTTTACGAAGTTCTTAGTCGGAACGATCTTAGGGCCAAACGCCGCGCTGCCGGCCTTGGTTATCGGCTCAGCACCGTTTTACGCGCGTCTTGCTGAAATCGCGCTTCGCGAAGTGGATAAAGGTGTCATTGAAGCCGCTAAATCAATGGGCGCTAAAACGTCTACAATTATTTTCAAAGTGCTGCTTCCAGAATCTATGCCGGCTCTGATTTCCGGTATTACGGTGACGGCCATCGCATTGATCGGCTCAACGGCCATTGCCGGCGCCATCGGTTCAGGAGGCCTTGGAAACCTTGCGTACGTAGAAGGATATCAGTCTAATAATACTGATGTTACTTTCGTTGCTACTGTGTTTATTTTAATCATCGTATTTATTATTCAAATCATCGGTGATGTCATAACAAATATTATAGACAAACGATAAGGGAGGATTTACATTGAAAAAGCTATTTTTAGGTGCATTACTGCTTGTATTTGCAGGAGTTATGGCTGCCTGCGGTTCGAATAACGGTGCTGAATCAGGCAAGAAAGAAATTGTCGTAGCAGCGACGAAAACACCGCATGCGGAAATTTTAAAAGAAGCTGAACCATTGCTGAAAGAAAAAGGCTACACGCTGAAAGTGAAAGTCCTAAGCGATTACAAAATGTACAACAAAGCTTTAGCTGATAAAGAAGTGGATGCGAACTATTTCCAGCACATTCCTTACCTTGAGCAAGAAATGAAAGAAAACACAGATTACAAACTTGTGAATGCAGGTGCTGTTCACTTAGAGCCATTTGGTATTTATTCTAAAAAATACGAATCACTGAAAGACCTTCCAGACGGTGCAACAATTATCCTGACTAACAACGTTGCTGAACAAGGCCGTATGCTTGCAATGCTTGAAAACGCAGGATTAATCACACTTGACTCTAAAGTAGAAACAGTTGACGCAACTTTAAAAGACATTAAGAAAAACCCGAAAAACCTTGAATTCAAAAAAGTAGCGCCTGAATTAACGGCAAAAGCATATGAAAACAAAGAAGGAGACGCGGTCTTCATCAATGTAAACTATGCGATCCAAAATAAGTTAAATCCTAAAAAAGACGCGATTGAAGTAGAATCAACGAAAAACAACCCATACGCTAACATCGTCGCAGTTAGAAAAGGTGAAGAAGATTCTGCAAAAATCAAAGCGCTGATGGAAGTTCTTCACTCTAAAAAGATCAAAGACTTCATCGAGAAAAAATATGACGGAGCTGTGCTCCCTGTATCTGAATAAGACTGAAACCCCGGATGAGAAATCCGGGGTTCAATTATTGACAAAGCCCTAAAACGATATTCGTTTTGGGGCTTTGTCATCTTTTCAGCGTGATT
>NZ_JALAMR010000012.1:0-108885 GCF_026790125.1 Bacillus sp. N12A5 | reverse complement strand
GAGCATTGGAGCGGAGCGAATGTTGCAATTCGTGAGCACCAACGCGCAGGTCTGACAACGAATGCGAGGGTTTGCTGACACGGTGAACCCCGGATGATAAATCCGGGGTTTTTTCGGGTATTTTCCTAAAAGCTGTTCATAATAAAAAGGAATGTTAAACAGATGGAGGGATTTTCTTTGAATCAAGACAGAGGAAGCATGCAGGACGCGCTAAAACAATATAAACTTGGTTTAGGCACATTTGAACAAAAGATGCCGCTGATGGGAAGAAAGTTTAACGAGTTTACTGAACAATGCTTTGCCGGGAATTCCCTGACTGAAAGAGAAAAACAGCTGATCGCCCTCGGAATCGCCATCAATGCTCAGGACGAATATTGCATGATCTATCATACAAAAGGCTGTCTTGATGAGGGAGCGACGGAAGAAAATATTCTCGAAGCCGTCAGTGTGGCAGCGGCGTTTGGAGGCGGCGCAGCTCTCAGCCAAGGCGTGACAGTTGTCCAGCAGTGCATAGAGGAATTCGGAAACACCACGCATTAAGAGAAGGAATATTCCGAAAAACCATTCTCAATTGATCTGAAAGGATGCTTTCGTCTCATCTGCCGCTATTTCAAGCCATATCCTTTTTGCGGCATTCATGGCGACGCTGATACAATAGAAGCAAATAAATGAAGGGATTGATTCATTATTTGCAGCAGCCATGACAGACTGGACCTCGATTATACGTCAGAAATGGAAAAAGCGATGCAGCTGTCACACGGAATAGGATACGAGGAATACGGACGCCGGCTGGAAACAAGAATGAAAGTAGAGCGGCAGAGAGAGCTTGATTATGAAAAAAGCAAGCGGATTTCTGCGGGAGCTTATTGAGAAAATCAATCTTTAAAAAAGGGTGGGAATCCACTCTTTTTCTTTTTCAATCGCTTTAATAAAGTGCTGATCTTTGTTAAACTTGATGAATGTGCAAGGCACGATAAAAAGTTGTATTTACTTTTCATTTGTTATAAAATTAGAATGAGAATAAAATGAGAATAATGATTATATATTTTTGGAGGTATAGATATGGCTGCTTCAACATTAACGATCAAAGATCTTCACGTTGAAATCGAAGGAAAAGAGATCTTAAAGGGTGTAAACCTTGAAATAAAAGGCGGAGAGTTCCACGCAGTAATGGGACCGAACGGAACTGGTAAATCCACTCTGTCAGCTGCTATTATGGGGCATCCTAAATATGAAGTAACAAAAGGCAGCATCACGCTTGACGGCAAAGATGTACTGGAGATGGAAGTGGACGAGCGTGCGCAGGCAGGCTTATTCCTTGCGATGCAGTACCCAAGTGAAATCAGCGGTGTGACAAATGCCGACTTCCTTCGTTCAGCAATCAATGCGCGCAGAGAAGAAGGCGATGAAATTTCTCTTATGAAATTCATCCGCAAAATGGACGAAAACATGGAATTTCTTGAAATGGACCCTGAAATGGCTCAGCGCTACCTTAACGAAGGTTTCTCAGGCGGGGAGAAAAAACGCAACGAAATTCTTCAATTAATGATGATTGAACCAAAAATCGCCATCCTTGATGAAATCGACTCAGGTCTTGATATTGATGCCCTGAAAGTTGTATCTAAAGGGATCAACAAAATGCGCAGCGAAAACTTCGGCTGCCTGATGATCACTCACTATCAGCGCCTGTTAAACTACATCACTCCGGATGTTGTTCACGTTATGATGCAAGGCCGCGTTGTAAAATCCGGCGGTGCAGAGCTTGCACAGCGTCTTGAAGCAGAAGGTTATGACTGGATCAAACAAGAACTTGGCATTGAAGACGAAACTGTTGGCCAAGAAGCGTAAGCGTTAGGGGGATTAACATGACACTAGGTACAAAACTATCCGTAGATCAGGAGTATCTCAAAAGCTTTTCCGAAAAGCATCAAGAACCTGCCTGGCTGAAGAACCTGCGCTTACAGGCTCTTGAAAAAGCTGAGGATCTGCCGATGCCGAAACCTGACAAAACAAAAATCACAAACTGGAACTTCACGAATTTCGCGAAGCATACAGTTGATAACGAACCGCTTTCTTCATTAGAAGATTTGACTGATGAAGCAAAAGCGCTGATCGACGTTGAAAACGAAGATAAAACATTATACGTACAGCGTGACCAGACGCCGGCATACCTTTCTCTTTCTCAAGAATTGAAAGACAAAGGCGTCATCTTCACTGATATTCTGACTGCTGCACGCGAGCACAGCGACTTGGTGGAGAAATACTTTATGAAGGACGGCGTGAAGGTTGATGAGCATAAATTAACTGCACTTCACGCGGCTCTTGTTAACGGAGGAGCATTCCTTTATGTTCCGAAAAATGTTCAGGTGGAGACGCCGGTTCAGGCTGTTTACGTCCATGAAAGCAACGATACAGCTCTATTCAACCACGTGCTGATTGTGGCTGAAGACCACAGCTCTGTAACATATGTAGAAAACTACGTCAGCACTGTAAACCCGAAAGATGCTGTATTCAATATTATCAGTGAGGTCATCACAGGTGATAATGCCAGCGTGACATACGGTGCGGTGGATAATCTGTCCAGCGGTGTGACAACTTATGTGAACCGCCGCGGCGCTGCGCGCGGACGCGACAGCAAAATCGAGTGGGCTCTCGGCCTGATGAACGATGGCGACACAATTTCCGAAAACACAACAAACCTTTACGGTGACGGCACATATGGCGATACGAAAACGGTTGTTGTCGGAAGAGGAGAGCAAACAGAAAACTTCACAACACAAATCATTCATTTCGGTAAAGCTTCTGAAGGATATATCTTGAAGCATGGTGTGATGAAGGATTCCGCTTCTTCTATCTTTAACGGAATCGGCAAAATCGAACATGGCGCTTCTAAAGCGAATGCGGAGCAAGAATCACGCGTGCTGATGCTCAGCGAAAAAGCACGCGGAGACGCAAACCCTATTCTTTTAATTGACGAAGACGATGTAACTGCAGGACATGCGGCATCTGTCGGCCGTGTAGACCCTATTCAGCTTTACTACCTGATGAGCCGCGGAATTCCGAAAGAAGAAGCAGAACGCTTAGTCATTTACGGATTCCTTGCACCGGTAGTAAATGAGCTTCCGATTGAAGGCGTTAAGAAACAATTGGTTTCTGTAATCGAAAGGAAAGTGAAGTAATGAATATCACAGATATTCGTGAACAGTTCCCGATCCTTCATCAGCAAGTGAACGGACATGATCTCGTTTATCTCGATAGCGCGGCGACTTCCCAGAAGCCGCGTGCTGTCATTGAAACACTGGATAAGTATTATAACCAATACAATTCCAATGTTCACCGGGGCGTCCATACACTTGGAACCAGAGCGACAGACGGTTATGAAGGAGCGCGTGAAAAAGTCCGCAAGTTTATTAACGCGAAGTCAATGGCTGAGATTATTTTCACAAAAGGCACGACCACATCACTGAATATGGTGGCGTTAAGCTATGCGCGCGCTAACCTGAAACCGGGTGATGAAGTGGTCATCACCTATATGGAGCATCATGCGAATATCATTCCGTGGCAGCAGGCTGTCAAAGCGACTGGCGCCACATTAAAATATATTCCGCTGCAGAAAGACGGAACGATTTCTTTAGAAGACGTCAGAGAAACGGTCACAAGCAACACAAAAATTGTTGCGGTGTCTCATGTATCTAATGTTCTCGGCACGGTCAACCCGATTAAAGAAATGGCGAAAATTGCTCATGACAATGGAGCTGTCATTGTGGTGGACGGTGCGCAAAGCACGCCTCACATGAAAATTGACGTGCAGGATCTCGATTGTGACTTCTTTGCGCTTTCTTCCCATAAAATGTGCGGCCCTACCGGTATTGGGGTGCTGTACGGAAAGAAAGCCCTGCTGGAAAACATGGAGCCTGCCGAATTCGGCGGTGAAATGATCGACTTTGTCGGACTTTATGAATCAACTTGGAAAGAGCTTCCGTGGAAATTCGAAGCAGGCACGCCGATTATCGCAGGAGCAATCGGTCTCGGTGCTGCCATTGATTTTCTTGAAGAAATTGGTCTTGATGAGATTTCCCGCCACGAGCACAAGCTTGCAGCTTATGCGCTTGAACGCTTCAGCCAGCTTGACGGCGTAACGGTTTACGGTCCGGAAGAGCGTGCCGGGCTTGTTACATTTAACCTTGATGATGTTCATCCTCACGATGTGGCGACTGTGCTTGATGCGGAGGGAATCGCTGTCAGAGCCGGCCATCATTGCGCGCAGCCGCTGATGAAATGGCTGGATGTAACTGCTACTGCAAGAGCAAGCTTTTATCTGTATAATACAGAGGAAGAGATTGATAAGCTTGTGGAAGCTCTTCAAAAGACAAAGGAGTATTTTACAAATGTCTTTTAATGCAAATTTAGATACATTGTACAGACAGGTGATTATGGATCATTACAAAAACCCACGCAATAAAGGGGTTTTAAATGACAGCATCGTCGTGGATATGAACAATCCGACATGCGGCGACCGAATCAGACTGACAATGAAGCTTGACGGAGACATCTTGGAAGATGCGAAATTTGAAGGGGAAGGCTGTTCCATTTCAATGGCGTCCGCTTCGATGATGACTCAGGCGATTAAAGGGAAAGATATTGAAACAGCCCTTTCCATGTCTAAGATTTTCTCGGATATGATGCAAGGGAAAGAATATGATGATTCTATAGATCTCGGGGATATTGAAGCCCTTCAAGGCGTTTCAAAATTCCCGGCCCGTATCAAATGTGCAACCCTGTCATGGAAAGCACTTGAAAAAGGAGTCGCAAAAGAAGAAGGCGGCAATTAAAAGGATTGGAGTGAAAATGGATGGCTAAAAAAATGCCTGATATTGGTGAATACAAGTATGGTTTTCACGACAAGGACGTTTCCATTTTCCGTTCAGAGCGCGGATTAACAAAAGAAATCGTAGAAGAAATTTCTCGCATGAAAGAAGAGCCTCAATGGATGCTTGATTTCCGCTTGAAATCACTTGAGCATTTCTACAACATGCCGATGCCTCAATGGGGCGGAGATTTAAACTCACTGAACTTTGACGAAATTACGTACTACGTAAAACCGTCTGAGCGTTCAGAGCGTTCTTGGGATGAAGTTCCTGAAGAAATTAAGCAAACATTCGACAAGCTCGGTATTCCTGAAGCTGAACAAAAATACCTTGCGGGTGTTTCTGCTCAGTACGAATCTGAGGTTGTTTACCACAACATGAAAGAAGATCTTGAAGCGCAAGGCATCGTCTTTAAAGACACTGACAGCGCGCTGAAAGAGAATGAAGATATTTTCCGTGAGCACTGGGCAAAAGTGATCCCGCCGACTGATAACAAGTTCGCGGCGCTTAACTCAGCTGTTTGGTCCGGCGGATCTTTCATCTACGTTCCTAAAGGCGTGAAGGTGGAAACACCGCTTCAAGCTTACTTCCGCATCAACTCTGAAAACATGGGTCAGTTCGAACGTACGCTGATCATCGTTGACGAAGAAGCAAGCGTTCATTATGTTGAAGGCTGTACTGCCCCTGTTTACACAACAAACTCACTTCACAGTGCCGTTGTTGAGATCATCGTGAAAAAAGGCGGCTACTGCCGTTATACAACGATCCAAAACTGGGCGAACAACGTTTACAACCTTGTAACGAAGCGTACAGTCTGTGAAGAAAACGCAACAATGGAATGGATCGACGGCAACATCGGTTCTAAACTGACAATGAAATATCCGGCTTGTATCCTAAAAGGCGAAGGCGCGCGCGGTATGACGCTTTCTATCGCTCTTGCGGGTAAAGGCCAGCATCAGGATGCGGGTGCGAAAATGATTCACCTTGCACCTAACACATCATCCACAATCGTATCAAAATCGATTTCAAAACAAGGCGGTAAAGTAACGTACCGCGGAATCGTCCACTTCGGACGCAAAGCGGAAGGCGCCCGCTCTAACATCGAGTGCGATACGCTCATTATGGATAACAAATCAACTTCAGACACCATTCCTTACAATGAAATCTTAAATGATAACATTTCATTGGAGCACGAAGCGAAAGTGTCTAAAGTATCTGAAGAGCAGCTTTTCTACTTGATGAGCCGCGGCATTTCCGAAGAAGAAGCAACTGAAATGATCGTAATGGGCTTCATCGAGCCATTCACAAAAGAGCTTCCAATGGAATACGCAGTTGAAATGAACCGTTTGATTAAGTTCGAAATGGAAGGCTCTATCGGTTAATGATGAAAACCCCTTTGTTTATCAAGGGTTTTAGAGATAGTTATCAATTTTAAAATGGCCAGCGTGCCGAATTTGATGTAGAAGACGAACTTTTGAAGTTCGTCTTCTTTTATTTTTCAGATACATATCCACTGTTATTTTGATGGTTTTAATTCCTTATCGATTAGAATATTTCAGACCGCCGGAAGATTCAGTTCCTATATCACGCAACCATACAGTTGCTTATGCTTGACATGCAACTAATGAGTTGCTTATACTCAATATATGAATTGGAACAAAGACGCTATATTCAAAGCACTCGGCGATTCGACTCGGCGGCTTATATTAGACGAATTATCTGAACGCAACGAGCTGACGTTGTATGAACTTACGATACGTCTCATTACGAAGCATAACCTTTCTATTACGCGACAGGCGATAGCTAAACACCTTTCTGTACTGGAGGATGCAGGACTCGTAACATCAAAACGAAAGGGAAAATATCGAGTACTTATATTTAACAACGAACCACTTAAAAATTTGCTGAAAGGATGGATAGAGTAATTTTATAAAACCAGTACTGAGTTTCTGACAAAGGTTGGGTTGTTTTGCTTGAAGCCGGATTGTTTGCATAGTACCATGCAACATAAATATCAAAGGAGGCAACAACAATATGAAAATCATTGTGACCAGTATATTCGTGCAAGATCAAGACAAGGCACTGAAGTTTTATACAGAAAAACTGGGGTTTGTAAAAAAGGAGGATGTTCCCATGGGGAAATTCAGGTGGATAACGCTTGTTTCTCCTGATGATCAAGACGGAACCGAGCTTTTACTTGAACCGAATGAACATCCTGCCGCCAAGGAGTATCAAAAGAAGATATTCTCCGAAGGCTTCCCGGCCACAATGTTTGGCGTTGCAGATATTCAAAAAGAGTACAACCGATTAAAGGAAAAAGGCGTGACGTTTACGATGGAACCGACAAAAATGGGCGAAGTCACAATAGCTGTCTTCGACGATACATGCGGTAACCTTATTCAAATTGTACAGAAGTAACCGATTCAGTCGCGTCCTTTTTGTATGCAGAAGAAAAACCGCTGGCCGAGGGGCCGCGGTTTTTTACTCTTCTTCTATCTCCTGATTGTTGATTTGCTTTACAGATGTTTTGCTGTTATCCCTGTTCATCTCTTGTAATTGTGTATAGGCTGTGTCGAATTCTTCCTTTGTCATCTGCTTTGCGGCTAATGCAGAGCATAATATAGCAAAGGCGATCGGCATTGTATCAATGTGAATGTCGATATAGACCTTTGAGTTCCCGCTGTTTTCAATCATGGATCCATTGTGAGGCATCTCTTGGGTATGTCTGTTGATAGGAATAATATTTTCGTTCATTACTCTTCTCCGTCTTGTGACTGCGCCTGTGCCTGATCCTGATCTGTATTCACGTTGACCACGACTTTTGCATTACCGCTGTTTTGGACTTTTGCGACTGCCGGATTGCGGTCTGTGTTTTCTTCATTTTCATGACGATTTTCGCTCATGGTATCATCCTTTCTCTATTGATAGTGACAGGATATTCGATAGGAGAGTAAAGAGATTGGACGGACTTCGCGGTTTTTCCACATTAGGGCAAAAGGTCGAAGGAAAGCATTCTATTTGGTAAAATGAATAGACATTATAGTAGAAAAGGTGTTTGCATATGAAATCATACATCATCGTTGGCGCAGGGATTCTCGGCGCGTCGACGGCTTATCATCTCGCCAAATCAGGCGCTCGAGTTACCGTCATTGATCGGAAAGAGCCGGGACAAGCGACTGATGCGGCGGCGGGGATCGTCTGTCCTTGGCTCTCGCAGCGCCGTAATCAGGATTGGTATCAGCTTGCTAAGGGAGGGGCACGGTACTATACGGATTTAATCCATCAATTGGAAGATGACGGAGAAACGGATACAGGATATAAACGTGTCGGGGCAATCAGTATTCATACTGATGCGTCAAAGCTTGATAAGATGGAAGAACGGGCGTATAAGAGACGGGAGGATGCGCCGGAGATCGGCGACATTACCCGCTTGTCTGCAAGTGAAACGAAAAAGCTGTTTCCGATTTTAGCTGATGGCTATGAATCGGTTCATATCAGCGGTGCCGCCCGCGTGAACGGAAGAGCGCTGTGCCGGTCGCTTTTAAGCGCTGCAGAGAAACGCGGCGCAAAGATCATCAAAGGAAATGCGTCCCTTCTTTTTGAAAATGGAACGGTCACCGGCGTACAAACAGACACACAGCAGTTTACGGCTGACGCGGTAATTGTGACAGCGGGGGCTTGGGCTAATGAGGTTATGAAGCCCCTTGGGATTCATTTTCAAGTGTCCTTTCAGAAAGCGCAGATCATGCATTTTGAAATGACAGACACGGATACAGGATCATGGCCGGTTGTCATGCCGCCAAACGATCAGTACATTCTTTCTTTTGATAACGGCAGAATCGTAGCCGGCGCCACACACGAAAATGATGCTGACCTCAATGATCTGCGTGTGACAGCAGGAGGCCAGCTCGAAGTATTGAGCAAAGCATTAGCTGTTGCGCCGGGTCTAGCTGATGGCGCTGCCATTGAAACAAGAGTGGGCTTTAGGCCGTTTACACCGGGATTCCTGCCTGTTGTCGGCGCCGTGCCGAATATCCAAGGGCTTTATGCCGCAAACGGTTTAGGCGCCTCGGGATTAACGATGGGGCCATTCCTAGGTTCAGAGCTCGCAAAGCTCGTTCTCGGAAAGCAGACGGAAATCGACCTTGGCCCGTATGATCCAGCCGGAGCGCTTGCATAATAAATAAAGGCTTAACAAACAAATATATAAAGCGATAGTGGCTTTTCTCTTCTGTCTGTGTTAGCATTTATCTTTAATGAAAAAGAGGACGTGAACTGATTTTGATAAAAATTGATATACCCGCACCGAATGTCACCATCACCGAACGACAGCAGTCAGCTGCGCATAACGAGCCGAAAATAAAGCCGATTCACGGATTTATTGACTTTCATCAGATACCACGGGATAAAGGCGGCATCTTCATGTTTTACAACATTCATGACGAGCTGCTGTTTGTCGGTAAAGCCAGAAAGCTAAGACAGAGAATTAAGAAGCATTTTGAAGACACTGTTTCACCGATCAAACATCACAGAGACGAAGTATATAAAATTGAAGTGTGTGTAGTCGATGACCCAATGGAAAGAGATATTTACGAGACATATATCATCAACACACAGCACTCGAAATACAATATAGACAAGGCATTTTTTAAATAAGACGTCAGTCAGCGGACTGAACAGCCGGGCCAGAGCTTATGTTAAGCTCTGGCTTTTGATTTGGGCATTTTTCCGCATTAAGCCCGTTGTCTATCTTCCAAATAAATTATTGAGAAATTTCAGAAAATAATATTGACAATCCCGGCTGTGGACTTTAATATAACAATATATAACGTTATATAACGTTATATAATAAAAATGAGGAGTGAAGGATTTGAGTCAAGCCACAGCAAAAGTTAATCGTGAGGTTCAAGCTTTCTTGCAGGATTTGAAAGGGAAAACCATTGACCATGTATTCTTTGTCGCATGCGGAGGGTCTTCGGCCATTATGTATCCGAGTAAGTATGTGTTTGACAGGGAGTCAAAATCAATGAACTCTGACCTTTACAGCTCTAATGAGTTTATTCAGCGGAACCCTGTTCAGCTTGGTGAAAAGTCTCTCGTTATTTTGTGCTCGCATTCGGGTAATACCCCGGAGACAGTCAAAGCTGCTGCGTTTGCGAGGGGCAAAGGCGCACTTACAATTGCGATGACGTATAAACCGGAGTCTCCTTTAGCGCAGGAAGCGCAATATGTTGCCCAGTACGATTGGGGTGATGAGGCGCTTGCGATCAATACGAACTATGGCGTTCTGTATCAAATCGTTTTCGGAACCCTGCAAGTTTTAGAAAACAACACAAAATTCCAACAGGCAATTGAAGGCTTAGACCAATTACAGGCTGTGTATGAAGAAGCCCTTAAGCAGGAAGCTGACAACGCACAGCTATTCGCAAAAGCTCATGAAAAAGAAAGCATAATTTATACAATGGCAAGCGGTGCAAACTACGGTGTCGCTTACTCCTACAGCATCTGCATTCTCATGGAAATGCAATGGATTCATTCCCACGCCATTCATGCCGGAGAATATTTTCACGGACCGTTTGAAATTATTGATGAATCCGTGCCGTTTATCATCCTGCTCGGTTTAGATGAAACAAGACCTCTTGAAGAGCGGGCGCTTACCTTCTCGAAAAAGTATGGCAAAAAGCTCACAGTGCTTGATGCCGCAACTTATGACTTCACTGCAATTGACGATTCAGTTAAAGGCTACCTTGCTCCGCTTGTTCTCAACCGTGTGCTGAGAAGCTATGCGGACGCGCTGGCAGAGGCGAGAAATCATCCTTTATCTCATAGAAGATACATGTGGAAAGTTGAGTATTGATCTAAAAATGAGGAACCATTATGCATTAGACTATAATGTTATATAACATTATAGTCTAATGTCCAGAGGAGGCCAACCCTTTGAAGAAAATGTTGTTGTTTTTGATCATTGCAGCTGTCAGTATGCTCACCATTGCGGGCTGTTCGAGCCAAAGCAGTTCGGCGGACGGAAAGGTGACATTGAAATTTTTCCACAGATGGCCGAAGGAGCCAGAAAAAAGTTATTTTGAAGAGGTTGTTAAGGAATTTGAAAAAGAACACCCGGATATCGACATTCAAATTGAAGCCGTTTTAAATGACTCCTATAAAGATAAAATTAAGGTCATGCTGGGAACCACCAGCCCTCCTGACATTTACTTCTCTTGGAGCGACGAGTTTGCGTTTAAATTTATCAGAGGCAATAAAGCCCTTGATCTCTCGTCCTACTACAAAAATGATTCAGATTGGTCATCACAGCTCGTTCAATCGCAAATTACACCATTCACTTATGAAAACAAGCAATATGGCGTGCCGTGGCAAATGGATGCTAAATCATTTTTCTATAATAAAGACATTTTTCAAAAGCTGAACCTTGATCCCCCGAAGACATGGGATGAATTAATTGAAGTGTCAAAGAAGCTGAAAGAAAACGGCTATACACCGATCAGCTTCGGAACAAAGGCGACTTGGACAATCTCGCACTATATCGGCACGCTCAATCAGCGGATGGTCAATGAAAAAACGCGAGACAAGGACTATAACGCCAAAACGGGTGAATTTACTGATGAAGGCTATGTAAAAGCCCTTGAAAAGCTTCAGGAGCTGATGCCTTATTTTAATAAACATGTAAACTCCGTCGACCACGAATATGTGAGACAGCAATTTAAGAGTGGAAAGTCGGCGATGATATATGCGGAAACAGCGGAAATCAAGCTGGTTGAACCAGTAAATTTGGGGATGTTCCCATTCCCTGAAATCAGCGGGCAAAAAGGATCTTCAGACGCGTTAACGGGCGCGCCGGAAGGGTTCATGATTTCCTCAAGAACAAAACATCCGAAGGAAGCGATGGAATTTTTGCAGTTTCTGACGTCGAAAAAAATGGGTGAAAAGCTCGTGAAAGAGGTCGGGAAATATAGTGCCGTACAAGGAACGGCTACTGAAGAAAATTCTACAGCCATTCAGCGTGAAGCAGTTCAGCAAATTGTTGATGCCGAATCAATGGTTCCGTGGTTTGATATGGATGTCGATGTTGAAATTGCAGATGCGTACTTAACAAGCGTCCAGCAAATGCTTGGCGGCGACATGACACCGGAGCAGGTCATGAAAGCTGTTCAAAAAGCGGCGAAGCAAGTGAGGGCGCAAGCTGAATAAATCAAAGAAAAGGTGAACCTCGCACCTTTTCTTTTTATAAAGGAGATGAGATATCCTTGGTCAACCAGAATAAGATAATCCCCTATTTGTTTTTGGTGCCCGCTCTCGTTTTTTTACTTTTCGTTTATATCCCGATTTTTGAGAATGTCTTCCTCAGCCTGTTTCAGTGGAGCTCTTTTTCTCCGGAAAAAACGTTTATTGGCTTAAATAACTATGTTGAATTATTTCATGATCCTGTCTTCTACCAGGCACTTACCAATAATGTGCTTTATGCAGTGATCTCAATTGTATGCCAGGTATTTGGCGGTTTGATTTTGGCGGCGGTGCTTGAGGATAAGCTGGTCAGAAAATGGTCGCCGTTTTTTCGCACCGTTTTCTTTTTGCCGGTTGTCATCTCAATGACGGTGATCGCGCTTTTGTTTGATTTTATTTACAACCCGGAGACAGGGCTTTTGAATCAGCTGCTTCAGGCTATTGGCCTTGATCAGCTGACAAGGGCTTGGCTCGGGGATGACAGCACGGCTATGCTTTCTGTCATTTTTGTGTCTCAATGGCAGTCTGTCGGTTATATTGCGATGCTGTACATTGTGTCGATTCAAAAAATACCGGATGAACTGTATGAAGCAGCCCGTCTTGACGGTGCGGGGAAAATTCAGCAGTTTTTTCATATTACCGTTCCCCAGACGAAAGAGATGTCTTTTGTTGCAGTAGTGATGACGCTGACCGGCGCCTTTACGGTATTTAATGAACCGTACATATTGACTGGCGGCGGGCCGGGAAATGCTTCAGAAGTCTTAAGCACGTTTTTATATAAAAGCGCCTTTACAAAGGATATGATGGGCTATGCTTCAGCAATTGCCACTGTGGTGTTAATCATTACGCTCGCATTGTCGCTCATGCAAATGAAGTTCTTTAAAACCGGAAAGGAGGAGTAACAGATGCTGCCTCAGAAGAAGACAGATTCGTTCAGATTGGAGCCTGTGCCTGACCGGCACATTGAGGTAAAAAGAAAGCCTAGACGAAAATGGAACATCGGGGAAACGTCTGTGTGGGTTTTTCTGTTTCTATATCTGATTGCGATTGCCTATCCGCTGTTATGGATGGTCATGAGCGCCTTTAAAAGCTCGGACGATATTTTTGAGCACAGCTGGTCGCTGCCGTCTTCGTGGCATCCGGAAAACTTTGTGTCCGCCTGGAATCAAGGAATTTCTTCTTATTTCATGAACAGTGTGATCGTGACGGCGCTGACGTGTGTGATCACTGTCTTTATCAGTGCATGGGCGGCGTATGGCCTTTCCCGGTTTGAGTTTAAAGGAAAAGGATTCTTTTTGGTGCTTTGTCTTGGCGGTTTGATGCTGACGCCGCAGGTCAGTTTAGTGCCGCTTTATTCTATTATTCAGTCGCTGGGCCTTTACAATACGTATTGGGCGTTGATCCTCCCGTATGCGGCTTACCGGATCCCATTCACCATCATTTTGATCCGCTCTTATTTTCTTTCTATTTCCAAAGAATTGGAGGAGGCGGCTTATTTAGATGGGTGTACGAGTTTCGGAGTATTTTTCAGAATTTTCTTACCAATGAGCGTGCCGATTTTGGTGACATCCGGCATTTTGACGGCTTACCATACGTGGAATGAATTTATGTTTGCGATTATTTTCATAGATGATGAGAATTTGCGGACCATTCCAGCTGGGCTGATGCAGTTCAGAGACGCGCTTCAGACAGATTGGGGAGTCCTGCTGGCGGGATTAACGATTTCAGCCGCGCCGATTATTATTCTATTTTTATTGATGCAGAAATATTTTGTCCGCGGAATTGCAAGCGGAAGTGTAAAAGGATAAGGGGGAAGCATAATGAAATTGATTGCGGTTGGAGATAACGTTGTTGATTACTATCAGGATCAAGAAACGTTCTACCCGGGTGGAAATGCCTTAAACGTTGCTGTGCTGGCCAAACGGCTCGGGCATGAGACTTCCTATATTGGAATCGTCGGCAATGACGAAGCAGCGGCACATCTTTTGAACGTACTGAAAATGGAGAAGGTCAATGCTGATTATATCCGTCAGGCGCACGGAGAAAATGGAATGGCGATTGTCACCCTTGATGAACAGGGGGACCGTATTTTTGTCAGATCAAATAAAGGCGGCATTCAGTCTCGGCTTCGCCTCGTGTTTCAGGAGAAAGATCTAGACTTTATCAGCAGCCATGATCTGCTGCATACGAGTGTGTACAGCCGGCTTGAGAATGATCTTCCGCAGCTGTGCGGGCTGCTTCCGGTCTCATTTGATTTTTCAACCAATCGGAAGGATGATTATCTGAGAAGGGTTTGTCCTTATGTGACGTATGCGTTTTTTTCTGGAAGCGATTTGAGTGAGTCGGAATGCGGCGAGCTTGCGAAAACAGCTCATGGGTACGGAGCAAAGTTCGTTTGTCTGACCCGCGGGGGCCAGGGGGCGATCCTGTCTGCGGGAGACCGAATCTATCATCAGCCGATCGTGGAAACTGATATAATAGATACACTTGGAGCGGGAGATTCATTTATAGCGGGTTTTTTGACAGCGTTTTGCGAGAAGCAGGACATGACACATGCTTTGCGCCAAGCGGCGGAAACGGCTGCAAAAACATGCGGTGTGTACGGGGCATTTGGCTATGGCCATCCTTTTCGCTTGGAGGATGGGGGAAGCAGTGAAAAAACGAGAATACTATAAGCAGTGTCTCGTTTTTTATGCCGGTTATGTGTAGGGGCTGTTGATCGTAAAAGTGACACGGTTCGTGTGCATCAGAAACAGTGAGCAGTAGATTGGCTGGTCGTTTGATGTAAAAGCCGTTTTATCGATTTCAAACAGCGCATCCCCGATATCGCAATCCAGGTATTTGCTTTCCTCCTGCTGGGCATACACAACATTTAGTAGCTTTGTATTGTGGGCGGGAACAACTTGGTATTGCTGTTTCAAAATATCATGCATGGATACGCCGTCAGCAATAAAGGCATCAATGCCGGGAAACAAATCCAGCGGATAATGCGTCACTTCAAAGGAGAGCGGCTGATCATCATTATATAAAATCCGTTTTAATTCAACGACAGGGGACTCAGGATCGATTTGAAGCTTCTCGGCAATGGGTTTTGCCGCCGGAATGATCTCATGGGACAGCACTTGATGCTTCGGTTTTTTGCCGGTTGATTCCATAAATTCTGAGTAGCCGTTTACTGCGATCAGCTCTCGTTTTAATTTAGGGCTTTTAACGAACGTTCCTTTTCCCTGCTGCCTGATCAGATAGCCTTCTTCGACTAAATCAAGAATGGCTTTCCTGACGGTAATGCGGCTGACATTATACTTGCTGCAAAGCTCGTTTTCGGTAGGCAGCTTGGCGGTTGGGGAATACACGCCTTTTTTAATGTCATCAGTGATGATTTGTTTTAGCTGAATGTATAAAGGTGTAGAACTTCCGTTGTTTAACAAGGGGTAGCCTCCTTTTAACCTATTATTCATATTATAATGTATTATGACGTTATAATACAAATTTACATTTTTTATTTTAGAAATATAGCAAAAATAGGAATCGATTACTCTAAAAATAACAGAAAGACCAAGTTGTTTCCAGTGGCGAAATAACAGATCAAAAGATAGGGGGACATTTCTGATGGCTTCATTAACATTTGAGCATATCAAAAAATCATATCACTCACAATTAACGGTGAAGGACTTTGATTTAGATGTAAAGGATAAGGAGCTTTTGGTGCTGGTGGGGCCGTCAGGATGCGGAAAATCGACAACACTGCGGATGGTGGCGGGGCTGGAAAGCATCTCTGAAGGAAACCTCCTCATCGATGGAGAACGGGTCAATGATCTTCCGCCGAAAGAACGTGATATTGCGATGGTATTTCAAAACTATGCGCTTTATCCGCATATGACGGTTTTTGATAATATGGCGTTTGGACTAAAGCTCAGAAAGTTGCCGAAACACGAAATTGCCGAGCGGGTTCATGCGGCAGCCAGAATTTTAGAGATTGAGCATTTGCTGAAGAGAAAGCCGAAGGCGCTCTCCGGCGGGCAGCGGCAAAGGGTGGCGCTTGGCAGATCGATTGTGAGGGAACCAAAGGTCTTTTTAATGGACGAGCCGCTTTCCAATCTGGATGCGAAGCTGAGAGTCACAATGCGGACAGAAATCAGCAAGCTGCACCAGCGTTTAGAGGCAACCATTATTTATGTCACGCATGATCAGACCGAAGCGATGACAATGGGCGATCGGATTGTTGTAATGAATGAAGGGGAAATCCAGCAAGTGGCGAAACCTCATGACATTTATCATTACCCTGCGAATCTATTCGTCGCAGGCTTCATCGGTTCCCCGGGAATGAACTTTCTAAAAGGCACCATTGAGGAGCAGCATGGCGAGCTGTTTTTCACAAACCCTTCGATCCGGCTTCATATTCCTGAAGAAAAAGCGAAGCGGCTGAAGGAAAAGGGATATGCCGGAGAGCAGATGATTGCCGGCGTCCGGCCGGAGCATCTGGCACAATTGACGGGCAGTCATCAGCTGTTTGATTCAGTGTTTAATGCGAAGGTGGAAGTGAGTGAAAATCTGGGGTCGGAGCTGATTGTGCATGTCACGGCTGGGGACGAGCGGCTCACAGTCCGCCTTGATGGAAACACGCGAATCGCCGCAGGCGATTCGATCCAGCTGTCAGTGAAAATGGACCACGTTGTCTTTTTCGATGCGGAGACGGAAGAGGCTGTGTATTAGAAAAGGTGCTCCTTAAGAGGAGCACCTTTTTCTTACGGCCAAATCTCATCTGCCCATTCAGGGTGGTCGATAAATGGATTGCGGTTGTGCTGATATTTCTCATAAATGATTTCATTTCTTTTTCGCTCGCGGTCATCGACCGGGTCCTGCCTGTTCCATTCGAGCAGGGCAGATTGTTTTCCGTGAAATGGGGCTGAGCCGTTGCCAGTTTTATCATTAAGTTCAAGATCAGGGTAGCCGTCATCACCCTCGTAACGGACAGCCATGTAAAACAACATGCGGGCTACATCACCCTTCACATCATCACGGGGCTCCCATGAATCACCGTCATAATAATTTCCGGGTGCCTTCGCATATTCAGTGCCGCCATTGTCAAAATCCATATTTCCTCTTGCGCTGTTCACTTGAACATCAGCCGGACGCAAATGGTGAATGTCTGTGCCAGGCCCCTTGCTCGTACCAAAATCGCCATGGGATTTCGCCCAGACGTGCTCGCGGTTCCAATCGCCGACATTTCCGCCGTTCAGATTTTTTGACCGCGATTCGTTCGTATAGAGCAGGATGACATGATTCGGATTTGCCGGATCTTCATCGGTTTCCTTCAGCGCGTTCCATACTTCACTGTAGGACAGCATTGTATGTCCGCTGATGATGCGGTGCAGGGCACTTTTTAGCGATTCTCCTGTTTTGTTTTCAGCATCTTCATAATAGGTATCTGTGTCAGCGTAGGGTGCAGCGGGAGCGGCTAATGAGAGAAGGCCCTCTGTTCCTGAAGGGGAAGACGCCAATCGGCCGTTCAGGTTCAATGCGGTTTGCGCGCTTGCTGAAGCGGCAGGCGCAAACCATCCGGAAATCAGTAACACACAGACGAGCGGCAGAAACCTTGCTTTTTTTGTCATCACTTGCCCTCCTTTTATCAGATCATGTCTATTATCTAAAATTGAAATAAAGGATAGAAGTGTCATTTTGTATATTTTTCATTAAAATTGTAAATTAGTTCCTTTGGGGGAGGGAGATATCCACTGTTCCAATATCTTTAGGCCCCTTTTTGCTCCAGCTGAGATTTGGCAAGGTCTGCTCCTTCTTCAATTGATGTGGTATGTCCGAATAAATAGTAACGCAGTCCCGCATTCATGATGACTTGTTTTCTCTCATAGTCCAATCCGGATTCCTCGCTGCCGCCGAGGATCGCCGTGATTTTTTCTGCCTGTCCGGCCGGACTCATTGTTTGATCCCATGCTGCTTCGTCCGCTTTCAATCCATAGTCCTCCGGTTTTAAGATGAATGCTTCCATTTCGCTCTCATTGATCGTAAACACGAAGCTGTTGCGGTGGACAGGGACATCCTCAGAGCCTTCTGCTCCTTGAACGATAAACGCCTGCTGATAGCCCAGTCTTTGAAACACGGGAAAGATATGCTGGATGGCTGTCCGGTGAAAGGCGCCCATCATGATTCGAGAGGCTCCGGCATAATTCAGGAGCTTCTCTGCGGTGTTCAAAACGGTTCGCACGCCCATTTCCTCACGAATGGTTTTCAGCCGTTGAAATGGACGGCAACATAACTCGGCTGATGCAAATCCGATGTGTAATTCGGAGAGGAATTCTTCAATATGTTCCTGTGTGCCTTCTGTCTCAATGCCGAGCTCCCGCAAAACGGCTTTTATGTTGTTTGCGTATTTCGGCGGAAGTGCCTCGCTGCTGTGAAGAAATGCCGGTATGCCGCTTTCTGCGAGTAAAAGAGACACTGGAATGGTGGCGAGAAAAGAGTATAAGGTCCGGCAAAATCGACGGCATGCCCGCTGATGTGCGGCGGCAATTGAAGCACCGAAGAATGTGCCCGCATCGCTTCTGTGATGCCAAGCAATTCGTCTGACGTTTCTGTTTTGATCCGTTCCGCGATCAGAAACGCCGCGATCTGCACATCGCTTGCCTCGCCGGAGAACATCGCCTCTCCTGCAAGTTTAGCCTGTTCATATGAAAGGTGTTTTGATCCCCTTTTTCCTCTAGCTGCTTCTTTAATCCATTGCTGCATATTGGCGCTGCATATTGGCTCTCTCCCTTGCTGTGTTTTCTTTTGACTTTACATGAAAAAGGGGACTGAGAGGTAGGAGGTTTTGTGGCCGCTTTGCTGACAGGATAGATACTGTGACTAAAAAATAAACGTTTTTTTGGTTAATCTGCCAATGAACTATCGAGTTCCTCCTTCTATAATGAAGTCACCATAACGGCCAGAGGGGGGAGTACATGGAAAAGCAGAAGCTTTCAGTAAAAAGCGGCATCGCAGATTATATCGAATGGCTCGCCCAATACGGCGCATCCGCTGACGGCGGCGTGACGAGACTTTTGTATACAAAAGAATGGATGGACGCGCAGCTCGCCGTGAAGACGGAAATGTCGGCATTCGGACTTGATACAAGATTCGACGATGTCGGCAATGTGTTTGGAAGGCTTTCGGGCACTCAGTCCCCGGGTGAAGTGATTGTAACCGGTTCACATATTGATACTGTCATCAATGGGGGGAAGTATGACGGCGCCTATGGCGTTCTTGCGGCAATGCTCGCGATAAAGCAGCTTAAAGAAACATACGGAGCGCCGAAAAAAACACTCGAAGCAGTCTCCTTATGTGAGGAGGAGGGCAGCCGTTTTCCAATGACCTATTGGGGATCAGGAAATATGACGGGTGTTTTTTCAGTACAGGATGCAGTCGAACCGAGAGATGAAACAGGCGTCTCTCTGCAAGCTGCGATGTATGAGTGCGGTTTTGGCAAAGGTATGTTTCAGGCGGCGAATAGGACAGATATCAGCGCTTTTGTCGAGCTTCATATAGAACAGGGACAGACATTGGAGATGTCAGGACGGGATCTTGGCATTGTGACTAGCATTGCGGGGCAAAGGCGATATCTCGTCACACTGGAGGGGGAATGCAACCATGCGGGAACCACCTCTATGAAATGGCGCAAGGACCCGCTTGCAGCAAGCAGCCGTATTATTCACGAGCTGCTGCTGCGTTCGGAAGAGCAGCCGGATGAGCTCCGTCTGACATGCGGAAAAATAACGGCAGAGCCTAACGTGGCCAATGTCATACCGGGACGCGTACAGTTTTCAATCGATATTCGCCATCAGCATCAGCACGTGCTGGAGCAATTTCATGAAGACATGGCTGCTCTGATCAACAGCATTTGCCATCAAAAAGGGATTCGCGCATCAATTGATGAATATATGCGGATAGAGCCTGTGCCGATGGACGAAAGGCTGAAGGCTGCGGCTCTTGAAACAGCGGCAGAAAACGGCATCAGCTGTGAAGAAATGGTGAGCGGAGCAGGACATGACGCGCAAATGATCGGAAGGCGCCATCCGGCTTGTATGCTGTTCGTGCCAAGCCGCGGCGGCATCAGCCACTCACCGAAGGAATATACCAGAGCCAGACAGCTTGAGATCGGCGTCCGCGCATTGACTGATTTATTATACAAACTGGCTTACTGATAAAGGAGGAATGGCTGTGTCAGGCAGAAAAGAATTATGTACTCCGTTAAGAACGATTATGACGCCGGGGCCTGTTGAGGTTGATCCGCGTGTATTAAGAGTGATGAGCACCCCGATTCTCGGCCAATTTGATCCGGCGTTTACAGATATCATGAATGAAACGATGGACATGCTTCGGGAGGTATTTCAAACGAAAAATCGCTGGGCATATCCGATTGACGGCACTTCTCGGGCGGGAATCGAAGCGGTGCTGGCGAGTGTGATTGCGCCGGGAGATGATGTGCTTATTCCGATTTACGGCCGCTTCGGTTATTTGCTGACTGAAATCGCTGAGCGGTATGGGGCGAATGTTCATACACTTGAGTGTGAGTGGGGAACGGTCTTTGATCCGGAGGACATTATTCAGGATATAAAAAAAGTGAAGCCAAAAATCGTGGCGATGGTGCACGGAGAAACATCGACAGGGCGGATTCACCCGCTGACATCCATCGGTGAAGCCTGCCGCGCCGAGGATGCATTGTTTATCGTCGATGCAGTTGCAACGATCGGGGGCTGCGAAGTCAAAGTCGATGAATGGAAAATTGACGCGGCCATCGGCGGCACGCAGAAATGCTTGTCTGTGCCATCAGGAATGGCGCCGATTACATATAATGAGCGGGTGGCGGATGTGATTGCGTCCCGAAAAAAAGTGGAGCGCGGGATTGCAACACAAGCTGACAGGTCAACACTTTCAGGAAACCTGCCGATCACAAGCAATTATTTTGATTTGAGCCAGCTTGAGGATTATTGGAGCGAAAGACGGCTCAATCATCATACAGAAGCGACGACGATGCTGTACGCCTTGCGTGAGGGCGTCAGGCTGGTGCTTGAAGAAGGTCTTGAAGCCCGATTTGAGCGGCATCGCCACCATGAGAACGCACTAGCAGCTGGGATTAAGGCGATGGGGCTGGAGCTGTTTGGAGATGCAAGCTGCAAAATGCCTGTCGTCACCTGTGTAGAAATCCCCGATGGTATTGACGGCGAGTCTGTCCGCCGCATGCTGCTGGCGCAATTCGGCATCGAAATCGCCAGCTCATTCGGGCCTCTGGCGGGGAAGATCTGGAGAATCGGTACGATGGGTTACAGCTGCAGAAAAGAAAACGTATTGTTCGTGCTTGCCGGTTTAGAGGCTGTGCTGCTGAGACATGGCGCAGGAATTGAGGCGGGGAAAGCGCTTCAGGCGGCGCTTGATGTGTATGAAACCGCTGGCCGTCAGGCAGCGGTGTAAAGAAAAGCTTGCGGACCTCCGCAAGCTTTTTAAGTTATAATTTCTTGTTTTCTCCAATTTGATTTTCTTCGTTTGACTCTTTTTACAAATCCTCTTTCTATGTGTTTCATTTTCTGACAAATCATGAGTCATTTTCTCTTCCATCATCTATTCTTTATACAAGTTACCTATAAAATCACGCTGAACCTATTGTATCTCACAGTAATTTTTGAGAGGAGGATGCAGCATTGGAAAATTTGCACATGATGTTAGATGTGCTCCTGAAAGATCGTGAGGAGGCTGTGCTGGCGACAATTGTTCAAGTGGAAGGCTCCGCATATCGAAAAGCAGGCGCCTCTATGCTCTTTAAGAAAAATGGCGAGCGGGTCGGCTTGTTGAGCGGCGGGTGTGTGGAAGAAGATTTATTCCAAAGAATTCGTGAAATGGGTGATCAGTTGACATCAGCGCTAATTCCCTACGACATGCGTGCGGAGGATGATCTTTCCTGGGGCATGGGGGCGGGGTGCAACGGCATTATTCATATTTATGTAGAGCGAATCACGCAGGAAAAAAGGCGGCACTACAAAATAGTGAGGGACTGCCTTCATTCAGGCAAAGCTGTTACATCCGTTACGCAGCTTGACTCCTCCCATTATATATTTCTGTCAGATAGTGGGCATTTCGGGAACTGGCCTGACGTGCCTCTGCAAGACATTCAATGTACGGCTTCAACGCTTCATTTACCGCATTTTGATCCATCAACGAACATGTTTATTCAGCGAATTGAACCGAAACCGCGTCTTATTTTGTTCGGAGCGGGACCGGATACGGTGCCGCTTGCCAATTTGGCGGCTGATACAGGATTTTCTGTTATCGTCACTGATTGGCGTCCGGCTTATTGTACATCCTCTCTTTTTCCAAAAGCAGATCAGCTGATCACCGCTTTTCCGGAACAAATGCTCAGCAAATTTCAATTTTTTCCGCATGATGCAGCCGTTGTGGCAACCCATCATTATCAGCACGATCAAGCGATCATCAACTTCTTATTTTCTCAACATCTTCATTATATCGGACTGTTGGGTTCAGCAAGCCGCACGAAGAGACTGCTGAAAGGAAAGCAGCCGCCGTCTCATTTTTACAGTCCGGTCGGGCTGAAAATCGGTGCGGAAGGCCCCGAGGAAATTGCCGTCAGCATTGTCGCGGAAATCATTCAAACAAGAAAACGGCTGGCGGTTGTATGAGAAGCCCTTATTTGATCGGAGTATTTCTTGCTGCCGGAAAAAGCAAAAGAATGGGCCAAAACAAGCTGGCTTTGCCGCTAAAAGGAGAAACGATCGGGTCGCTCTCTTTGAAAACGGCTTTGCTGTCCCGCCTGAATCACGTTCTGATCGTCGAACGGACAGAACGTGATTCCCTTGAGTGGATAGGAGCGCCCTATCATGCTCCGCCCTTCCGAAAACGCTGGAGCCTGCACGTATGCAAAGACGCAGAAAAGGGGCAGGGGCATTCAGTCAGCAGCGGGGTGAGAAAAGCAGAAAGCATGGGAGCGGACGGCGTTGTCATTTTGTTAGCTGACCAGCCGCAGCTTTCCGTCAATCATCTGAACGCCCTTGTGGAGATGGCTTCTGAGTCATTTGTTGTGTCTGCATCTTTAGGCGCGCTCACCCCGCCAATCTATTTCTCATCGACTTGTTTTCCTTATGTAAAGGAGTTAAAGGGAGATGAGGGAGCTCGCAGGCTCCTGAAAAACGGACAGCTTGGAGGAGGAGCGGTTTTGGAGGCAAAGGAAAGCGTGGAGCTGAACGATATTGATACGCCGGAGGAATACGACATGGCAAGGAGGTTGATGGTTTGAACGGCCAAGTGACAAAAGCTAGGATGAATCTTCAATTATGGAGGCCGTCAGCGCTCGATGAGGCCTATTTGCTTTTGCAGCAGCTTGCACCGGATGTGTGTGCCGCATCGGGAAGCACGCTGCTTCAGCTTCAGTGGGACAAAGGGGTTCTTCCGAAACAGCATCTCGTCAGCCTTGAAGGAATTGACGAGATGAGAGGGATCACCGCCAGTGACACCCACCTGTCGATCGGAGCGCTCACAACCCTAAGGGAATGCAGAAAGAATCCCCTGATCAAGAGTGCGCTTGGTTGTTTCAGCGATGCTGTTTCTGCTGTTGCCGCACCCGGAATCCGCAGCCGGGCCACAATTGGCGGCAACATCGCGAGTAAAGTCGGCGATTTGCTTCCGCTCTTGCTTGTGCTTGATGCTGATCTTATGGTGTACCAAAGGGAGCTTGTCAGGGTGCCGCTTGGTGATTGGCTCGTGGATGAAGGCTATGGATCTGCCATTGTGACGCGTGTCATCATTCCGCGTGCGGAGGGAGAGCGTGTGTTTTACCGCAAGCTTGGGAGGCGCCAGGCCTTTACAGGAGCGGCTGCTGTTGCCGCTGGCCATTTTTTGAAAGACGGCGGCATCCGTCTTGCCGCTGGCCATGCCGATATCACACCGAAAAGGTTAACGGAAAGCGAAGCAAAATGGCTGGCACAGGACTGGAATCCGCATGAGCTATACGAGACGCTTATCCATGAACTGCCGTTTTCCGCAGATGCTTTT
Source organism: Bacillus sp. N12A5 (assembly GCF_026790125.1). NCBI lineage: Bacteria > Bacillati > Bacillota > Bacilli > Caryophanales > Bacillaceae > Bacillus > Bacillus sp. N12A5. The sequence continues at coordinate 84,727 of NZ_JALAMR010000012.1, read as the reverse complement.
ATGTCAGCGGCATACAGAAAAAAAGCTGCTGCCAACGTCATCATGGCAGAGCTGATGGCTGAGGGAGGGACATAAATCATGATCAACAAACCGTCAAGAGTCAGGCCGGACGGAAGGGGAAAGGTCACAGGGGAATTGAAATATATGACCGATCTCAGCTTTCCCGGAATGCTGTACGGCAAAGTGCTGAGAAGCGCTTATCCTCATGCGGAGATCGTGTCGATTTGCACCAAGGAAGCTGAAGAAATGGAAGGTGTGCGGGCCGTCGTCACGCATAAAGACGTTCCCGGCTTAAACCGATTTGGCATTGTTATCCCTGATCAGCCGGTTTTATGTGAGAACAGGGTGCGGTATGTGGGGGATGCGCTCGCCGCTGTTGCTGCAGAATCGGAGGAAATCGCAGAAGCAGCGCTGGAGCTGATTCACGTTACGTATAAAGAACTGGAGGTCATTGATTCACCCGAAAAAGCGCTTCAGCCGAACGCGCAAAGACTGCATGAGGACGGCAACATTCTACACCGTGCGTTTTTTGCACACGGTGATGTGGAAGAGGGCTTTCGAGCTTGTGACACAGTCCTTGAAGAAACCTACGAGCTGCCACGGCAGATGCATACGTATATGGAAACAGAGGGAGGCGTAGCTGTTCCGGAAGACGATGGGGGCTTTACGATGTATGCAGGAACGCAGCACGGCTATAAAGACCGATTTCAGCTTTCCCGTGTGTTTGACATTTCTGAAGAGAAGATCAGAGTTGTGTCAAGTCCGATGGGCGGCTCGTTTGGCGGGAAGGATGAGCTGAATATCCAACCGTATGCGGCGCTTTTGGCCCTGAAAAGCGGACTGCCTGTCAAAATTCATCAGAGCAGAAAGGAATCTGTACGCTCTGGCATTAAGCGCCATCCGATGAAGATTAGAATCAAAACAGGTGCGGATCAATCAGGAAAAATTTTGGCTCATGATGTGAAAATTGTGGCGGACACAGGCGCTTACGCCACGCTTGGACCCGCCGTTCTTGACTTTTCTGTCGAGCATGCCGCGGGTCCTTACCGTATTCCAAATATCCGGACGGAAGGGATCTCGGTGTTTACGAACAATGGGGTGGCAGGAGAATTCCGAGGATTTGGCGGCAATCAAATCACATTTGCTCTCGAAACCCATCTCGATCGCCTCAGTGATCGGATCGGTATCGACCCGCTGGAGCTGAGAAGAAAAAATATCAGAAAACCGCATGATGTAGGGCCGCTTGAGCATCGGATTGCGCCGACTGACGGAGCGGCGCAAGTATTGAATGCCATTTCTGAATCTCCCATTCTCACAAGAAAACGCAAGCACTCCGGGTATATACGGAGAGGGACGGGAGCGGCCATAACGATGCATGGAGGCGGGCTGGGGTATGGCCGAATGGATTCGGCAGGAGGCCGTTTGTCTCTTTCGAGTGACGGCAAAATCACAGCTTCGTTTGGATTTGAAGAATGCGGACAGGGGATACTGGCGGCAATTGAACAGATTGTCATGGAGGAGCTGGGTTGTGCGGCGGAGGATATATCTATTGTTATTGGAGATACCGCAAAAGTGCCGAAGTCAGGCTCCTCTACTGCATCCCGCGGCACAAGCATGGTGTGGCACGCGATCCAGCGTTTGAAGAAGCCGTTTCTAGCTCAGTTGAAAAAACGGGCGGCGGAACAGAGCGGCTGTTCAGCAGAAAATCTTGCTCTTGGCGCCGGAGGCTTGCATGATCAAAACACAAAGGAAATCGTGGTGACGTATAGAGAGCTGGCTGAAAAAGGCCCTTTGGCAGAGGAAACGGCATTCGATTTCCCGACAACGCCTGATCCTGTAGTGGGCGGCCATTTTCTCTACTCATTTGGAGCGGCTGCCGTTGAAGTGGAGGTAGATCTACTAACAGGCGACGTCAAAGTGATAGATTGTGAGCACGCCATTGCGGCAGGTCCGGTTGTCAGTCCCCAAGGTTATCGAGGTCAAATCGAAGGCGGCGCTGCCATGGCACTCGGCTACACACTGATGGAGGAAGCGAAAATGACGGACGGCCGTTACGCGGCGGATAATCTCGACCAGTATGTCATACCCGGTGTGAAAGATGTTCCTGCTATGAAGCTGACCGTGATAGAAGAGCTGATGGAAGGAGATTCCTACGGCCCGCGCGGTGTTGGCGAAATAGGAACGATCGCCATCACTCCGGCAATTGTAAAGGCAGTACATGATGCGGTCGGCTGCTGGATAAACAAGCTGCCGATTTCAAGAGAAGAGCTGCTTGAAGCAATAGACAGAAAGGGGCTGAAGCAATGGACGTAAAAGAGGCCGGACCATTTCCTGTAAAAAAGGAACAGTTCCGGATGACCGTGAATGGACAGGAGCGGGAGGTTACAGCCGTTCCTACGACACGTCTGAGTGACCTGCTTAGAAAGGAATTTCAGCTGACCGGGACAAAGGTTTCCTGCGGAATCGGCCGCTGCGGAGCCTGCTCTATTTTAATCGACGGAAAGCTGGCCAATGCGTGTATGACCATGGCTTACCAAGTGAACGGCCATTCCATTACAACAATCGAGGGAGTACAAAAAGAAGAACTGGATATCTGCCAAACCGCTTTCCTGGAAGAAGGCGGCTTCCAATGCGGCTACTGCACCCCGGGAATGACAATTGCGCTCAAAGCGCTGTTTAAAGAAAAACCGCATCCCACAGAGGAAGACATAGAAGAAGGGCTGGCGGGGAATTTGTGCCGATGTACCGGGTATGGCGGGATTATGCGGTCAGCTTGGAGGATTAGAAAAGAGTTGAACGGAGATAGACGGGAGTCCGGCTTTTAAAAGCCGAACTTTTTTAGCCTGACATTTTACTATGGAAAAGCAGTCAGACAGCGTATGGGTAAACATACGATAAATTTCTAGAGTTTGATAGCATCATCTTCAGAAAATTAGCCAGGTATCATTAGTGAATCACATAGCAAAGACGCCATAAAAATTTCTTATGGCGTCTGCCGGACAGGGAGGTGCTGATCCGCAGAGGATTAGGCAAAGTCAAACTTAATAGCCACTAAAGAAAGAAGCTCCAACAATGATTAACAAAATGAATAGCACTACGATTAAAGCGAAAGAGCTGCCGAGACCGTTTGAATAACCAGAGTTTCCGCCAGAGTTGTAGAATCCCATAATGTCACCTCCTTTAGTGGAGATAGAATAAGATATGCCAAACGATCATTGTCGACATAGATTTAAGTCTAAAAAAGATAAAATGAATATTTTGTCTAAAGGTGTAAGAAAGATTAAACACTATTAAAACAGACTCAAATGCTGCTGCATACCAGGAGGGTGATGTTTGCGTTCTGTTTGGAAAAAAGTAAATCATAAAGAAGGGCCAACAGGGATTTGTCCTGTCGGCCTGGGTATGGTGGGATTAGGCAGCGGGCTTGCGGCAAGAGATGGTCTGGTTTTTTATGATGTTATCCGCGGATATTATCCCAGCGAAACAAACGGACAGCTGCAAAAGCCAGAAGTGCAGTTGAAGCGATTAAAATAAGATAGCTGAATAACAAGCCAAGAGATGGACTGTCTCCATTTAAATAATAACGAAGAAGTTCTCCAAAGTAGGTGAGAGGGATAAATTTCGACACTGTTTCAAGCCAAGAGGGAAGCAGGTTCATCGGCATAATTAATCCGCACACGATCAGCAGAGGGGCGAGCATGCCACCGGAAAGCCCATTTACAGCTTCAATAGAGAGACGCATGCTTCCCACAGTATAACCAAGTGCAAACAGCATGAGAAGCCCGATAAGTGAAACAAGCATGATTTGAGGGATATTCTGTGCTTGTAACATTCCATTGAAATAAGCGATACTAAGCAGCGCGACTAGCTGAAAAGCTGCTAAAACAAAACGGGCGCATATTTGAGAAAGCACAAAGGTCAGCTTTGATGCTTCAGTTAAACCAATTAATCGCAAAGTTCCCTGGTCCCTCATTTGTATGATAGGAGTGGAAGTTCCGTTTATAGCAAGCGTAAAGAAGGCCATCACAATAATACCAGGAATGATAAACTCAAATAAATCTGTACCGACTCCCGTAGAGCTGGAGAGAACGCCAAACATAATCAGGAATAGAAACGGAAAGGCGAGAACCATAAAAAAGGTTAAAGGATTTCGAATCAGTTCTTTTATATTCATGAATAGAAGCGCAGAAAAAGCACGTTTATTCATCATACCAAAACACCCTCTCGTATTTTCTTTCCCGTAAGCTTAAGAAAAACATCACGATGAATACTAGCCCATTCAGTACGTTTACCAAGATTGGCTTGACCTCTTTTTCAGCTGATAACACGCCTCCTGAAAAGCTCTTACACCATTTTAAACGGATTTGCATGGCGTGAGGATAAGATGGTGTCAGAAGAGATTTTGTCAGAAGAACAATTGAAGGTGATCAACTCTCTCCGTTCAGGGAGTTATGCGGAGATACAGGAATTGCTGAAAAATACTTCTTTTACAATACCTGACTTGTCAGCTGAACAATGGATCAAGCCGGTACTTCCTTTTTCAAGAAAAACAGAAAAGTCTTTGCTCAGTTTATACCATTTTTTACAGCCGATACAAACCAAAACAGCAAGAAGGATAGCAAGAATTGTGAAATGGATGAACCATTGTGTAGAGGAGCTTGCGAAAAGCGGGCCCAAAAAAGACTGCGTTATCATCAGTTCATTTACAGACTGTCAAAACGTGCATTCAGTGAGCTTACGGATAAAATACCGAAAAGTGTAGTAACTGAAAAGCTTGTTTACGAAAATGTGAAATTTATAGAAGATCACCCGCCGTTAGGCCAGCAGGTCCAACGTGATTTAGAACAGCTTTCTGGACAGTTGAGAAAACATCAGTTCCGGACCCATCTCTATGATTTGTTATGTGAGCACTTCATAGAGATGTATGGGGAAGGAGGCGTATGCCATGACATTCAGGAGTTTTTGTATCAGTTTGAAATGAGGAAAGATAGGCCGCGGCTGATTAAAAATGCCTTGCGGAAAGATAAAAAGACAGCTGTAAACCTGGAGGAGTCCAGAGTGTTTGCCCCGTGCAGCGGCAGCTCAGTTCCCCCAAGTGCGGTTGTGTTTTATCAATTAGCAGCAAATAATGGCAGTAAAGACATTTCCGATGGTGACTACCAGCTTGTTATCAACCAGATCAGTTCCGGTTTGGGGCTGGTACTCCGCTTCCAATCAATGTTTAATGAGGATCAGAGAAATTTAAGCAGTATTACAAAGCGATGGATTCACGTGATGAACCCTCACTCAGATATCGTTCATTTTCCGATGATCTCAGATTTCAGCAATTTGCAAACTGATCCAGGTATTACAGCACAGTCCTTAAGGTGGCTTGGTGAAAATCCAACAGCAGATAAAAATGATCTTTTGTTAAAGGATCTGTTATTGGTGCATGATCCGAGCGGTACGCTGGCATTTGGAAACAAAGAGGGGCGTCCTGTTGCTCCTATGTATTTTGGTGCTGTGCCACAGCACATGATGCATGGGCCTGTCTCATATTTATTTACCATTATGAACCCATGGATTAATGCGTACCAAACCAATTGGGTGACATCACCTCTATTTCCTAAATCACCTCCGCCAGAAAAAGTAGAATTTCATCCGCGTATGCAGGAGGGAAGGATTGTACAAAGGCGTGCCCGCTGGCGGATCCCGGTATTCTTATTCCCTTTAAAAGAGAATCGAGAGAGTGACTATGCATACTTTATACGAATGAAAGCATTCCAAAAGAAGTACAGCCTTCCGGATGAGGGGTTTCTTTCTGGAGAGAGAACAAGTGTGATGCTGAATCCAAAACAAGAAAACCAATGTATCTGAATTTCAATAGCTACCATTCTATCGCAGCTGCTGTAAACACGATTGTTGAAGATGACCTTTTGTCTGTAACATTCACTGAAGGCCTTCCTAATCGCCACCAGCATTGGCTGGAAAACGCTGAAGGGCACGTAATTGCTTCTGAGTATATGTCTTTATTCCAATGGCCTGTTGAAAGAAAGCAAGAATCGGCTATAGCAAATGAGAAAGGGGTTTTTATATGAAGGAATGGGTGTTTTACAGCATTTATGTGCCGAAGGCTGAGTATTTGGAAAATATTATCGTCAACATTGTAACGCCCGTTGTTAAGCAGGTAAAAGACAGTGTTCAAGTACATAAGTGGTTTTTTATCAGATACATTAATATGCAAGGGCCTCATATCCGTTTGCGTTTTTTGGTAAATGAAGACGACATTGATATCGTTGAAGAGATTACGGAAGAGCATTTGAACGGCAGTCTATCTAAAGTCCTGGCTGAACCTCTTTCAGAAATGAGCCGTCTGCTGCCTGTCAAAACCGATACTAGAAATTTTGAATCAGGATTCCAACAAGAAGAATATGAGCCAGAGTATGAAAAATACGGCGGCATCCAAGGCGTTAATATAGCTGAAGACATCTTTCAATCTTCCAGTGAATTGGTTCTTTCATTATTGAATGATCCTGTATTTAAAGATAGTGACCGTTTTGATTTCGCTCTCTTTCTTATGAAAAAAACAGCCGAACAAGCTTCTTTATCAGCAGACCAAACACAGGATCTTTGGGAGAGCATGCTGCATTATTGGAGCGGAGCTGATTATACTGATGGAATAACCTATAAAACGAAGCTGAAGGAGGCTGCGGAAAAACGGATTGATGTTATAAATGTTGTCTTAGAAAAAATGTACTCTAACCCTTTTGCCATCAAGTCAACGAATGGGTACCAAAAACAGCTGAAAAGCGCTTTTTCACAGATACAAGAGTCCGATCAGATTAGAATTTCTGCTTCTCATCTATCCTTTCACTATATTCATATGATGAATAACCGTTTAGGGGTGTGGCCGATAGAAGAGGCTTATCTCGGAGCTTTGCTCGCGCAAATATCAAAAAACACAACTGATATAAAATAATAATAAAGAACTTCAGCCTAACAGCTGAAGTTCTTTATTTCCGCTTGTTTTTATGATAAACCGAGGTAAAAGTAAACATAAACAAAAAGTAGGCGCCTGCCAGACTTAAAAAACCGACAGGGTATTGAAGCAGCAGAAGGCCTCCCCCAATAAACAGGATCGTTGCTGCTGAAATAATGATCCAATATAAAGAGAATTTGTTTTTATTTTGCTGTTCTTTGGTCTTGGTAATGGCTGTGTCCTCCTTACTGATATGTTGAATACCGTATTTATAGATGTGAATCAATTGTACAAGCCGTCCTAACAATAAAATAGAGGACACGGAGATCCAGGTGAGAGAGTTAACTAAAAAAGCGAGCTGAAGTGTGTCTTGGAAAGGGGTGCCGCCCGTTTCGAATCTCACAATCAATAATACGCCTGCACCAATTAGAAATAGAATCCCTAAAAAAAAGACAAACACATTATAGCTGTCAAAACGATTCCATTCGCCTAAAAATCTGCAATGTTTAGCAATCAGCGAATATTTCTGTTTAGGGTTCTGTGGAAGTGAATGCACTCCAATTGAATTTAAAATCTGCCGATTAAATGCAGACCCCATGACTCCACCTAGTGTACCGACAGTAAGAGCTGCCGCGCCGCTTATTAGTCCTATCACAGTACCGCTTGTCATATGATCACCTTCCTAAGAATAAGAAAAAAAGTATTTGTGCTGCTATGCTCCCGGATAAAATTGGCAAAATCGTCACTACTTGAGCAACAGAACGGAATGAGAAAAGGTCTGGCAGCTGCCAGCTAGGGTAAGCTAGCCAATGGCTCAAACGGTCAAACCAAGTAATCGGTGGAGAAGGTGGTTTTAACATATGTTCTGGAAGAGACAGGCGGTTGATATCCAGGAATTCATTCAGATCGGGCATGTGTTCTTGTAATCCTTCAATCATGCTTTTAACTTCATCTTGCTCATTCATGAGTCATTCAGCTCCTTTTCAATGGATTTGTTCAGTTTCTTTAGAGAATAATGAAGCTTGGATTTGACTGTTCCTTCCGGTATGTTGAGAATGTGAGAAATCTCTTTGCCTGTAAACCCTTGATAATAGGCGAGAATCAGAATTGATCGTTCTTTTTCAGGCAGCTGTCCCAAATACTGTTGAATCAATATTTTATTTTGTATATTTTGCTCAATGGTGCTCTGGTGCTTTTCCGAATAATCGTCCAATTCCATCTGCTGCCATTTGAATTTAGAATGCTTTCGGTAATAATCAATACATAGCCTGTGAGCAATTTGATGGAGCCAGGTACGAAAGCTCGCTTTTTCGCTTTTGTAGCTGCGGCATTTTACATATACCCGGATAAAAGTTTCCTGCAGAAGATCTTCGGCCGCCTGTTTTTGACGGATGTACAGAAATATAAATTGATATGTTTTTGGAGCGTGACGGGCATATAAACTGTTGTAAGCCTCCATATCCTTTTGTTTAACTTTTTCCATCAATTCTTCGTCAGAAAGAATGTCCATACCCCACCTCGAAACTTGGTTTCGTTACTATATACGGCTGCTGGCTGAAAAGAGTTCAAAAAATGAAAAAATAAAGGAGATAAGTGATGGCAATAGATGTTAGAAGAATGCTGTCTTCATGATTATAACAGGAAAAAAATGAAAGTGCCCGGTCATGAAGACCGGGCTTGACATGTTAACTCCCCCTGTACACCTGATAACCAAAAGGCGACAGCAAAAGCGGGATATGGTAATGCGTATCTGGATCTGCAATGTGAAAACGGACGGTGACGATGGTTAAAAACGGCTGATCGGCTGCGTTCATGTTTTTACTCGCAAAATAGTCTCCTGCATGAAATTCCATCACATATTCTCCGGACACCAGCTCTTCAGCTGCCAGCAGAGGGACATCGACCCTTCCGTCCTTGTTAGTGTATACCTCTTTCATTATACTTTCGCCCAGCCGCTTCAATTCAATTTTGACGTTCGCCGCTGGTTTGCCGCAGGTTAAATCTAAAATATGGGTGGTCAGCTTTCCCATCAGGCCTTCAGGCTCCCTGCGGTTTCAGCGTTTTTCTGTTTTTCTTTCTCGGCGTCTTCTCTAGTCACGGTAAAGCGCTGGAAACCGAATGGCGGGCGCGGTTCGGTGTAGACTTTTCCTTTGGATCCGGGGATTTCTTCGACAACGGTATCCCATGTGTGATTTTGAGATTGGAAGCTGACGTCAGTGAGCTGCGGGAATCTCGTTAATATTCTGCAGCCGATATGATAGATTAAGTTTTGGATTGAAGGGGTTTCAAGCTCGTGGAAAACAGTGCTCGCCAAGTCTCGGACTTGTTCAGCCGCGACGTAGCGGGCGGGCTCAGAAGCGTATGCGTCATTTGTGTTTTCATACTGCCAGCTGATGTTTAAATAGACAAACAGCGGGCGGTTGCCGTCTTCCGGGAGAGTCGTATATTCATCCCGGATAAAGCCGACGAAGGAGTTGCCGCTCACCTTGACCAGCTGAAGGTCCATGATTTCGCTGTATTGCTCTGTAATCGTGATGGCATCCCCGCTTCGCTCTGCCTTCAGCACAGACCGGGCGCGTTCATTGCGCGATCTTCTGAAGACGAGGCGGCTTGTGCCGAGTTCTTGCTCCTCGTATGCAGGCATCGCTTCAAACGGAACGTCTTCGCCTGTCAGAGTAATGGTGTCCATATGAGAATAGGTATCTAAAAATCGGTGAGCTACATAGTGTAAGAACCCCTCAGTTGTCGTCCCTTCGTAGGAAGCGAGATGGCGCTGAATAAAGTTTTTCATTGAATCCGTCGCCACAACGAGGGTGTTATCTCCGTCTGTAAATGATGGCAAGAAGGCATCTCCGCCAATTTCGCATGTCACATCAACGCCGACAACGGTATTGTCTCTCCCAGTAAAAGCTGACTCTGGGATTTGTTTTACTCCTGTGAGCGGCTTTAAAAACGTTCGGTATGCAAATACATTTCCTTTGCCATAAGACATGGTTCTTTTCATTTGTGTCTCTCCTTTTTCAGTTATGATGTCCGCAAGACGAAAGCGGGTGATGCGGTAAATTTCTTCAAGAGCCTGCTGGAACTCCGTTTCCCATTCGTTCTTCAGCCTTGCCAGCAGGGCTTCATGAATATCCTGTTTCGTCTTTCCCTTTACCGCTAAAATGAAAGGGAAGCCGAAGCGTTCATAATAGTGTTCATTCAGCTTGAGAAATTCCTCGTATTCCTGCTGTTTAAGTTTGCTGAGCCCCGCGTTTTGCTGTTCTCTTACTGAGGAAGCGCTCATTGTTTTCTTTGTTCCGAGCCGAGGGTGCTTGTTGATTAAATCAAGCTGTATCTGGCGGTCCGCGGCTTTTACAATGCCAGCCATTTTGTGGTGAAGATCAGAAAGAGAGGAAAACGGCCGCAATGCCGCGGATCTCTCCGCTATCCATGAAGCGTGTTCAAAAATAGAGCCAAGCGTGCCTGTCAGTGTTTGTGTGTCCATTTTGTTCAGGTCATCGATTGTGAACATTGGCATCTTCCTTTACGGTTTTATTTCAGCGCCATTCGGCTGTTTGGTTGAAAAAAAGGCGTGAAGTGCAATGGCCGTTAAACTGCCGATCACAATTCCGCTTCCTGCCAAGACTGAGGCGGCGCCCGGAAGAGATGAAAACAAGGCGGGAACTGTTGTAGCGCCGAGCCCTAAGCTGACGGAAGAGGCGATGGTCAGCAGATTGCCTTGCGAATCAAAGTCAACGCTGGAAAGCATTTTAATCCCGTAAGAAATGACCATGCCAAACATGACGATCATTGCGCCGCCAAGAACTGGATTCGGGATCACTGTTGTCAATGCTGCGGCCTTTGGAACCAGTCCGATCGCGATCAGCATGATTCCTGTGATGGCGATGACGTTGACGCTTTTGATTTTTGAGAGCTGAACAATGCCGACATTTTGCGAGAAAGCTGTATAGGGAAACGCATTAAATAAACCGCCCAGCATCATCGCAAGGCCTTCCGCCCGGTAGCCCTTTTCCAGCTCCTTCTCCGACAGCCTGCGGTTTGTGATATCGGCGAGGGCAAAGTAAACGCCTGTTGATTCAACCAGGCTGACAATGGCAACGAGGAGCATCGTGACAATAGCCGGCAGTTCAAAGGTTGGCGGGCCGAAATAAAACAGAGACGGAACATGAAGCCAAGACGCCTCCATAACGCCAGAAAAATCGACCTTTCCCGTGAAGTATGCAACCGCTGTTCCTGTGATAAGGCCGAGCAAAATCGCTATGGAGCGGATAAAGCCTTTAAAGAAATAAAACAGCAATAAGATAAAAGCTGTGACGCCAAACCCGAGGAGCACGTTGTCCAGTGAACCGAAGTCTTTGCTTCCCTCACCGCCGGCCAGGTTATTCATTGCTGTCGGAACCAGGCTGATGCCGATGATCATGACAACTGAGCCGGTCACGACAGGCGGGAAAAAACGGACAAGCTTTCCAAAGAAGCCAGCGGCTAAGACGACAATCAGCCCTGCGGCGATAATGGCACCATATATCGCAGAAACACCGTAAGTGCTGCCGATGGAAATCATCGGGCCGACTGCGGTGAACGTACATCCGAGCACAACAGGAAGGCCGATGCCGAAGTACCGGTTTTTCCACAATTGCAAAAGAGTCGCTGCACCGCACATAAACAAATCGATCGCAATTAAATATGTCAGCTGCCCTGCGTTCAGCCCGATCGCCGCCCCGACGATCAGCGGAACGAGAATGGCTCCCGCATACATGGCAAGCATATGCTGAAGTCCGAGCATCATCAGCTGAAAGGCATTGTGCTGTTTCTTCACTTTTTTTACACCTCTTTTTCTAGTGCGAGTGTATGGTCTAATACCGGGATTTCTGTTTTCTGAGCTACTGTTTTTTCTTTTCTGTCGCGTAAGCTGAAAAATAGATTCAAAAAGATGGCGGTCAGGCTTCCGGTGATGGTGCCGTCGCTGACCAGAATCCGGATCGGAGCGGGGAATTCAGCAAAAATCCCAGGCGCCGTGCTGGCGCCGATGCCGAGTGAGATTGAGCATGCGATGGTGAGCAAATGATATTGATTGGTGAGATCTGCTGTGCTGAGCATTTTGACGCCGGATGCAATTACCATGCCGAACATGACGACGGTTGCGCCGCCAAGCACAGCAGCAGGAACGGCAGAAGCAAGGGCGGCAATCTTCGGAAGCAATCCGAGACAGACAAGGATACAGCCTGCGGTCACAACGATGTTTCTTGTTTTCACTTTCGTCAGCTGTAGTAAGCCGGCGTTTTGCGCAAAGGTGTTATAGGGGAAGGCGTTAAACAGTCCGCCGATAAGAATGGCGATTCCTTCCGCCCGGTAGCCTTTGACAAGGTCTTTTTCGGTTAACGGTCTGCCGCATATTTTTCCGATTGCGTAGAAGACGCCGGTTGATTCCACAATAATGACGATTGCAACGATCAGCATCGTTAAGATTGGGCCGATTTCAAATGAAGGGGCTCCGAAGTAAAACGGCTTCGGGATTTGAAAGAGCGGGGCTTCAGCGACAGCAGAAAAGCTGACTTTGCCCATGGCGGCTGCTGCCGCTGTCCCGGCAGCGATTCCGATCAGAACGGACAGCGTTCGGGCGAATCCTTTGAGATAGCGGTTGAGGATTAAAATCAGGACAAGGACGCCGACAGAGAGAAGAAGGTTTTCGAGCGAACCGTATTCGGGGTTGGCGCTGCCGTTTATTTTTTCGCCGCCAGCCATATTTTTTACACCTGTCGGCACAAGAGAAAGGCCGATCAAGGTCACAACGGTTCCTGTTACGACAGGAGGGAATAACACAGTCAGCTTGCCGAAAAAACGTGCAAACAAAAAGATAAACACACCTGCCGCGATGATTGAACCGTAAATGGCGTGAACGCCGTAGTTGGCGCCAATTGCAATCATCGGAGTGACGGCCACAAATGAACTGCCAAGCATGACGGGAAGCCCGATGCCGATGTATGCTCCTCGCAAGGTTTGCAAAAGCGTCGCAACGCCGCACGTTAACAGGTCAATTGCCAATAGGTAGGATAGCTGTTCATCTGTCAAATTCAGCGCCCTGCCGACAAGCAGGGGCACCAAAATCGCACCTGCATACATAGCCAGCACTTGCTGAAGGCCAAGAGTAAACACCGCAAACGTTCTTTGTTTCACGTTAGTCCCTCCTTTTATATGTGAACTTTAGTAACATGATAGCGTGCTGATTGTCGGGTGTCATTAGATACAGTAGCCGAAAAAGACAGGGGTTACTGCTGAAAATAACGAAAAACGGTTTAGTTTGTAAGAGAATGTGACAAACATTAGCTGATCAGCTGCTGCATCCGTAAGGCAAGCCGCAAACGCATCGTTGTCTCAGGGTCTTTTAAGCTTTTGCCAAGCAGCTCTTCACATTTTTCAAGGCGATAGATAACTGTATTGCGGTGAACGTACAGACGCTTTGCCGTCTCGGAAATTTGGCAGTGTGTCTCTAAATAGACGGACAGTGTATGAAGCAGGCTTTGATCCTCCTGCTGTTTTTCGGCAAGGCTTTGAAGTGTGGAGGTGTAAAATTTCTTCAAATCCTCAACCGGGAGCAGGCGGAGAAGCTCGGGCACATCCTTGGCGTGATACACCTGAATAAACTCCGTGCTTCTTGACAAATGCCCTGATTGCAGAGCATCAGACGCCTCTGTGAACGCGTCGGGAACATCATTGAGCCTTTGGCATATATTGCTGATGCCAAAGGACACAGTCCGTTTAAATTGGGCTTTCACCTGTGTTTGAAACTGTTCTAAAAAGCTGATCACCGAGGCGTGCATTTCACTCCAGCTGTCAGTCGCTTCGATCAAAATAATGCCGACGTTTCCTTTAATAAAGAGGTGGGGTGGAAACGGGAAGGCCGATAATTCGCCTTCAAGAAATTCGAATACGCCGTCGGAGGCGAGCTGGTTTTCTGTAAAGCTGATCGTTTCGTCATTCCGGTCGAGTTTGCCGGCGATGCACATGTATTTTTGATCCCAGTGCAGCTTGAATTCCTTCGCACGGTTTTTAATTTCATCGTCTGAAGAAAAGGACCGCTCAATAAAATTGCTGAAAAACTCATTGCGGGCCCGCCGGCTGAACTGCTTCAGTGCATTTTCCTTCAGCAGTTCAAAGGAAATCACGTTGGCCGCTTGTTCAATCGTGAGGATCAATCCTTTATCGCCGGCCTGCACCATGTCCGGTATCAGCAGGTATCCGCAGTTTTTTTCGTGATTATAAATAGGCAGGACAGAATATGTTTTCTGATCTGAGATTGTAGAGAAACAAGTGAAAAACGGCCCGGATACGGTATTCAGGGTGCCTTTCAGCTTTTCGGTCTCAACTGAAATCTGATGAGACGCGGACAGCATTTTGGCATGCTGGTCAAGCAGCAGCACGGGAAGCTGAAGAAGGTCTGACACCTTTTTGAGGAGGGATTGCAGCCCCTTGCCGCTCATAATGTGGTTTGTGAATTTTTTGTGCGCGTAAATGGCTTGCTGCAGCTCGTTAGAACGCATATCAAGAATATGGCTGAGTGTTGCATTCACAATATCGCCGAGGCGGATGTGTTCTGGAAGCTCAATGATCGGTAACCTATATGAATCAGCCAATTCAATGATTTCTTTCGGGATATTCTCCAGGTAGCGCTTTGTTTTAATGCCGAGGCCCGCGCAGCCGCGTTTTGCCATTTGCCGAATCAGTTCAGATAATTGGTGCGGGTTATCCTTCAGGTGATACGCAGTGGTGACGAGCAATTCATTCTTGTGCAAAAAGTCTGCGATATCCGGAGCATCCATCATATTCACATGCTGCACCTCTCTTTCTCCTCCTGCTTTTCCCGCAATGAAATTGGCGTTTTCATAGGCCGGTATTTTCATCACATCAAAAATATTCATAGCGCATTCTCCTTTTCTATAAAAACATTGGTTAAGATGAATAATTTTCAATAGGAATTCTAGCGGTTTTGCTGATGTAATACGATCATAGTAGCAGTAAACTGTTGAAAATAGAACTGGTTGTGTTACATAAACTGACATAAAAAATCGTTATCCTTACATGGAGGGATCAATATGGCTTACGATTTGGTGATAAAAGGTGCGAAGGCAGTTACGCCAGGTGGCGTAAAAGAAGCCGATATTGCAGTTCAAAACGGTGTGATTGCCGAGATTGGTTCTTACATTGAAGCAAGCGGAGCAGCAATGATCCAGGCAGACGGAAAATACGTATTTCCCGGTGCGATAGACTGCCATGTTCATTTCAATGAACCGGGCAGAGAGGATTGGGAGGGGATTGAAACAGGTTCGCAGATGATGGCGGCAGGCGGCTGCACCACCTATTTTGATATGCCGCTTAATTGCATTCCATCAACTGTAACGGCAGAACACCTTCTCGCAAAAGCTGAACTCGGCAGGCAAAAATCGGTCGTGGATTTTGCGCTTTGGGGCGGCCTCGTGCCCGGGCATATTGAGGACATCCGCCCAATGGCCGAAGCGGGAGCGATTGGGTTTAAAGCGTTTTTATCAAAATCAGGCACCGACGAGTTCCGCTCTGTTGACGAACGGACATTGCTTAAAGGCATGACAGAAATCGCGGCTGCAGGAAAAATCCTCGCTCTTCACGCAGAAAGCGACGCGATTACAAGCTATTTGCAGATGGTTTTGGCCAATAAAGGAAAAGTGGATGCGGATGCGTACGCCGACTCCCGCCCGGAGGAAGCCGAAGCTGAAGCGGTGTATCGCACGATTCAATATGCAAAGGTGACAGGCTGTGCGGTTCATTTTGTCCATATCAGCACGGCGAAAGCGGTCCGGCTGATCAGAGAGGCGAAACAGGAAGGGCTTGATGTTTCAGTTGAAACATGCCCGCATTATGTCCTGTTCAGCCATGACGATTTACGGGAAAAGGGCTCTGTCGCAAAATGCGCGCCACCGCTCCGGCCACGGCAATCGAAGGAGGCGCTGATCGAGGCGCTCATGGCGGGGCACATTGACATGGTCTCCTCAGACCATTCTCCTTGCCGTCCGTCCTTGAAGCGGGAGGACAATCTGTTTTTATCATGGGGCGGAATCAGCGGCGGGCAGTTTACTTTATTAGGCATGCTGGAACTGGCGCTTGAGCATCAGATTCCGTTTGGAGCTATCGCCGAATGGACAGCGGCAGCACCTGCGAAACGTTTCGGCCTTCAGCGAAAAGGGCGGCTTGAAGCGGGGTGTGATGCAGATTTTGTGCTCGTCAGCATGGAGCCGTACACTGTGACAAAAGAATCGATGTTTGCTAAGCATAAGCAAAGCATTTACGAAGGACATACATTTCCCTGCCGCATATCGGCCACTTACAGCAAAGGCCGTTGCGTGTACAGTGATGGGGAAAAAGTCAGCAGAATTGACGGGGCACTTGTCGTTCCTTCGTAAGCCCGGCGGATTTTCCCGCCGGGTTTTTTGATTTCCGCCGTTCTAGTTTTTAAAATTCCATCAACGTGGTATCTTTTTTAAAAGGAGGCGGGAGCAATGGAGCATGTGAAGTGCATACTGAAGCAATCCTGGTCGCGCCATACGAGCTCTAAATGGACGGAAGAATGCCCGTCATGCGGCCAATGCGGGGTAACTACGTTGGTCATTCAGGACCATTTCGGCGGCGCTATTTTCAAAACAAAAGCCGGTGAAAGCTGGCATTTTTATAACAGCATCAATGGTGTGATGTACGACTTTACGAGTGAACAGTTTCAAACGCCTATTGAATATCAGCATATTCCTTCCTCAAGAGAAGAGGCGTTTTTAGATACAAATGAGGAACAATATCAGCATCTTCGTTCCGCATTTTCCCGCCATATGAACAGCATTTCCGAGGAAACCTGAAAACACGTGTGATAAACTGGAAGAGAGGTGAATGATTGTGATTTATATCGGACTGACGGGATGGGGGGATCATGACAGCATCTATCCGCCAAAGACGGCCAGCCAGAAAAAATTACAGGCCTATTCCTCCCATTTTCCCATCGTGGAATTAGACGCGAGCTTTTACGCGATTCAGCCGGCACGCAATAATGAAAAGTGGGTGAAGGAGACGCCGGAAACCTTCCAATTTATCGTGAAAGCGTATCAGGGCATGACAGGGCATCAGCGCGGCGAAATTCCCTTTGACTCAAAAGAGGAGATGTTTGACGCGTTTAAGGTGTCTTTAACGCCATATTTACATAGCAATAAGCTCGCCATGGTGCTGTTTCAATTTCCGCCGTGGTTTGACTGCAAGAAGGAGAATGTCGCCTATTTGAGATGGTGCAAGCACCAAATGGGAGATATTCCTTGTGCGCTTGAATTCAGAAACCGCTCCTGGTTCTCGCCGCAGTTTTATGAGCAGACGCTTTCATTTATGAAAGCGGAAGGCTGGATTCACAGTGTCTGTGATGAACCGCAAATCGGAGAAGGCAGCGTTCCGACTGTGCTGCGCGCCACCGATGAAAACAAAACGCTTGTCAGGTTTCACGGACGCAACAAGCAGGGCTGGATGAAGCCTGATGGCGGGAAAAACTGGCGTGAGGTCAGGTACTTATACCGCTACAATCAACAGGAGCTGGCGGATTGGAAAAAGCACCTGAATGAATTGCAGCAGCAATGTAAGGATGTTTTTGTCCTGTTCAATAACAATTCCGGCGGAGATGCCGCGGATAACGGCAAGCAGATGCTTGAACTGCTTGATATCGAGTACAGCGGACTTGCTCCGAGACAGCTCGATTTATTTTAGAAAAGAGGTTTTTACTGATGTCGTTTGTGATTTTGGTCGTACTGGGATTAATCGCAGGTACGGTAGGAAGCCTGATCGGGCTTGGCGGCGGAATTGTCATTGTGCCGGCTCTGATGTTTTTGAGCACAGTGACGCCGCTGTTTCAGGATGTAACGCCGCAGGTCGCGATTGGAACTTCGCTTTTGGTCATTATTTTTACGGGTCTTTCTTCAACTTTGGCTTATATTAAATATAAAACCGTTGATTATAAGAGCGGGCTCATTTTCTTTATCGGTTCAGGACCCGGCAGCATTATCGGGGCTTACGTGTCAAAGATGTTCAATTCAAACTCATTTTCCGTTTGGTTTGGCATTTTTATGATTCTGATTTCATTATCTTTAATGCTGAAAGCGAAAGCCCGGCCGATCAACAAAGCGCACAAAGGGATTATTCGGACATTTCAGGATGATGCCGGTGAGCCTTATACGTACTCATATCAGGCCCCTGTCGGAATTGCCATTGCCTTTGTTGTCGGCTTTTTGGGAGGGCTTTTCGGAATTGGCGGCGGATCGCTGATGGTTCCGGCGATGATGCTGTTGTTCCTGTTTCCGCCGAAGGTTGCGGTGGCAACGTCCATGTTTATTATTTTCCTGTCTTCTATGACAGGGTCTGTTTCACATATTATTTCCGGGCACGTCAATTGGCTGTATGCCCTGGCGCTTGTGCCCGGCGCTTGGTTCGGCGGAAAGCTTGGCGCCGCCATCAACAGAAAAATGCAGACGAAAACGATCGTTATGATCATGCGGATCGTATTGATTTTGATCGGCTGCCAGCTCATTTATGAAGGCATGTTCAGCTGAACGATTAGGGAGAGATAATATGAAGGAGAAGCTCCGCTTATATCATACAAATGATTTGCACAGCCATTTTGAAAACTGGCCGAAAATTGTAGATTATATCGAGCAGAAAAGAAAAGAGCATCAATCAGACAGCGAAGAGACGCTCGTTCTTGATATTGGCGATCATCTTGATCGTTTTCAATTCGTGACAGAGGCGACTTTCGGAAAAGCGAATGTCGATCTCTTAAACCGTCTTCACATTGATGGAGCGGCAATCGGCAATAACGAAGGAATTACGCTTCCGCATGAAGAGCTCGCTGCCTTGTATAATCATGCAGAATTTCCCGTTATCGTTTCCAATCTGTATGACAAAAACGGAAACCGTCCGTCCTGGGCGGTTCCTTACCATATCAAAACATTGAAAAACGGAATGACCATTGCGTTCTTAGGCGTAACCGTGCCATATTATCCTGTCTATGACAAGCTGGGATGGACGGTAACCGATGCTCTTGAAAGCATCAAGGAAACCATTCAGGAAGTGAAAGGACAGGCTGATATCATCGTTCTGCTGTCACATTTAGGCATTCTTGACGATCAGGCGGTGGCTGAAGCGGTGCCTGAGATTGATGTGATCCTTGAATCGCACACTCACCATTTGCTTGAAGATGGACAAGTGGTGAACGGCGTGTTGCTTGCCAGCGCCGAGAAATACGGGCATTATGTCGGCTGTGTAGAAATCACGATAGACAGCGAACAGCGAAGCATCATCAGCAAAACAGCGTCTGTGCAGAACATGGCGGATTGGACAGGAGAATCCGCAGAAACAAAAGCATTTCTCAAGGAAAAAGAACGTGAAGCCGAGGAGAAGCTGTCCGATGCCGTTGCGGAGCTTGCGCAGGATGCTGAGGTCAAGTGGTTTGAAGAATCAGAGCTGCCTTTGCTTTTGGCGTATGCGTTAAAGGAATGGTGCGGAACCGACATCAGTATGGTGAATTCCGGTGTCATTCTCGGTCCGCTGAAAGCAGGTCCTGTGACAAAGCTGGATCTGCACCGAATCTGTCCTCATCCGATCAACCCGGTGGCTGTCCGCTTGACGGGAGAAGAATTGAAAGAGACGATTATCCATGCCGCTTCAGAACAAATGGAACAGCTCCGGATCAAAGGGCTCGGCTTCCGCGGAGAAGTGATGGGAAAAATGGTGTACGCGGGTGTTGATGTAGAAACGGAACGGCTGGATGATGGAATCACGCATGTCACACGGATCACCCTGAACGGGGAGGATATTGAAAAACATAAACCATACTCTGTCGCAGTGCTTGACATGTTTACGCTCGGCAGACTGTTTCCGATGATTCGCGACGCCGCAGAAAAAGAATATTTTATGCCGGAATTTTTGCGGGATCTGCTCGCCTGGAAGCTCGCGCATTAAGGCGGTCAGCCCACAACAAGCTGTGCCCTTCATCATAAAGTGATGAATGAAGGGAGTGGTTGACGTGGTAAATCTGACACCAATCATGATAGAAGGACAGCCTTTTACAGCTGTGACAGTGAAGCTTCCAAAAACAAATTTTATGGCCATCACCAATGATCACGGATACATTATGTGCGGTGCGCTTGATGTGGCGCTGCTCAATGAAAAATTAAAGGAGCGTGGCATTGTGGCGGGGCGTGCAGTTGGGGTTCGCACCATTGACCAGCTGCTAGACGCACCTTTAGAATCCGTCACGTACGCCGCGGAAGATCTCGGCATCCATGCCGGAATGAGCGGCAGAGACGCACTTTTAAAAATGGTGAAATAAAATAATTTGGCCCGGCTATTACTATGTCCCCCCTTACAAGCATACATTGTGATATGTAAGGGGGGATTTTCTTGCCAAGATACCGCGGCCCTTTTCGCAAGAGAGGACCTTTGCCTTTCCGGTACGTGATGCTTCTGTCAGTTGTCTTTTTTATCCTGTCAACAACAGTCAGCCTTTGGATGATCAATGGCTCGATCAAACCTGTTTTAATGGACATCGGCGAGATGGAAACGAAGCGTATAGCGACAGAGGTGATCCAGGATTCGATAGAGGATTATATGTCTGACAGTGAGAATATGAAAGATATGTTTCAAATGAATTCTGATGAAAACGGAAACTTAACGACAATCGATTTTAATACACAGATTGTAAACAGTGTGAAAACAAAAGTAACGAAGCAGCTTCAGGCTCATCTGAAAGAGATGGAAACCCACACCGGGCACAGCGGGGCTAGTGAAAACATTTTGATCAACATTCCGCTGGGACAGGTGACCGGCAACAGCCTCCTCGGAAACCTCGGCCCGAAAATCCCGGTTCGGTTCAATTTAATCGGTGACGCTTTTACAGATGTCAAAACCAAAATCAAGCCGTATGGCATTAATAATGCACTTATTGATATCAGCATCTTTGTCGAAATCAAAGTGAAGGTCATCATTCCGTTCGCAAGCAAAACCGCTGTCGTCACAAATAATGTGCCTGTATCGATTAAAGCCGTACAGGGCGAAGTGCCGCAGTTTTATAACGGAAGCGGCGCCTCCGGTGTCACGCCTTCTGTCCAGCTTCCGAGCAGCAAAGAAGAGGACAGTGCCGATTCGAAAAGTGAAAAAAGCAGCAAATAAGCCGCCTGTCGAAGAGGCGGCTTTTCATTATTTCTTCTTTTTGTATTCATAACGCTCCCACGCTCTCAAATGCGGGTATGGATCAAATGACCATTCGGTTTTTCCGTTATCTTTGTACATGCCGTAGTGAAGATGCGGCGGGAATTTCCCGGCGGTTCCCGGCGGGCCGTATCCTGAGCTTCCGACTGATCCGATGACTTGGCCGGGTTCAACAATTTGTCCTGTTTTAATCCCTTTGGCAAACCCATTGAGATGGGCAAAATAATGATACGTATTGTTAATGTCTCTGATGCCGATTCTCCATCCTCCGAAGCGGTTCCAGCCCTTCATTTCAACTATGCCGTAGCAGGTCGATCTGACAGGAAGGCCGTAATGGGCAAAGATATCCGTGCCTTCATGAATCCGTCTCCCCCCGAAGCCGCGGGCATCCCCCCACGTGCTGCGATAGCTGTAATCGGTTCTGATTGGAAGCGGAAATGCATGCTCGCCTAAATCAATATGGCCGTAGGCTTTAAACAGCTTCATGAATTCAGATATGATCCCCACTGTCTGATCACGACGGTAATAATTCCAAAGCCCAATACGGATGTTGTCCTCATCTGTGCCATATGACAGTAAGTATTGGCTGAACGTATACAAAATATCTTCATCGTTGCTGACCTCTGCTTTCCCGTCACCGTCACCATCCATTCCGATTCCGTCAAACACTTTAATGCTTAACGGCGCATCGTCTTTCGGATTCGGGTTTTCAGGCCCGCTCCAGATTTCATCCGGTATATAAATGCTGATGATTCCCGCTTTGTCAGGCAGATCTTTTCGGTTGCTCCGCACGTTTTCCTCGTATTGATCTACAGCGGCGAGCGCATACCAAGGAATCTGCGTTACAGCCTCGACTTTATGATATAATTCCATCCGTTTCGACAGCACTGGATCTGAAAGCTCTTTTCCAGACGCATAAGGCTCACACGCAAACAAAAGGAGAAGAAGGGCGGATAACAAAACTTTCACAAAATAATCTCCTTTCATATTGAATACACATAGTTTGCGGCAGTCTGGCTTAAAAATGTCAGTAATCATCTTCCCTTGTCGAGAAATTTTTCCTATGTTAAAGTGTCTAGAGAAAAGACTTTCTTTAGTTAGAAAAACATTATTTTTGTTGCAGAAATAGAACCTGCACCTTTCTCGTTTTCAGAATGTTTCGTGTCAGAAATTGAGTATATTGGATATTGGAGATGATGGGAATTGGCAAAGAAAGACGAACACCTCAGAAAGCCCGAATGGCTCAAAATCAAATTAAATACAAATGAAAACTATACAGGGCTCAAAAAACTCATGCGGGAAAACAACCTGCATACCGTATGTGAAGAAGCAAAATGTCCGAATATTCATGAATGCTGGGCGGTCAGACGTACAGCTACATTTATGATTTTAGGTTCTGTTTGTACAAGAGCATGCCGTTTCTGTGCTGTCAAAACGGGCCTTCCAACTGAGCTTGATCTGCAGGAGCCGGAACGCGTAGCGGATTCTGTCGCACTTATGAACCTGAAACACGCGGTGATCACCGCTGTTGCGCGTGACGACCAGAAAGACGGCGGGGCAGGCATTTTCGCGGAAACTGTCCGTGCAATCCGCAGAAAAAGCCCATTTACAACAATTGAGGTGCTCCCGTCTGATATGGGCGGAAACTATGATAACCTGAAAACCTTGATGGATACACGCCCAGATATCCTGAATCACAATATCGAGACGGTTCGCCGCCTGACGCCAAGAGTCCGTGCGCGTGCGACGTACGACCGTTCGTTGGAATTCTTGCGCCGTGCAAAAGAAATGCAGCCTGACATTCCGACGAAATCAAGCATCATGATCGGACTCGGCGAAACGAAGGAAGAAATTATTGAAGTCATGGACGACCTCTTGGCAAACAACGTGGATATTATGGCAATCGGCCAATATCTGCAGCCGACGAAGAAACACTTGAAAGTCCAAAAATACTATCACCCTGATGAGTTTGCAGAATTAAAAGAAATCGCCATGCAAAAAGGCTTCAGCCACTGCGAAGCCGGTCCGCTTGTCCGTTCATCTTACCACGCGGATGAACAGGTGAACGAAGCATCTAAAAAGCGCCAAGCACAAGCATAATGCCAAAACGCCAGATCATCTGGCGTTTTTGTCATTCTTATTGATTTTCATGTCCTGGCGGGTTTCTCCGTTGGCATTTTCATTATCTGAGACAGGGCTTCCTTGCGGGGAGGCTTTCATTTCTTGAATCGTCCCAGACAAGATCTCTCTGATGTCTCTTGAACCGGAGCCGAGATTGCTGTAATTTTCAATCGACTGCATATGGTTTGGATTATCGGAAATATACACATGATAGTATCGCGGTATTACAGAAGCCGCCGTTTTCTTCACCTGATCGGCGGTCAGCTCGCGGTTTTTGGAATCGGTTTTGTACACGACAAGCGCTTCTTGATCTGTCACCAGTGTGGCAGCATCTTGAATATGGGGGAGCTGAACCGTTACACTTGATATCATGTGAGCGGTTTCTTCCCGGTTCATCACTGGCGCTTTCTGCTGTTCGCCGTCAAATTGTTCTTTTTGATAGCGGACATAGCCAAATTGTTCGTTTTCATCATGGCGGTTAAAAGCCTCGTTGCGGTCAGACACATGAATGGGCCTGGTTTGATTCTGCGCCTGATTCTGGACATTTTGCTCGGCATTATCGAGTCCTGCACCCCCGCACCCGGATAAAAGCCCGGTGAACAGGCAGAGACTGACAGCAGTTCGTTTCATTTGTAAATCCCTCCTCATATGTAGGGTAGCCAAATCGCATGATTTATTCTTTAGCAATTGATGGGGAACGGGCAATGAATTATGATAGGAATGAGTGAAAAAGAGGTGAGATCATGATTCTTATTCAAAATGCCGAATTTGAATTGGTGCACAATTTCAAAGACGGCTTCAACGAAGAGGCTTTTAAAGCCCGCTACTCCGATATTTTAAATAAATACGATTATATTGTGGGAGACTGGGGGTACGGTCAGCTTAGGCTCAAGGGCTTCTTTGACGACCAGAATCAAAAGGCAACCTTCGAAACGAAAATCAGCACACTAGATGAATACATTTACGAATACTGCAATTTCGGCTGTGCGTATTTTGTCTTGAAACGGATCAGAAAATAAATATACACAAAGGGGATGCTGTCATGTATTTTGTTGACAGAAACAAGATCGAGCAAACACTCGGGTTCTTTGAACAACAGCTTGCGCTTTTCAACTCACAAACAGACTGGGAGACTGAAATCGGGAGACTGGCGCTTCAGCGAATAGGCCATCTGTTAATCGAATGCATTCTTGATACAGGCAATGACATGATTGACGGTTTTATTATGCGGGATCCAGGCAGCTATGATGATATTATGGACATACTTGTCGATGAAAAAGTTGTCACGGAAAAAGAGGGAACTGAGCTCAAAAAATTGATCGCCTACCGCAAAACATTGGTTCAGCAGTATCTGTTTGCTGACAGTGCCGAGCTTTACAGGCTGATCACGGCACATCAGACTGCTCTTCAAGACTTCCCGCAACGGATCAGAAGCTACTTGGAAACAGAGCTTGGCCCTGTTTCTGCGTTTAAATAACAACTGGAAAGCCACAGGAGTGTTGAAATGAAAACATATAAAGGGTATTTAATTGATTTAGACGGAACGATGTACAATGGCACAGAAAAAATCGAGGAAGCGTGTGAATTTGTCAGAACGCTGAAGGATCGCGACGTGCCTTATCTATTTGTGACAAACAACTCTTCGCGCACACCGAAGCAGGTGGCGGACAAGCTCGTGTCTTTTGATATTCCGGCATCAGAAGAACAAGTCTTCACAACCAGCATGGCCACTGCCCAGCATATCGCCCAGCAGAAAAAAGACGCGTCTGTGTATGTGATTGGGGAAGAAGGGATCCGCCAGGCCATTGAAGAAAACGGACTGACGTTTGGCGGGGAAAACGCGGATTTTGTGGTGGTTGGCATTGACCGTTCCATTACATACGAAAAATTTGCTGTTGGCTGCCTGGCAATCAGAAATGGCGCCCGCTTTATTTCTACTAACGGAGATATTGCGATTCCGACGGAGAGAGGCCTCCTGCCAGGAAACGGTTCACTGACTTCTGTTTTAACCGTATCGACAGGCGTACAGCCGGTATTTATCGGCAAACCGGAATCCATTATTATGGAGCAGGCGATGCGCGTTCTTGGCACGGATGTGTCGGAAACACTTATGGTCGGCGACAACTATGCGACAGACATCATGGCCGGCATTAACGCCGGTATGGATACACTGCTTGTTCACACAGGCGTAACGAAAAGAGAGCATATGACAGACGATATGGAAAAACCGACTCACGCCATTGACTCTCTGACTGAATGGATTCCATACATTTAAATAAATAAGGGCACCCCAAAGGGTGCCCTTATTCTGTGTGCCGCGCGCGGTGTGCGAGCCTGCTTGAGGCTGCGGCGGAAATCGCGCCGACGATGTCATCCAGAAAGGTATGGCATTCGCCGGTTGATTTATCATTTAAATGTTTAAGGATTCCGGGTTTTTCTTTGTCAATGTAGCCGTAGTTCGTAAACCCGATCGATCCGTAAATATTCACGATGGAAAATGCCAGAACTTCATCTACTCCATATAGGCTTTCATCTGTTTCAAGCATTGTTTGCAGCGGTTCAGACAGTTTTTTCTGCTCGGCAAGAACATCCAATTCAATGCCCGTTAAAATCGCATTTTGCACCTCGCGTTTTGCGAGAACGCGATTGACATTCAACGTGCACTCATCAATGGTTAAATCCGGATGATATTTTTTCTGCAGAAAAAAGACAAGCTCGGCAATGTCTGATACCTCAACGCCGCGCTCCTTCATCCGTGCTCTTGCTTTTGCTTCCATCTGACTGACTTGTTCTTTTTCTGACATCAGCTTCACCCAATCTTTTTTACTAGTTTATACAAAATGTTTGAGATGTTTACGACTTTTTCCTGCGCCTTCGTCGGATTAAAATATGTATTCATAATTCCGGACGTGTATGACTACGATGTGATGAGCCCTAATTCTACAGGCAGGTGATCATTGTGAAAGGTACAATAAAAGAAAAATACGGTATTCATATCAGGCAGCTTTCCATGTACCAGAACACTTATCAATGCTTTCAGACGCCGAATTCACTCTTTCTGATTGTCCCCGTTTCCCAATTCTCAGATACGGAGCTGGCGGAGCTTTATTACATGAGTCAGTATTTACAAGAACAAAGTGACCCATACGTTTCGGTTTTTATCTTTACAAAAGAAGGTGAGCTGACGTTTGAACATGAAGGAAAAACGTACGCACTGCTGAAGGCGGCACCTCCTTTGTCAAACCGGGCGTTTTCCATTGGGGCGGAGCTGGCGGAATTTCACCGGAAAGGCAGAGGCTACCCGTATGAAGTGAAAGCAGCCGGAAGAATCGGGCAGTGGAAGGATCTGTGGGGAAAACGCATTGATCAGCTGGAAGCGTTTTGGCAGCGAAAGGTTCAGACCCCTCCGCATGAGCCATTCGATAAAAAAATGATCGAATCATTTCCATATTATTTAGGACTGTCGGAAAACGCGATACAATATTTAGTGGACACTGAGCTGGATGACAAGCCCCAAGCCGCTGATTCAGGAACGATATGCCACCAGCGGATGGAAAGACATACATGGTCATTCGAATCGTTGATCAGGATTCCGTCGGATTGGGTATTTGACCACGCCTCACGCGATTTGGCTGAATATATGAGGCATACGTTTTTGCATCACAGACAAGATTTTAACCAGCAGGGCTTTCTTTTTTTACAGGAATACGGGCAAGTCACCCCGCTGTCTTCGTTTTCGAAACGCCTTCTGTACAGCCGCTTGCTCTTCCCGCTTCATTATTTTGAAACCGTGGAGAGCTACTACATGTCGTCAGAATCAGAAAAACATTATTATGAAGAGCAGCTTGACTTCATTCTTGGTGACTGCGGACGCTATGAACAATTTCTCAATACAGCACAGGAATTCATGAATATGCGGGCGCAGAAGCTGTTTGTTCCCCGCGTGGGCTGGCTCGGAAAAGGCAGAAAAATAATTAGAAAATAAAGAATCTTGTCATATCAACGCGTTAAGCGTTTACATTCCCAAAATTCAGCCATTTGCTGTCTTGTCAAAAGGGGGATGGGCTTATATAATGTTTGTAACTTATATGTC
This sequence comes from Bacillus sp. N12A5, assembly GCF_026790125.1. Taxonomy (NCBI): domain Bacteria; kingdom Bacillati; phylum Bacillota; class Bacilli; order Caryophanales; family Bacillaceae; genus Bacillus; species Bacillus sp. N12A5. Next base: position 57,296 of record NZ_JALAMR010000012.1, on the reverse strand, counting down.
TGTGTTGAGTTAACATTTGTCTTTTTAGAGAAGACAATCAAATGAAAGGTGGAGTTTTTTTGAAAGCGATTCGTGTAGGGCTTTTAGGTTTAGGTACCGTCGGAAGCGGTGTCGTTAAAATTATTCAAGACCATCAGGATAAGCTGATGCATCAGGTCGGCTGTCCGGTTACGATAAAAAAAGTGCTTGTCAAAGATCTAGAGAAAAAGAGAGAAGTAGATTTGCCGAAGGAAGTGCTCACAACAGAAGTGTATGATGTCATCGATGATCCAGATGTTGATGTCGTCATTGAGGTGATCGGCGGAGTTGAACAGACAAAACAATATTTGCTCGACGCGCTGAAATCGAAAAAGCATGTGGTCACAGCAAACAAGGATTTAATAGCTGTGTACGGCTCCGAGCTGCTTGCGGAAGCGAAGGAAAATGGCTGCGACATCTACTTTGAAGCCAGTGTTGCCGGTGGCATTCCGATTTTGCGCACGTTAGAGGAAGGCCTCTCATCAGACCGGATTACAAAGATGATGGGGATCGTGAACGGAACAACGAACTTTATCTTAACTAAAATGATTAAAGAAAAAAGCCCTTACGAGGAAGTGCTCAAGGAAGCGCAGGATCTCGGCTTTGCCGAAGCTGATCCGACTTCAGACGTGGAAGGGCTTGACGCCGCACGGAAAATGGCGATATTGGCGCGTCTCGGTTTCTCGATGAACGTGGATCTGGAAGACGTCAAAGTAAAGGGAATCTCCCAAATTACAGACGAGGACATCAGCTTCAGCAAACGCCTTGGCTATACGATGAAGCTGATCGGGATTGCACAGCGTGACGGAAGCAAAATCGAGGTCAGCGTTCAGCCGACACTGCTTCCTGACCATCATCCGCTGTCTGCTGTGCATAATGAGTTTAACGCCGTTTATGTGTACGGTGAGGCTGTCGGTGAGACGATGTTCTACGGGCCGGGAGCCGGAAGCATGCCGACTGCGACATCCGTTGTTTCTGACCTTGTCGCTGTCATGAAAAATATGCGACTCGGCGTAACCGGCAACAGCTTTGTTGGGCCGCAATATGAGAAAAACATGAAATCGCCGTCTGACATTTACGCCCAGCAGTTTTTGAGAATTCATGTAAAAGATGAGGTCGGTTCATTCTCGAAAATTACGTCTGTGTTCTCTGAACGGGGCGTGAGCTTTGAAAAGATCCTGCAGCTGCCGATTAAAGGCCATGATGAGTTAGCCGAAATCGTCATTGTCACACACCATACATCTGAAGCTGATTTCAGTGATATCCTGCAAAACCTAAATGATTTGGAAGTCGTTCAAGAAGTCAAAAGCACATATCGTGTAGAAGGGAACGGTTGGAGCTAATGTGGAAAGGACTTATCCATCAATATAAAGAATTTTTACCTGTAACTGATCAAACACCGGCGCTTACTTTACATGAAGGAAACACACCCCTTATTTATCTGCCGAAGCTTTCTGAGCAGCTCGGAATTGAGCTTCATGTCAAAACAGAGGGCGTCAATCCTACCGGATCATTTAAAGACCGCGGAATGGTCATGGCTGTGGCGAAAGCAAAAGAAGAGGGAAACGACACGATTATGTGCGCGTCAACAGGAAACACTTCCGCGGCTGCGGCTGCTTATGCTGCCCGCGCTAACATGAAATGCATCGTCATCATCCCGAACGGAAAAATTGCGTTTGGAAAACTCGCTCAGGCTGTCATGTACGGAGCTGAGATTATCGCAATTGACGGAAACTTTGACGATGCACTTAAAATTGTCCGTTCCATCTGTGAGAAATCACCGATTGCCCTTGTCAATTCAGTGAATCCTTACCGCATTGAAGGCCAAAAAACTGCTGCCTTCGAAGTGTGCGAACAGCTTGGAGAAGCGCCGGATGTGTTAGCGATCCCGGTCGGAAATGCGGGAAACATCACTGCGTACTGGAAGGGCTTCAAGGAATATCATGAGAAAAACGGCACAGGCCTTCCGAAAATGCGCGGCTTTGAAGCGGAAGGCGCGGCGGCAATCGTGCGAAATGAAGTGATTGAAAATCCGGAAACAATAGCGACAGCCATTCGTATCGGAAACCCGGCAAGCTGGGACAAAGCTGTAAAGGCAGCCGAGGAATCCAACGGGAAAATTGACGAAGTCACTGATGATGAAATCCTTCACGCGTATCAGCTGATCGCCCGTGAAGAAGGCGTGTTTGCAGAACCGGGCTCTTGCGCGTCTATCGCAGGGGTGCTGAAACAGGTGAAATCCGGAGAAATTCCGAAAGGCAGCAAGGTCGTCGCTGTGCTAACAGGAAACGGACTGAAAGATCCGAACACAGCGGTCGACATTTCAGAAATCAAGCCGGTCACATTGCCGACTGATGAAGACAGCATCCTTGAATATGTAAAAGGAGCGGCCCGTGTATGAACGAAGCCGACATGCTGTTCACTGTCACTGTTCCCGGAAGCACGGCTAACCTAGGCCCCGGCTTTGATTCAGTCGGAATGGCGCTCAGCAGATATTTGAAGCTGACCGTCTTTGAAAGCGACAAATGGTCTTTTGAAGCTGAAACAGAAACAGTCGCCGGAATTCCGGCGGGTACAGATAATATGATCTATCATGTGGCAAAACGGACAGCAGATTTGTACGGCAAAGAAATGCCGCCTGTCCATGTGAAGGTGTGGAGCGACATTCCGCTCGCACGCGGCCTTGGCAGCAGCGCCGCGGCGATTGTAGCGGCCATTGAAATGGCTGATGAATTATGCAGCTTAAAGCTGTCTGAAGCGGACAAGCTGCATTTAGCCAGTCTCGAGGAAGGACATCCGGACAATGCGGGCGCTTCTCTCGTTGGCGGACTTGTGATCGGCCTGCATGAAGAAGAAGAGACCCAAATGATCCGCGTCCCGGATGCCGGCATTGACGTTGTCGTTGTCATTCCTTTTTACGAAGTGCTGACAAGAGACGCAAGAGACGTGCTTCCGAAGGAATTTCCATATGCCGATGCCGTAAAGGCAAGTGCTGTCAGCAATATCCTCATTGCTGCGATCATGTCTAAGGATTGGCCGCTCGTCGGGAAAATCATGAAGAAGGATATGTTCCACCAGCCATACCGGGCAATGCTTGTGCCTGAGCTGTCCAAAGTAGAACATGTCGCCGAAATGAAGGGCGCATATGGAACGGCTCTCAGCGGGGCAGGCCCGACGATTCTCGTCATGACCGAAAAAGGAAAGGGAGAAGAGCTAAAAGAACAGCTCGCGCTTCATTTCCCTCATTGTGAAGTAGACGCTTTGACCGTTCCAAAAGAGGGAAGTATCATAGAGCGAAATCCTTTATATCAAGTAAAAAGTGTCTAGATCATGCCAAGCGTCTCTCAGTGTAGCTGAGGGCGCTTTTTTTTGCTGGAGATAAAGGAGTTTTTATTTAGGAAAACGAAATACATGTAAAAAGGAGGAGATGAATATGAAAAAGCTGATAACCGCAGAAGACATCACAGCGATTGTCTCTGTGACCGATCCTCAATACGCCCCTGATGGCACCTATGCCGCATATGTGAAGTCACAAGTAAACCAAGAGAAAGATGCATATACATCAAATATATGGATCTATGAAACAAAAACGGGCGGGTCTGTTCCATGGACACATGGAGAAAAGCGAAGCACCGACCCAAGATGGTCTCCGGACGGGCGAACGCTTGCCTTTATTTCTGATCGTGAGGGCGATACAGCACAGCTGTATATCATGAGCGCTGAAGGCGGAGAAGCGAGAAAACTGACTGAAATCCCGTATGGCGTATCAAAGCCGCTGTGGTCTCCGGATGGTGAGTCGGTGCTTGTCACTGTCAGTTTGGGAGAGGGGGAAAGGATTGATGACCGAGAAAAAACGGAGCCGGACAGTTTTGAACCTGTTGAAGTGCAAGGCCTCTCCTATAAACGGGACGGCAAAGGGCTGACGAGAGGTGCGTATGCCCAGCTTGTGCTTGTCAGCGTGAAGTCTGGTAAGGTGAAGCAGCTGACAAATCACAAAGCCGATCATGGCGACCCTGCTTTTTCTCCTGACGGCAAATCGCTTGTTTTCTCAGCTAATTTGACTGAGACGAATGATGCCAGCAAGCCGTATGATGTGTATATAATGTCGCTGGAGTCTGGAGATCTTAAGCAGATTACACCTCATCGCGGCTCATTCGGACCAAGCTCATTTTCACCGGACGGAAGATATCTTGCTTTGCTTGGGAATGAAAAGGAATATAAGAATGCAACGCTCGCAAAGGCGTGGCTCTATGATATCGAACAAGACCGCCTCACATGTCTGACAGAGATGCTGGACGTTCATTTAGCGGATGCGCTGATTGGAGATTCTTTGATCGGAGGTGCCGAACAGCGCCCGATTTGGACGAAAGACTGCCAAGGGTTTTATGTTATCGGCACAGATCAAGGAAGCACGGGAATCTATTATATTTCGATTGAAGGCCTTGTGTATCCGATTCGTCTCGAAAAAGAGTACATCAATAGCTTTTCCATTTCACCTGACGAACAACACTTTATTGCCAGTGTGACAAAACCGGACAGACCGAGTGAGCTATACAGCATCCCGCTTGGGCAGGAAGAGGAACGGCTGACTGGCGCGAATGACAAGTTTGTCGATGAGCATACGATTTCAATACCTGAAGATATTCAATTTGTCACAGAAGACGGAGTGACGGTGAACGGCTGGCTGATGAAGCCTGCACAGTCGGAAGGTGAGGCATCATATCCTCTTATTCTCAACATACACGGCGGTCCTCATATGATGTACGGGCATACATATTTTCATGAATTTCAAGTGCTGGCGGCCAAAGGATACGCGGTCGTTTATATCAACCCGAGAGGAAGCCACGGCTATGGGCAGGAATTTGTGAATGCCGTCAGAGGAGATTATGGAGGAAAGGACTATGATGATGTGATGCAGGCTGTGGACGAGGCTATCAAACGAGATCCGCAGATTGATCCAAAGCGGCTCGGTGTCACGGGCGGAAGCTACGGAGGCTTTATGACCAACTGGATCGTTGGGCAGACGAACCGCTTTAAAGCTGCCGTCACCCAGCGCTCGATATCAAATTGGATCAGCTTTCACGGCGTCAGTGATATCGGCTATTTCTTCACAGACTGGCAGCTTGAGCATGACGTGTTTGAAGACACAGAAAAGCTCTGGGACCGCTCCCCTATAAAGTACGCAGCAAACGTTGAGACACCGCTTTTAATTCTGCATGGCGAGCGAGATGACCGGTGCCCGATCGAGCAGGCCGAGCAGCTGTTTATTGCCTTGAAGAAAATGGGCAAGGAAACCATGTTCGTCCGTTTTCCGAAAGCGTCGCACAATTTATCACGCAGCGGCCACCCGGGACAGCGGATCAAGCGTTTGAATTATATCAGCTCATGGTTTGACAACTATCTCTAATAAAAAAGCCAGGCTGATCAAATTTCAGCCTGGCTGCTTTATTAAAAGACTTGTTCTACTTCAACGACACCCGGCACTTCTTCAAGAAGAGCGCGTTCAATTCCGGCTTTCAGCGTAATTGTTGAACTTGGGCAGCTGCCGCATGCGCCTAGTAGGCGAAGCTTAACGATACCTTCATCTACATCTACAAGTTCACAGTCACCGCCGTCACGAAGTAAAAACGGACGAAGTTTGTCCAGTACTTCCTGCACCTGTTCTTTCATTTCAACTTCAGTCATGACATTCGCTCCTTTCGTCATCATAAAACCATTATATTCAGTGTAACAATAAAAATCTATTGTTTGGTTTGCAAAGTTGCTTTCCCTATTATAGCACATTCAGACTTGAACACAAAAACGGTTTTTTTCTATAAAAATGTGTATTCGCTCTGTATACTGAAAAGAAAGGACTTACATAGGGAGAAGGGGGCGTTTATCAGTGACGAAACCAGTCATGCTTAGCATATACGGGGCAGAAGCCGTTTGTGCAAGCTGTGTCAATATGCCGACAGCTAAGGATACATACGAATGGCTTGAGGCTGCGCTCAAAAGAAAATATCCAAATCAGCCTTTTTTGATGCAATATATCGATATTTATGAGCCGCCTGACAATGAACATGCGAAAGAGCTTGCAGAAAAAATCAGAAATGACGAGTATTTTTATCCGCTTGTGCTCGTAGAAGACAAAATTGTCGGTGAAGGCAATCCAAAATTAAAAGATGTTTATGAGGCAATGGAGAAGCATGGGTATACAGAAAACCGCTGATGTGATCAGCGGTTCTTCTCTATCATTACCCGTTATGGTGTTTGTACATCCACAGCAAGCCGGATTTCAGCATACGCGGAACACGGCCGATCAGCGGTCGGTCAGCAACAAGACCAAAGCCGGCTTTTTTTCCGAGTGAACCGAGAACGCCTTTTAGCTTGAACTCAGGCATTGATTCCGGAAGGGCTTCTCCATTCCAGCGTTTTTGCAAGATTTGGACAATCTGCTCTGCTTGAGCCTCTGCCAGCTGGGCGCTCGGTGCATGAGGAAGGCTCGCGCAGTCGCCGACTACGTACAGATGTTCATCACCAGGAAGATTGTGATGAGGCGTTAATACGACACGCCCTTGTGCATCCTTCTCCACATCTAAGTCCTTGACGACTTTGTTTGGCTGGATGCCGGCTGTCCACACGATGGCGTCTGCAGAAATCGGATCATCGTGATTATACACAACGCCTTCTTCTACTTTTGTGATATTTGCCCTGTTAATAATGCGGACACCGTGCTCTTCGAACCATTTTTGCACATATTTGCTCAAACGTTCGGGAAAGCTTGATAAAATGAGATTGCCGCGGTCGAACAAGATAATGTTCAGGTCATCACGGCTTTCTCTCAATTCACTTGCAAGCTCAACGCCGCTTAAGCCCGCTCCGACAATGGCGACAGTAGCATTAGCGCTTAGGTTATTCAGCTTTTGGTAGGTTTCACGGGACTGGTCGATGGTTTGAATGCTATAGGTGAATTCAGGCGCTCCCGGCACATTGTGGTATTTATCCTCACAGCCGAGCCCGATCACGGCGTCATCGTAAGAAATCGGTTCACGATCATGGAACAGCACTTGTTTTTGTGCAATATCAATTGAGGAGATATCACCGTACTGGATATCCAGGCGAGGGTGCTCTGGAAATGACACTCTGATATGATGGTCAGAAATTGTGCCTGCGGCAAGGGCATAATATTCTGTTTTCAGGCAGTGATAAGGATTTCTGTCAATTAACGTGATTGAAACATCTTCAGGCAGCTGGTTTGGCAATAAGCGATGAAGAACACGCATGTTCCCGTAACCTCCGCCGATCAAGACCAATTTTTTCATTTGAATTCCCCTTTAATCCGAAGAGTATGATAGACACATTGAAGAAACTACGAACTATGTAAAATAACATCTAGAATTATATCGAATTTGATCTAAAATCACAATAATAGATTCAAAATAACCTACAAATTAGCTTCAAATTGCAAAATAGTAAAACGTTATTAAGAAAATGATATGTTACGATAATAAATTTCGATAAATCTGTGTCTTTGACGAATCATGTAAAATTCGCGATAATGGACATATGTGAGGTGAAACCGCATGAATCCAATGATTGAATTTTGTGTCAGCAATTTGGCTCACGGCTCTCAGGAAGCCCGGGCGATTTTGGAGAAAGATCCCAACTTGGATGTCCTCGAATACGGCTGCTTAAGCTACTGCGGGACATGCATGGAATCGCTCTTCGCTCTGGTAAACGGAGAAGTTGTCATGGGTGAAACGCCTGCTGAGCTTGTTGAGAATATATATACCTTTATTGAAGAAAACCCAATGTTTTAAATGAAAAGGGCCTGTGCAGGCCCTTTTTTATTATGCCGTACAAAAGAACTAAAAAATGTGTAGACATCAAAAAATATTATTGTTATCGTATAAAAGATCTTTTTTAAATAAAATTTTAAGAGGTGTAGGTGTATTCATGAGTGTTCTGTGGGGACTGCTGGGCGCAGTTGCGGTCATTGCTATCGCGTTTTTATTTTCAGAAAAGAAAAGCAATATTAAGATAAGAACCGTCATCGTTGGTTTATGCATACAGGTGGCGTTTGGATACATCGTGTTGAAATGGGAAGCGGGACGCGCTGTTTTTTTATGGTTTTCAAGCCGCGTACAGCTTCTGATTGATTATGCGAATGAGGGCATCAGTTTTATTTTTGGACCGCTTCTAAAAGTTGGTGACAGTCCGGCATTTGCATTAAGTGTACTGCCTGTTATCATTTTCTTCTCAGCGCTGATTGCTGTTTTATATCATTTGAAAATCATGCAGCTCATTTTCCGTGTCATTGGCGGCGGCTTGTCGAAGCTCCTTGGGACAAGCAAAACGGAATCTCTTGCAGCTGCTGCTAATATTTTTGTAGGCCAATCTGAATCTCCGTTAGTGATCAGGCCCCTTATTGCAGGACTGACGCGCTCTGAATTGTTCACGATTATGACGAGCGGTCTATCGGCTGTAGCGGGTTCAACCTTGTTTGGGTACGCGCTTCTTGGCATCCCGATTGAATACTTGCTTGCGGCAAGCTTTATGGCTGCTCCGGCGGGTCTTGTCTTTGGTAAATTGATTATTCCCGAAACCGAAAAGCCGCAAACCGTCAAAAGCGACTTCAAAATGGATGAAGGCGAAGGCGCAGCCAATGTCATTGACGCAGCTGCAAAGGGAGCGTCAACAGGCCTGCAAATTGCCTTAAACGTTGGAGCGATGCTGCTTGCGTTCGTTGCATTAATCGCGGTAGTAAACGGTATTCTCGGCGGGTTTTTCGGCTTGTTCGGCTTAAAAGGTGTCACATTAGAATCCATTCTCGGCTATGTGTTTTCTCCAATCGCCTTTTTGATTGGCGTGCCTTGGCATGAAGCGTTGCAGGCGGGAAGCTATATCGGCCAGAAATTGGTGCTGAATGAGTTTGTTGCTTATTCTAACTTCGGTCCGCACATTGGCGAGTTTTCTAAAAAAACCGCTACCATTATCAGTTTTGCTTTATGCGGATTCGCCAATTTTTCATCAATTGCAATTATGCTCGGTACGCTTGGCGGTTTAGCGCCGAGCCGCCGTTCAGATATCGCGCGCCTCGGCCTGAAGGCTGTCCTTGCGGGAACATTAGCCAATCTGCTCAGCGCAGCCATTGCCGGCATGTTTATATAAACGATAAAAGCTCCTTGCGTCAGTGCAAGGAGCTTTTATGTATGAAAAACGGGGGATAATTGTATTGTGTCCGCTTATAATAGCTTTTATACTAAGAAAAAGAAAAAAAGTTGGAGGCACCTATGAACTCATTTCGATTTACCAAAATGCACGGACTGGGAAACAGCTATATCTATGTGAATCAATTTGAAGAACAGCTTCCAGAAGAAAAACTGTCTGAGATTGCCGTTCAGGTTTCTTCTGTATATACAGGGATCGGTTCCGACGGGATGATCTTAATATGTCCTTCAGATCAAGCGCCTGTCAAAATGCGGATTTTTAATAATGACGGGTCCGAAGGGAAAAACTGCGGCAATGGCCTGCGCTGCGTTGCAAAATACGCGTATGAGCATAAGCTGGTTGAGGAAACATCTTTTCTGATTGAAACCCTCTCCGGGCTCGTGAAAGCAGAGGTGCAAGTTGAAAACGGGAAAGTGAATGTTGTCACTGTCGACATGGGAGAGCCGCGCCTGACAAAAGCCGAGCTTCCGATGCTTGGCGGCGGGGGAGAGCATACAATCAATGAAACGATGGCATTTGGTGAAGTAGAACTAACAGGCACTGCCGTTTCAATGGGGAATCCGCATATCGTTTTTCCGATCGCTGACATTGAACAGGCACCACTGACGACACTGGGACCAGTGATTGAGAAGGATCCGAGATTTCCGGAAGGCGTCAATGTAGAATTCGTTGAAACCGTGAACGACCATGAACTGCATTTCCGCGTCTGGGAACGGGGATCTGGCATTACCCAGGCATGCGGAACAGGCGCATGTGCGGCGGCCGTCGCCTCTGTGTTAAACGGCGTATCAAAACGAAATCAAGACATCACAGTGCATTTAGCAGGCGGAGATTTGGTGATTAATTGGAAAGATAACGGCCATGTCATGATGACAGGACCGGCTGAAACCGTTTGTGACGGTGTCTATTTTTTGTAAGACACCTTGTTTGAGAATTGAACCGATCATGTTTATAATAAAAGAAAGCATCCGGTTTTTAAAAGGAGGTTCACAATGATGAGCAACCCGGTAACAATTACAGAAGCAGCAGCTTTGCATATAAAAGATATGATGAAAGAGCATGAAGAAGAAAACGCGTTTCTGCGTGTCGGCGTCAAAGGCGGCGGCTGCAGCGGCCTTTCTTACGGCATGGGCTTTGAGCATGAAAAGGGTGAAACAGACAGTGTGTTTGATCAGCACGGCATCACTGTTCTTGTTGACAAAGAAAGCCTTGATATCATGACCGGCACCGTGATTGATTATAAGCAATCCATGCTCGGCGGCGGCTTCACCATCGACAATCCAAACGCCATCGCTTCATGCGGCTGCGGTTCTTCGTTCAGAACAGCGACGAATGCAGGTACACCAGAAGAGTGCTAAACAGAAAAAAAGCCAAGTCAAGCGGCAAACCGCTGACTTGGCTTTTTTATTATTAATATTTATCTCCATTAAAAATGGAATTCTTTACAATCACATAATCCACATTACGGATCGCATCAAGCTTCGTTCCGCCAGCATAAGAAATAGAAGATTGAAGATCCTGTTCCATTTCAATCAGCGTATCCTTGATTGAGCCCTTATGCGGCACGTGCATTTTTTTGCCTTCTACATTTTTCTTTTCGCCTTTTTGGAATTCAGAGGCTGAGCCGAAGTACTCTTTGTAAAGCTTTCCATCTTTTTCGATCGTTTGGCCTGGTGATTCTTCGTGTCCGGCAAATAGTGAACCGATCATGACCATCGTTGCGCCAAATCGGATTGATTTTGCGATGTCGCCATGTGTGCGGATGCCGCCATCCGCGATAATCGGTTTGCTGGCTGCTTTTGCACACCAGCGCAACGCCGCTAATTGCCAGCCGCCTGTGCCGAAGCCGGTTTTGATTTTCGTAATACATACTTTTCCCGGTCCGATGCCGACTTTAGTGGCATCCGCTCCCGCATTTTCAAGCTCTCTGATCGCTTCCGGCGTTCCAACGTTGCCAGCAATGACAAAGCTGTCCGGCAAATGCTTTTTGAGGTGCTGAATCATTTCAATGACCGCATTTGAATGACCGTGTGCAATGTCGATTGTCACGTATTCAGGGGCCAGGTTTTCTTCTGCCAGCTGGCGGACAAATTCATACTCCTCATCTTTCACTCCTACGCTGATAGAAGAGTATAACCCGCGTGCGTTCATATCTTTAATAAAATCAATTCGTGTTTCAGGCTCAAATCGGTGCATCACATAAAAGTAGCCATTTTCGGCTAATTGAATGGCCAGCTTTTCATCTATAATCGTCTGCATATTGGCAGGAACGACGGGCAATTTAAAGGTACGTCCGCCTAAACGTACGGATGTATCACATTCTGTACGGCTATTTACAATGCATTTTGCAGGAATTAGCTGAATATCTTCGTAATCAAATACGTTTTCCATGGTTTTCACTCCTAAAAACGAATATTTAAAATTATATTACATGAAATGTTCGCCTTCTATAATGTACTCTGTTTTATTTAGGATGTCAAACATTATTATTTGCTTGCACGTATGTACAAGTGCCGAAGCTTGTCATGCTCAGTGAGTTTGGGTATCATAGTCTTAACGAAAAGTCTTAGAGAGCGGATCAAAACGCGAATGATATACGTTCAGCAAAGCTTGGTTGTTCAGCACCAGGCTTTCTTTATGATTTGGAAAGAAGGAGCGAATGAGATGACACAAAATGAAGAAAAAACAACGAAATCCCAAAAGATCCAAGACCGCATTATTATGGCAATGATCTGGATTGTCGCAGCCCTTGTGATTGCGCTTGTTCTTGGAACTGTGTTGAATTATATAAATATCTTCAAATAAAAAAGGAGCTGTGTCGCTGACACAAGCTCCTTTTTGTTATTTATTTTCAAACAGACTTGTTGAGTGAAGAGGCTGTACACGGGCTTTTGGATCCATGTAAGCTTTCGCGTTGTTTACTGCTGTCGGTGCTTCGCCGAAGCCGCTTGCGATCAGGTTGACTTTTCCTTCGTATGTGCAAATGTCACCTGCTGCAAAGAAGCCTTCGATGTTTGTTTCCATTGTTGATTTTACGACAATAGAGTTTTTCTCGATGTCCAGACCCCAGTTTTTGATCGGGCCAAGAGATGAAACGAAACCGTAGTTGACGATTAAGTCATCAATTTCTAAAATCTCTTTGCGGTCGCCTTTCACTTCTTCAAGCACAAGCTGTTCAATTTTGTCTTCGCCGATCAGCTCTGCAGGGACGAATGGTGTCAGGACATTAACCTTCGATGCATGAAGGTTTTCCACACTGTGCTCGTGCGCGCGGAACTTATCGCGGCGGTGAATGATGGATACTTCTTTTGCGATTGGCTCGAGCATAAGAGCCCAGTCTACCGCTGAATCTCCTCCGCCAAGGATGGCAACGCGTCTGCCGGCGAATTTTTGCAAATCGTCAACGAAGTAATGAAGGTTTTTGCCCTCATACTGCTCGGCATTTTCAAGCTCCAGCTTTCTTGGTTTGAATGCGCCGTTTCCTGCAGTGATGATAACTGTTTTGGAGTAGTGGATTTCTTCATTTGTCACAAGCTTAAACACACCGTCCGCTTGTTTTTCAACAGATTCAACCGCTTGCTCCAGACAAATGGTTTGGTCGAATTTCGCCATTTGCTCCTTTAGGTTGTTGATAAGCTCTTGTGCGCGGATTTTCGGGAATCCCGCTACATCGTATATATATTTCTCAGGGTATAGGGCGCTAAGCTGTCCGCCGAGCTGAGGCAGGCTTTCGATAATTTTGACGCTTGCCTGTCTCATGCCTCCGTAAAAAGCGGTGAATAAGCCGACCGGTCCCCCGCCTATAATTGTAATATCATAAACCTTTGTATCCTCTCGCATACGAAAATTGCCTCCTAAATGAAAATTGTTATTAATTATACCATATTGCCGTTCAAATTGACGAGTCAGCAGAAAAAATCGTAAGTGTTTGGCGTGCGCATCCGTTCTTGAAAATATTTCCGCCGGCCGCTACGATGATAACCAAATGAATTGATCTTTTTCTGAATGTTTCTCGGGCCAGCCGGATAAATATGATAGTAGTGCTTTGGGTAAGGACTTCACAAAAAACTTTTCAATATATTTCATAAAATCCTGCCAATAAGCTGAAGCTAACACAAATGATAATTTTATTATGCGTCTAACAAAAGCAAAAAAAGAGAAGGTGGATGTGATGGCATTGAATAAGCCCAAAATCGTGATTTTAGGTGCAGGATATGGCGGATTGATGACGGTAACTAGGCTGACAAAGTTTGTCGGACCGAATGATGCTGATATTACGCTTGTGAATAAACACAATTATCATTATGAAACGACATGGATGCATGAGGCGAGCGCGGGTACGCTCCATCATGACCGCTGCCGTTATCAGATAAAAGACGTAATCAACCAGTCGCGGGTCAATTTTGTACAGGATACTGTAAAGGCAATCAAAATTGAAGACAAAAAAGTTGTGCTTGCAAATGGAGAGCTGCAGTACGATTATTTAGTCATCGGACTAGGCGCAGTGCCTGAAACGTTCGGCATTAAAGGGTTAAAAGAATATGCGTTTCCGATTGCCAACATCAACACGTCACGCCTGCTGCGGGAACATATCGAGCTGCAGTTTGCAACTTACAATACGGAAGCGGAAAAACGGCCGGACAGGTTAACGATTGTTGTAGGCGGAGCCGGATTTACGGGGATTGAATTTCTTGGCGAGCTGGCAGCCCGCGTGCCTGAGCTCTGCAAGGAGTATGACGTGGACAGAAGCCTTGTCCGCATCATTTGTGTGGAAGCGGCGCCGACCGTTTTGCCGGGCTTTGATCCTGAGCTTGTCGATTATGCGGTTCATTATCTTGAGGAAAATGGAGTTGAGTTTAAGATCGGCACGGCTGTACAAGAATGTACACCGGAGGGAGTCAGAGTCGGGAAAAAAGATGAAGAGCCGGAGCAAATCAAATCGCAAACTGTTGTGTGGGCGGCAGGTGTCCGCGGCCACCCGATTGTGGAGGAAGCCGGCTTTGAAAATATGCGCGGCCGGGTCAAAGTGAATCCGGATCTGCGCGCACCCGGACATGACAACGTCTTTATTCTTGGCGACAGCTCACTGTTTATGAATGAAGATACAGAGCGCCCGTATCCGCCGACTGCCCAAATTGCAATGCAGCAAGGGGTAACGGTTGCCAAAAACCTTGGCAGGCTCATTAAAGGCGGAGAGCTTGAGCAATTCAAGCCGGACATTAAGGGAACAGTGGCATCACTAGGCGAGCATAACGCGGTCGGAGTCGTTTATGGCAGGAAGCTGAAAGGCACACCGGCTTCATTTATGAAAAAAGTCATCGACAACCGCTCGCTGTTTTTGATCGGCGGACTAGGACTGACGCTGAAAAAAGGAAAGTTTAAGTTTTTCTAAAAACCCGCATTTGCGGGTTTTTTTATTAAAAAACGCCAAAATATAAAGAGAACGAGAGGAAAACAGGCATGTTTCCGCTTACATCAAACGATTTGTCACATGATCTGACTTTATTGTTGACAGCTCGATATGTTATATTATCAGAAAATTAAGAAAAAGGGTGATGATCAGATGAAAACTGCAACGACAACCGCTTCGCATGCATGCCCATTTTGCTCAGGAAAAGGGTATTTTCAATTGATCCTCGGCGGTTCAGAGACTTGTCCGTCTTGCCAGGGGACAGGAAAAGACAGTCATTCTTTTTCCAGCCGTTGACTTTAATTCAGCCTCCGCGTTACACTAAAAACAACGCAGGGGGGTGGGATAGGTTGATTAGTCTGCCAGTCGTAATCATCTCAATAGTTTTGTTTTTTGTCTTGTTTTTTGGAATCGGTTTCTTATTAAACATGCTGCTGAGAATGTCCTGGATTATGGCTGTGATTTATCCGATTGTATGCCTTTTCATTATCAGCAAGGAAAAGCTGATCAGCTATGTCCAGTCACCTGGAGAATCCTTTGCCAGCCTGTTTCATCGTGTCGTATCATTAGCGGCTGCCGATGTGCTGATTTTGGCCAGCGGTTTGGCTGGTGCCATCGTGTCCGGTATAGCGATCAACATGCTCAGAAAAAGAGGATATCAAATGTTTTAAATGCCGCTTTCTTCTAAAGAAAGCTTTTTTTATGCTTTCCGCTCATTCACCATTTTGAATATTGCTCTCTCCAATTGGGAACAATGATTCGGAGGAGAGGTGAATGATGTTGAATATGATCAGACGTTTGCTGATGACCTGTTTATTTCTGCTTGCATTTGGCACGACATTTTTATCAGTGTCAGGAATCGAAGCGAAGGACTTGTCAAAATGGGTGCGGGACCATCAAGAAAAGCACTTAAAGCATGCAGGACTGACATTAAAAGCATTGCAGCAGAAAAAAACACAAACCATGTCAGCGGACAAGGATAAAACAAAACCGTTAGAAGAAGCATTTGATTGGGACGAGTATCCGGTCCAAAGAGTAACCGCAACAGGCTACACAGCAGGAGCTGAGTCGACGGGTAAGGAGCCCGGTGATCCATTATACGGGCTTACATATTCAGGTGTGAAAGTGAAACGGGATTTATACTCCACGGTTGCCGCTGATCCGTCCGTTTTCCCGATCGGCACGATTTTATTTATCCCGAACTACGGTCTCGGAGTGGTGGCCGACACAGGATCCGCGATTAAGGGAAACCGCCTTGATCTGTACTTCGAAACCGTCAAAGATGTGTACAATGAATGGGGCAAAAAAACCCTTAATGTATATGTAATTAAAAAGGGAACGGGAAAGGTTACCGAGGATGAGCTTGAGAAGCTCAATGAGACAAAATCTTTGCAAGTGTTCAGAAATCAATATAAAACTGTGAAAGAATAAAACGCTCCAGCGGAAGCAGAGGCGTTCAGCATGTTGACAAACCCTCGCATTCATTGTCACGTCTGTGCTCACGAATTAGAACATTCGCTGTGCTCCGATGCTCGCCCTTCCTAGACTTCAAGGGTTTTCAATCACGTGAAAAGATAACAAAAACCTAAAACTTAAATCGTTTTAGGTTTTTGTCAGCAATCTGAGCGCTCCAGCCGCGGCTGGGGCGTTTTTTACATGAAAAAGTAAGCGAGTATCAATGTCAGAAAAATACCGGTTAAGCCTCCGAAAAAGACCTCGATCGGCTGATGTCCGAGAAGCTCCTTCAGCTTTTTTTGCTTTTCTTTATCTTCGGCTTTTGGGAAGTCCTTTGCTTCATTTACAAAGCGGTTAAAATCAATGACGAGCTTATTGATGACTGTTGCCTGCTCGCCGGCATGACGTCTGACGCCGGTTGCGTCAAACATGGTTATGACGGCGAAAATCGCGGAAACCGCAAAGAGAGAGGAGCCTAATCCATGATCTAGGGCTACGCCAGTTGAAAGTGCGGTGACCGCCGCGGAGTGCGAGCTCGGCATGCCGCCTGTGCTTGTCACCAGTGACCAGTCCAGTTTTCTGGACACGATAAACTGTATGGGCACTTTGATGACCTGAGCAAAAAAAATCGCAGCCAAGCTTGATAATAAAGGGAAATTCGTTAAAAGTTCCATAGGCGACATCCTTTCTATTTGAAAAATCCTTCGTGTTTCAAAAGAAAAAAGCAAGTCTTAGACTGTTGTTTGATAAAATAAGTGTAATGGAAAGAATGTTTTTCCTATTATACCATTGTTCATTACAAATACCCATTACGTTAGGAGTGTAAGCCTCATGTTTTATGCGGTTCAGCAATTAGAGCATACGGAAACCCTTGTGATCGGGCTTTTTCAAAAAAGCCAGCTGACAGGCAAAGCATTGGAAATTGATGAGATGCTGGAAGGCCATCTGACACAGCTTTTAAAAGATGGCGATGTCTCTTCGAAACCAAATCAAGTATCAAAAGTATTCCCTCCATCTTCTGCGGGTATGAAACGGATTTATTTCGTTGGTCTGGGGAGAGAAGCGAATTATTCGTTTGAACAGGCGAAGGAATGTTTTGCCCATGTTTTTCAAGCCCTTCATAAAGACCGGAAACAAGAAGCAGCTGTCCTGCTTGACACGTTTATTTCGGAAGACGTGCCAGCAGCCGACGCCGCTCATGCTTTAGCTGAGAGCTGCCTGCTTGCTTCCTATGAGGTGCAGGATTATAAGCACAAATCAAATGAACCTGACAAACAAATTGAAACCGTGTACGCCGTCACAGATGAAGATACACAGGAAGTGCAGGCGGGGCTTCGCGTCGGCCAGGCATACGGGCAAGGGACAAATTCGGCAAGAACGCTTGTGAATATGCCTGGGAACATGCTGACAGCGACTGACCTCGCTTCTTATGCGGAAGAGCTTGCGGCGAAATATGATTTTGAGTGTGAGATATTGGAGAAATCAGAGATGGAAGAGCTCGGCATGGGCGGAATACTTGCGGTAAACCAAGGCTCCGCAGAACCGCCAAAGATGATTGTGTTGAAATACCAGGGCAAAAAGGAATGGGAAGACGTCGTCGGACTTGTCGGGAAAGGCATTACCTTTGACACAGGCGGCTACTCCATTAAAACGAAATCTGGAATTGTCGGCATGAAATCAGATATGGGAGGAGCAGCTGCGGTACTCGGCGCTATGGAAACAATCGGGGAGCTTCGTCCCGAGCAAAACGTTCTGGCGGTCATTCCGTCCACTGATAACATGATCTCCGGCGGGGCAATGAAGCCTGATGATGTGATTGTATCATTAAGCGGAAAAACAATTGAAATTCTCAACACGGATGCTGAAGGAAGGCTTGTGCTTGCGGATGGCATTACATACGCGAAACAGCATGGTGCGTCAGTTCTTGTTGATGTGGCTACGCTGACCGGCGGCGTCGTTGTGGCATTAGGCACAGAAACGACTGGCGCTATGACCAATAACCAAAGCTTTTACCAGCAGGTAGCTGAAGCTGCACAAGAGTGCGGTGAGGCGATCTGGCAGCTGCCGATCACGGAGAAGGATAAAAAGCGTGTGAAAAGCAGCCAAATGGCGGATCTCAGCAATTCGCCGGGACGCGAAGGGCATGCGATTATGGCTGGAACGTTTCTTGGTGAATTTGCTGAAACCACGCCTTGGGTGCATCTTGATATTGCGGGCACTGCGACTTCCAATAATGCAACCTGCTTCGGGCCGTCCGGGGCCACCGGTGTTATGGCAAGAACATTGGCCACACTGGCGGAACGATTTACATTGGAAAAAGAATAAGGAGATAGCCCTGCTGCATCATGCGGCAGGGATTTTTTCTTCCAAAATCTTTAGTTGACTAAAGCGCATCGATTATGATACGATACGTTCATACTTTATTTATCTACTACATTAGCAAACTAAAGGATTTTTGGAGGGGTATCATGAATGCAGTCGTCATCGCGGTGCTGCTTATGCTTGTCTTAAGCCTGCTGCGTGTCAATATTGTTATCGCATTAATTATAGGCGCCCTGGCCGGCGGGTTAACAGGCGGACTCGGTCTTGGCGAAACGGTTAAAGCTTTTACGGACGGACTCGGCGGTAATGCCACCGTTGCAGTCAGCTATGCCATGCTAGGCGCGTTTGCTGCGGCTTTAACGAAAACGGGTCTTCCGGACGCAATGGTGGAGGCCTCTGTTAAATTAATAGGAAATAAAGAAGATTCTCGCAAAAAAGCACTGTCTAAAGTGCTGATTGTGCTGATTATTTTAATTGTATCCTGTTTTTCGCAAAACGTGGTTCCGGTTCACATTGCATTTATCCCGGTTCTGATTCCGCCGCTTTTGAAAATCTTTAATGAACTTGAAATGGACCGCCGTCTGATTGCGTGTGTGATTACATTCGGTTTAACGGCGCCTTATATATTGCTGCCGGTCGGTTTCGGCCAAATCTTCCAGGGAATGCTCAAGGATAATATGGCAGATGCAGGATTAAACGTTCCGCTCGGTGACATACCTTATGCAATGATTATTCCTGTTGCAGGTATGGTTGTCGGTCTTATTTTATCAGTGATTGTATTCCGTAAACCGAAAACATACGAAACAAAAGAAATATCTGGTACGAAAGCTTCTCCATATACGAAAAGAAGCCTGGCTATCGCTGTTCTCGCCATTATTGTGTCACTCGGCGTCCAGCTCTACTTATCCCAGACCTTGGGAGTAGAAGGGATGATTATGGGGGCGCTGGCAGGCCTGATTATCCTGTTTGTCAGCGGTGTGATGAAGCGTGATGAAGCGGACTCACTGATTACTGACGGAATGGTCCTAATGGCCTTTATCGGTTTTGTTATGCTCGTTGCTGCCGGATTTTCAAATGTGTTGACGAAAACCGGAGATGTCGAGTCGCTGGTCAAAACGTCAGCTGGTTTTATCGGACACAGTCAGTCCTTAGGCGCATTGCTGATGCTCATTGTCGGCTTGTTAATTACAATGGGGATCGGTTCATCTTTTGCGACAATTCCAGTTATTACAACGATCTTTGTGCCACTTTGCATGCAGCTCGGATTCAGCCCGATGGCGACAATTGCGATTATAGGCGCAGCCGCTGCGCTAGGCGATGCCGGCTCACCTGCAAGTGATAGTACACTTGGGCCGACTTCAGGTTTGAGTGCGGACGGCCAGCATCACCACATTTGGGACACTTGTGTGCCGACATTTATATTTTATAATATCCCGCTTGTCATCTTTGGCTGGATTGCAGCGCTTGTTTTATAGGAAAAAGGCTCCCCTTTACTGGGGAGCCTTTTCTCCGTTATGATAAAAAAACCGTCCAAAGAACGGTTTTTACGTGGACGATATGTGATGTCGGTTAAAGCCGGTTGCTTTATGAATAGAGCGGTAGATCGCAGGTGCGATAAACGCCAATATCACGGCCAGCGCTGTATCTTTTACCATAAACCAAGCCATAAAGCCCCAAGCCGTACCGTAGCTCACTGGCGTATGAATCCACAGCTTCAGTGCAAGATACATATAAGTAGTTCCAATAATATACATGATGGCCGTTCCGATAAGAGAAGCAATCAGAAACCGGATTTTGCTTGGCTGCATTTTGCGTTCTAAAAACCATCCAGCTGCAAATGCTGCTGGGATGTATGAGATAATAAACCCGCCGCTTTTTCCTGCAAACGGTGCGAAGCCTGCTGAAAATTGAGCAAACACAGGCGCCCCGGCCAATCCGACTAGTGCATAGACCATCATGGCAATCGCTGCTCGTTTGCTGCCGAGAAGCAAGGCTGCCAAGAGACAGAAAAACGGCTGCATCGACAGCGGAATGCCGGCTACTTGTAAAAAGGGTGCGACTGATGTAATGTTGGCGCCGACAGCCATAAGTGCGGCGAACATGCCAATCAGCGCCATATCTCCCGCACGAAGTTTACGTTGTTTCATCGTTGTTCCCCCTTAGGTTGACATACACAATCATAGCGTAATAAAGAACAAATGGATTGTCAACATAAATTAAAATAAGGTTAACAAAAGGGAGGGTTCTGTATGTATTTCGGAAAAACAAAACAGTCCGATCAATCTGGTAGAGTGCCGCCGAATCAAAACGTCACCACTTCATTTCCTGTGCTTCATACCGGAAATGTCCCATATTACGAAGATATGGCGAAATGGAATCTTCAAGTATACGGATTGGTTGACCATCCGATGCTGCTAAACTTTGAAGATGTCAAAGCCTTTCCTCAGTATGAATCCAAAAATGACATTCATTGCGTCACTGGCTGGTCAAGGCTTGATAATGTGTGGCAAGGCGTGCGGGCTCGTGATATAGCGGAAAAAGCGGGTGTGAAAAAAGAGGCTGGCTACGTCATTTTACATGCAGAGGAAGGCTGGACGACCAATCTGCCGCTTGATGATTTTTTGGCTGAAACCTCACTTCTTGCTTATGCACATAATGGCGAGCCTTTAACGCCCGAACACGGCTTCCCGCTGCGAGGCGTGTTTCCGCATCTGTATTTTTGGAAAAGCGCCAAGTGGCTGCGAGGCATCCAATTTACGAAAGAGAATCACCCCGGCTTTTGGGAGCAGAACGGCTATCACATGAGAGGCGATCCTTGGCAAAATCAAAGATTTACATGGGATTAAGGTTCTATTTTAAGCGGGACAATCCGCATCTTTATCAGGTTTTTATTTCCATATGGATAGTCTTCAGGTACCTTATTTGATGAAGGTGCCTTTTTTATTTGGGAAAAAGTTGACTTTCTCTGGAAGAAAACCTATTATTTGAGTTGTCTAGTTGATAGTGAAAATCATTATCATAAATTGCGGTTTAGTTTAAGGAGAGGAATGTCGTACTGCATGAATGAGAAAACAACAGACCGGGCGAAAGGCGGGATACAAAACGCATTTACCATTCCTGGTACAGAAGTGCGCCTGATGTCTTCACGCACTGAAAACCGTGCCTATCAAATTTTCATCTCAAAACCGAGTACGCCGCCGCCGTCCGCAGGTTATCCGGTTATTTATCTGCTGGATGCCAATTCGGTCTTTGGAACAATGGCGGAGGCCGTTCGAATACAGGGGCGCCGTCCTGAAAAAACCGGGGTGATTCCTGCAGTGATCGTCGGCATCGGCTATGAGACAGCAGAGCCATTCTCCTCAGCGCGCCACCGGGATTTTACCATGCCGACAGCTCAGTCAAAGCTGCCGGAAAGGCCCGACGGCAAAGAATGGCCGGAGCATGGCGGAGCAGAGGGCTTTTTCAGATTTATTGAAGAGGATCTGAAACCGGAAATAGAACGAGATTACCAGATTGATAAAAATAGACAAACAATCTTTGGCCACTCGCTTGGCGGACTGTTCGTGCTGCAGGTGCTGTTAACGAAGCCGGATGCGTTTCAAACGTATGTCGCGGGAAGCCCGTCCATTCATTGGAATAAACCATTTATTCTCGAGAAAGCGGACCATTTCGCTGCCCGCTTCAAGAAAAACAATCAGCCTATCAATATCCTCCTTGCCGCAGGAGAATTGGAGCAGCATCACAAGAGCCGAATGAATGCTAACGCGAGAGAGCTTTACGAGCGGATGGCCGTTTTATCTGAACAAGGCATACGGGCAGAATTTTGCGAGTTTTCAGGAGAAGGGCATATTTCGGTTCTTCCTGTTTTGGTCAGCCGGGCGCTGCGTTTTGCGCTTCACCCTGACGGACCGCATAGGTCAATGGGCTGAGACATTCATTCTCAGCCTTGCTTCTAAAAATAAAATATTCGTCTTCGTCACTGAAATTATATTTGACTGTCACATGACATTTGGATATGATTATTTTTATAATTGATAATGATAATCATTATCAATAAAAAAGCGCTCTTTCTTTTCGGGGCGCAGCAGTCTTTTTCGCTGGATGCCCGTTCGGCGTCTGAGGCGAAGAAAGGAATTGATGACATGAATGCTATGGGTATAAAGGGAAAAATTGCTTTGATAACAGGAGCTGCCCAAGGGATAGGTGAAGCTGTTGCGCGGACGCTTGCCGATCAAGGCGCACACATTGCGGCAGTAGATTATAATCCTGAAAAGCTGGAAAAGGTTGTGAGCAGCCTTAAAGCGGAAGGCTGCCATGCGGAAGCCTTTCCTGCGGATGTAAGAGACAGCGCGGCGATTGACGACATGACGGCGCGCATCGAACGTGAAATGGGGCCGATCGATATTCTGGTGAATGTAGCGGGTGTCCTCCGCCCGGGACTGATCCATTCACTCAGTGATGAGGAATGGGAAGCCACGTTCTCAGTGAATGCGACAGGTGTATTTAACACCTCTCGCTCAGTCAGCAAATATATGATGGAGCGGAGATCAGGTTCGATTGTAACGGTCGGATCAAATGCTGCGGGTGTGCCGAGGACATCTATGGCGGCGTATGCCTCTTCAAAGGCTGCGGCTGTGATGTTTACGAAATGCCTTGGCCTTGAGCTTGCAGAATACAATATTCGCTGCAATATTGTGTCTCCCGGATCAACGGAAACAGACATGCAGTGGTCATTATGGGCTGATGAAACTGGAGCAGAGCAAGTCATAAAAGGATCACTTGAGACCTTTAAAACCGGGATCCCTCTCAAAAAACTGGCTCAGTCTTCAGATATTGCGAATGCCGTGCTCTTTTTGGTTTCAGGCCAGGCAGGGCATATTACGATGCATAATTTATGTGTTGATGGCGGCGCGACCTTAGGCGTGTAACTCAATTTAAAGGAGGTTCATAAGAATGTTGGAACAAAACGTTATATCACAAACAAAAGCGGAGCATTTGCTTCATGAGTATCAGCCGGGGGCTTTTTTCCTAGCATCTCCTCAGCGCGTTCTGTTAGCGAAAGGCGTAAGTCAAATCGTACCGGAAGCAGACGGGCAAAACCAAATAGAAACCCTATCCGGCCGTATTGCAGAGACGCTGAATCAAGCAAAGCAATCGGGGCACAGCCGTCCGCTTGTTGTCGGCGCTGTTCCTTTTGATCATGTACAAGCAGCTCGGCTCGTTGTTCCTGTAGAAGTGCGCTGGTCAGGACCGCTTCAATTTGACCATGCGGAGAAGGAACAGCAGGCTGAGCATACATACCAGATAGAGCCTGTTCCTGCACCAGAGGATTATATAGATGGTGTGGCGCAAGGACTGGCACGCATTGCCGATGGGACTCTCAGTAAGATTGTCCTATCCAGATCGCTGCATTTGACATCATCTGAACCGATTCACACGGATGAGCTGCTTCGGCATCTGGCGCAGCACAACACGCATGGCTACACGTTTGCCGCGGACGTGTCCGGCGAAGCGGAAACGTCCTCCCGCCGAACATTGCTCGGTGCAAGTCCGGAGCTTCTCGTTTCAAGAATGGGCACGCAGGTCGTTTCCAATCCATTAGCCGGATCAAGGCCTCGCAGTGACAATCCTGCTGAAGACCAGCGCCGGGCTAACGAATTGCTTTCTTCCGCAAAGGATCTCCATGAGCACGCGGTTGTGGCTGACGCGGTTGCAGCAGCGCTGCGGCCTTTCTGCCGGACGCTGGAGGTTCCGGAAAAGCCCTCGCTGATCAAAACGGAGACGATGTGGCATCTGTCCAGCGTAATTAAGGGAGAGCTTTCCGATCCGTCTGTAACCTCACTGGAGTTAGCAGCGGCGCTCCACCCGACACCGGCCGTCTGCGGAACACCGACTGACCTTGCAAGAGAAGCAATTCTCAGCATTGAACCGTTTGACCGCGGTTTCTTTACTGGCATGGTTGGCTGGTGTGACGATGCGGGTGACGGAGAATGGGTCGTAACGATCCGTTGCGCAGAGGCAGAAGAACGCTCACTCCGCCTGTATGCAGGAGCAGGTGTGGTTGCTGGATCAAAACCTGAGGACGAGCTTCAGGAGACATCCGCGAAGTTTCGGACAATGCTGCGGGCAATGGGCGTGAATCACATATGATCAGAATGAATTGCTGGAGGGATGCAACATGCTGAATGGATTTACTCCTTGGCCTGAAGAGTTAGCTGAGACATATCGGAAGAACGGCTGCTGGGCCGGCGAGACGTTTGGAGATTTGTTAAGGGACCGGGCAGCCAAACATGGTGACCGCATCGCCATTACTTGCGGAAACACCCATTGGAGCTATCATGAGCTTGATACGAGGGCTGATCGTCTGGCTGCTGGATTTCAGAAGCTCGGCATTAAACAGATGGATCGTGTCGTAGTGCAGCTGCCGAATATCGCAGAGTTTTTTGAAGTCATTTTTGCGCTCTTCCGCTTAGGTGCGCTCCCGGTCTTTGCACTGCCTTCACATCGAAGCAGTGAAATTACATATTTTTGCGAGTTTGCTGAAGCAACTGCTTATATCATTCCCGACTCTTATTCCGGTTTTGACTACCGTTCACTTGCCAGACAGGTTCAAAGCAAGCTGCCGTCTTTGAAACACATCATTGTGGCAGGTGAGGCAGAAGAATTTTTGCCGCTAGCGGATTTGCATACAGAACCTGTACAACTGCCTGACGTCAAGTCTTCGGATGTAGCGTTCCTTCAGCTGTCTGGCGGAAGCACCGGCCTATCGAAACTGATTCCGAGAACCCACGATGACTACATTTACAGCCTGAAGAGGAGTGTGGAGGTCTGCTGGCTCGACCACAGCACAGTGTACCTGGCTGCATTGCCGATGGCGCACAATTATCCGCTGAGCTCGCCTGGGGTTCTCGGTGTATTATACGCTGGAGGAAGAGTGGTATTATCTCCTTCTCCAAGTCCTGATGACGCATTTCCTTTAATTGAACGGGAAAAGGTCACGATAACCGCTCTTGTTCCGCCTCTTGCGATGGTATGGATGGATGCGGCATCCTCACGTCAAGACGATCTATCCAGCCTTCAAGTGCTGCAGGTCGGCGGCGCCAAGTTCAGTGCTGAAGCCGCGCGCAGGGTAAAAGCTGTTTTCGGCTGCACGCTGCAGCAGGTGTTCGGAATGGCAGAGGGGCTCGTCAATTATACGAGACTGGATGACCCTGAGGAAGTCATTGTCAACACCCAAGGAAAACCGATGTCTCCATACGATGAAGTCCGTGTTTGGGATGATCAGGATCGCGACGTAAAACCCGGTGAAACAGGGCATCTGCTCACGCGGGGACCGTATACAATTCGAGGTTACTATAAGGCAGAAGAGCATAATGCTGCTTCATTTACTGAGGACGGTTTTTACCGCACGGGTGATATCGTCAGGCTGACATCAGACGGCTATATCGTCGTTGAAGGCCGGGCGAAGGATCAAATTAACCGCGGAGGAGAAAAAGTTGCGGCTGAAGAGGTGGAAAATCATTTGCTGGCGCATCCGGCTGTCCATGATGCCGCGATGGTCTCTATGCCTGACCAGTTTCTTGGCGAAAGATCTTGTGTGTTCATTATCCCCCGGGATGAAGCCCCGAAAGCCGCAGAACTCAAAGCGTTTTTGAGAGAGCGCGGACTGGCGGCATATAAAATCCCTGACCGTATAGAATTTGTCGATTCCTTCCCGCAAACAGGGGTAGGAAAAGTCAGCAAAAAAGCGCTTCGTGAAGCGATTTCCGAGAAGCTTCTTGCAGGATTAAAAAAATAAAACAACAATTCGAGAGGAAGTGTTCAAATGGCTATACCTGCCATTCAGCCGTATCAAATGCCGACAGCGTCAGATATGCCGCAAAACAAAGTCTCATGGGTGCCTGATCCAAGTCGGGCAGTTCTGTTAATACACGATATGCAAAACTATTTTGTCGATGCTTTCACAGCTGGAGCGTCTCCGGTAACAGAGCTTTCGGCGAATATACGCAAGCTGAAGGATCAATGTGCTCAGCTTGGGATACCTGTCGTCTATACCGCACAGCCGGGAAGTCAAAATCCGGCAGACCGGGCGCTGCTGACAGACTTTTGGGGTCCGGGATTAAACAGCGGCCCTTATGAGGAGAAAATTATAACCGAGCTCGCCCCTGAAGATGATGATCTCGTGCTGACAAAATGGAGATACAGCGCGTTCAAGAGAACGAATCTGCTTGAGATTATGCGCAAGCAGGGACGCGACCAGCTGATCATTTCCGGCATTTACGCCCATATCGGCTGTCTCGTTACAGCATGTGAAGCATTTATGGAGGACATCGAAGCATTTTTTGTAGGAGACGCAGTTGCTGATTTTTCATTAGAAAAACATCAAATGGCGCTGGATTATGCGGCTGGGCGCTGTGCGTTTACCGTGATGACTGACAGTCTTCTCGACCAGCTGAAGCAGGCTCCTGCTCAGAAAACGTCAGTAACTACTGGCAAAGAAGTGTTTACATGTGAGAACATCCGTAAGCAAATTGCTGAGCTTCTTCAAGAAACACCTGAGGAGATTACAGATCAAGAGGATTTACTGGAACGGGGGCTTGATTCGGTAAGAATCATGACATTGGTAGAACAATGGCGCCGTGAAGGAGCCGAGGTGACCTTCGTGGAACTGGCAGAACGCCCGACGATCGAAGAATGGCAGAAATTGCTCACCATCCGCAGCCAGCAAGTGCTGCCAAACGCGGATTATTTATAAAAAGGAGGGTCAACAAACGGATGCCTGATACAAAAGATCTTCAATATTCTTTGACCGGAGCGCAAACCGGCATATGGTTTGCCCAGCAGCTTGATCCGGACAATCCAATCTACAATACTGCGGAATATATAGAAATCAATGGACCAATCAATCTTGCTCTTTTTGAAGAAGCTTTACGGCACGTGATCAAGGAAGCGGAATCGCTGCATGTCCGCTTCGGTGAAAATATGGACGGGCCTTGGCAGAAGATGAACCCGTCTCCGGATGTACAGCTGCATGTCATTGACGTCAGCTCTGAGCCTGATCCGGAAAAAACAGCATTAAACTGGATGAAAGCAGATTTGGCAAATCCGATCGATTTAGGACATGACCCCTTGTTCAATGAAGCGCTGTTTATAGCCGGGCCTGATCGTTTCTTTTGGTATCAGCGCATTCACCATATAGCGATCGACGGCTTCGGTTTTTCCCTGATTGCCCAGCGTGTGGCAAGTACATATACCGCGCTTATGAAAGGACAATCAGCTAAAGATCGTTCCTTTGGGTCTCTCCAGGCCATTTTGGAGGAAGATGCTGATTATCGCAGCTCAGAGCAGTATGAAAAGGATCGCCAATTCTGGCTGGACCGTTTTGCAGATGAACCTGAAGTTGTGAGTTTGGCAGATCGGGCGCCAAGAACATCTAACAGTTTTCTTCGCCATACGGCATACCTGCCTCCGTCTGATGTAAACGCGTTAAAAGAAGCGGCACGCTATTTCTCGGGTAGCTGGCATGAAGTCATGCTTGCAGTGTCAGCTGTTTATGTGCAACGTATGACCGGCTCTGAGGATGTTGTGCTCGGCCTGCCTATGATGGGGCGAATAGGGTCCGCATCACTGAATGTGCCGGCTATGGTGATGAATCTTCTCCCGCTCCGGCTGTCAGTAAGCTCTTCGATGAGTTTATCAGAGCTTATTCTGCAAATTTCCCGGGAAATCCGCAGTATTCGGCGACATCATAAGTATCGCCATGAAGAGCTTCGGCGCGACCTGAAGTTAATAGGAGAAAATCATAGATTATTTGGCCCTCAAATCAATCTCATGCCGTTTGATTACGGTCTCGACTTTGCCGGAGCCCGGGGCACGACGCATAATCTTTCAGCCGGTCCTGTCGATGATCTATCAATCAATGTATATGACAGGACGGATGGCAGCGGGCTGCGAATTGATGTTGATGCGAATCCTGAGGTATACAGCGAATCTGATATTAAGCTGCATCAGCAGCGTATCTTGCAGCTGCTGCAAACAGCTTCGGCCGGGGAGGACATGCTGATTGGGCAAATGGAGCTCCTGTTGCCAGAGGAGAAAGAACAAGTCATTCATAAATGGAATGAGACGGCAAAATCGGAGAAACTGCTCAGCCTTCAGGAGATGTTCGAGAAGCAGGCGGCTCTTACGCCAGAACGTATCGCTCTCATATGCGATGATGTCCAAGTCAACTATCAAGAGCTCAATGAAGAGGCAAACCGCCTCGCGCATCTGCTGATCGAAAAAGGAGTTGGGCCGGAGCAATTTGTCGCTTTGGCGCTGCCGCGTTCTTCAGAGATGGTAGCTTCGATGCTCGCTGTGTTAAAGACTGGTGCAGCGTATCTTCCGCTAGATCCGGAGTTTCCGGCCGACCGAATTTCCTACATGCTGGAGGATGCGAATCCTTCATGCATCATAACGACTGAGGAAATAGCATCCCGTCTGCCAGATGGCCTTGCTGTTTCGCAGCTTGTGCTTGATCAGGCTGTCACACAGGAGGTTGTAAAACGCTATTCGCCTGACAATCCGAATGTATCGGTTTCACTTGCCCATCCTGCGTATATCATCTATACCTCAGGATCAACAGGAAGACCGAAGGGTGTCGTTGTAACACTGAAAAGCTTAAGCAATTTCCTGCTGTCCATGCAGGAGGCATTTTCTCTAGGAGAAGAAGACAAGCTGTTGGCTGTGACGACTGTCGCTTTTGATATTTCGGCATTAGAGTTATATCTTCCGCTTATCAGCGGGGCGCAAATCGTGATCGCACAGAAAGAAACGATCCGTGAGCCACAGGCATTAGCTCAAATGATTGAATATTTCGATATCAATATCATGCAGGCGACACCGACACTGTGGCATGCCTTGGTGACGAATGAACCTGAGAAACTTCGGGGGCTTAGAGTGCTTGTCGGAGGCGAGGCGCTGCCAAGCGGACTTTTACAGGCGCTTCATGAGCTTCATTGTCCAGTCACGAATTTATACGGTCCGACTGAAACAACGATTTGGTCTGCAGCAGCTTTTCTTGAAGAAGGACTGAAGGGCGTTCCGCCAATTGGCAAACCGATTTGGAATACGCAGGTGTATGTGCTTGATAACGGTTTGCAGCCGGTGCCGCCGGGAGTTGTCGGAGAGCTTTATATTGCAGGAACCGGCTTGGCTAGAGGTTATTTCCGCCGCCCTGATTTAACGGCTGAGCGTTTTGTTGCAGATCCATACGGACCGCCGGGGGCTCGGATGTATCGGACCGGAGATCAGGCCCGCTGGCGCGCTGATGGGTCTTTGGATTATATCGGACGGGCGGATCATCAAATCAAAATTCGCGGATTCCGAATTGAACTTGGAGAAATTGATGCCGTGCTTGCTAAGCATCCGGACATCGAACAGGCCGCGGTTGTCGTTCGGGAAGATCAGCCGGGAGATAAAAGATTGGTGGCATATGCAGTCGCTGCTTCAGCTATTGATACTGCCGAGCTTCGCCGTTATGTGGGTGCCAGTCTTCCTGATTATATGGTGCCGGCGGCATTTGTAGAGATGGACGAACTGCCATTGACACCTAATGGCAAGCTCGATCGGAAAGCATTGCCGGCGCCTGATTTAAGCACATCTGTCAGCGATAGGGGACCGCGAACTCCTCAGGAAGCGATATTGTGTGACTTGTTTGCCGAGGTTCTCGGTTTGGCACGGGTCGGCATCGATGACAGTTTCTTCGAGCTTGGCGGTCACTCTCTTCTTGCAGCCCGTCTGATGAGCCGCATTCGCGAGGTAATGGGAGCCGAACTTGGTATTGCCAAGCTCTTTGACGAACCGACAGTAGCCGGACTTGCTGCCCACCTTGATCAGGCGCAGAGTGCACGTCCTGCATTGCAAAGAGCTGAGCGGCCTGAAAAGATTCCGCTATCTTTTGCCCAGCGCCGTCTATGGTTCCTCCATTGTTTGGAAGGCCCAAGCCCTACTTATAATATTCCGGTTGTTGTCCGTTTGTCAGGTGAGCTGGATCAAGGTGTGCTGCAAGCGGCACTTTATGATCTCGTCTGCCGCCATGAAAGCCTTCGGGCGATCTTCCCTGAATCACAAGGGACATCCTACCAGCATATTTTAGACGCCGATCAAGCCCGGCCTGATTTACATGTTACAGAAATTGCTGAGAAGGAGCTTTCTGAGCGGCTCGCTGACGCTGTGCGCTACAGCTTTGATCTTGCAGCTGAACCTGCTTTTCGTGCCGAGCTTTTTGTGATTGGCCCAGACGAGTACGTGCTACTTCTCCTCGTACATCATATTGTAGGGGACGGCTGGTCCTTAACGCCGCTGACCCGCGACCTTGGGGCGGCTTATGCGGCCCGCTGCCGCGGAAGAGCTCCTGAATGGGCGCCCCTTGCTGTGCAGTATGCAGACTATGCGCTTTGGCAGCAAAAACTGCTTGGAAGCGGGGAGGATCCAAATAGTTTGATTGCCGGACAGCTTGCGTTCTGGAAAGAAACCTTGAAGAACCTGCCTGATCAGCTTGAACTGCCAACCGATTATTCACGTCCGGCTGAGCCGAGTCATGAGGGGGATACAATTCTTTTCCGCATTGAGGCAGAGCTTCACAAGCGATTGCAGGAGCTGGCTCGTGCAAATAGGGTGAGCCTGTTTATGGTGCTTCAATCCGGTCTCGCCGCTTTATTGACAAGACTTGGGGCGGGCACTGACATTCCGATCGGCAGTCCGATCGCTGGGCGGAATGATGATGCGCTAGGCGATCTTGTGGGGCTGTTTATCAATACATTGGTGCTCAGAACCGATACGTCCGGTGATCCAAGCTTCCGTGAGCTTCTAGATAGAGTGAGGGAAGTGAATTTGGCAGCCTATGAAAATCAGGATCTGCCGTTTGAGAGACTTGTAGAGGTGCTCAATCCGGCTCGTTCGCGTGCGACGCATCCTTTATTCCAAATCATGCTTGCGTTTCAAAATACACCAGACGCTGTACTGTATCTTCCTGACATGGAAAGCAGCCTGCGGATCCACAGTGTCGGTTCTGCCAAGTTTGATTTGACGTTAGAAATCAGTGAAAACCGTCTTGCTGACGGGACACCAAACGGATTGGAAGGACTGCTCGAATACAGCACTGATCTTTTCAAGCGGGAAACCGCTCAGGCTCTTGTTGACCGTCTGATGCGCCTGCTGGAGGCTGCCGAGTCTGATCCCGACGAGCAAATCGGAAATCTGGACATCCTTGCACCGGAGGAGCGCAGCAGCATGGTGACAGATTGGCAAAGTGTTTCTGACAAGATTCCGCACGCGTGTTTGCCGGAGCAGTTTGAGAAGCAGGCTGCTTTAAGTCCTGATGCCATTGCCGTTGTTTATGAAGATCAGGCGCTGAGCTATGCAGAACTGAATGAACGGGCAAATCGGATTGCGCGAATGCTGATCAGTGAAGGCGTCGGACCGGAGCAATTTGTGGCCTTGGCACTGCCGCGGTCATTGGAGATGGCTGTGGGGCTATTGGCGGTGCTGAAATCTGGAGCGGCTTATCTCCCTCTTGATCCGGATTATCCAGCTGACCGAATCGCCTTTATGCTGGAAGATGCCCAGCCTTCAGTTATCATGACGAATACAAAAGCTGCAGAGCACATTCCGCCAGCGGAAAACGTGCCGAAAATCGTGCTGGATGATCCCGAATTGGCAGAGAAGCTAAACAGATACCCTGCTGAGAATCCGAATAATACAGATAGAATCCATCCGCTTTCTCCTTTGAATACGGCGTACGTCATTTATACATCCGGCTCAACGGGTGTGCCAAAAGGTGTGATGATTCCTCACCAAAACGTCACGCGTTTATTTGCAGCGACTGATCACTGGTTCCATTTCAGCTCAGCCGATATCTGGACCATGTTCCATTCCTATGCGTTTGACTTTTCAGTGTGGGAGATTTGGGGTCCTCTGCTGCATGGCGGACGTCTTGTGATCGTGCCTCACCACGTCAGCAGGTCACCAGAAGCCTTTCTGCGCCTGCTGGTAAAAGAGGGTGTGACAGTGCTGAATCAGACACCTTCCGCATTCTATCAGTTTATGCAGGCGGAACGGGAGCAGCCGGATCTCGGAAAGGCGCTCAGCCTGCGCTGTGTCATTTTTGGCGGAGAAGCGCTTGAACTCAGCCGCCTTGAGGATTGGTATAACCGCCACCCCGAAAATAGACCGCAGCTGGTCAATATGTATGGTATTACAGAAACAACGGTTCATGTAAGTTATATCGAATTAGACCGTAGCATTGCAGCTTTACGGGCAAACAGCTTGATTGGCTGCGGCATTCCGGATCTTGGCGTATATGTGCTGGATGAGCGCTTGCAGCCGGTTCCGCCGGGTGTTGCCGGAGAGCTGTATGTATCAGGAGCTGGTTTGGCACGAGGCTATCTAGGTCGGCCAGATTTAACAGCGGAACGCTTTATAGCTGATCCGTTCGGTCCCCCGGGCACTCGGATGTATCGCACTGGAGATGTGGCCCGCCTTCGCGCTGACGGTTCTCTCGACTATGTCGGCCGTGCCGATCACCAAGTGAAAATTCGGGGCTTCCGGATTGAACTGGGAGAAATTGAAGCTGCGCTAGTGCAGCATCCACAGCTTGAAGACGCAGCAGTAATCGTGCGTGAGGATCAGCTGGGAGATAAACGTTTGGCAGCTTATGTCATCCCTTCTTCGGAAGAAACGTTTGATACGGCAAAACTGCGCAAATTTGCTGCTAAGAGATTGCCGGATTACATGGTGCCTTCTGTCTTTGTGGTGATGAAAGAATTGCCGCTGACACAGAATGGAAAGCTTGACCGTAAAGCGCTGCCCGCTCCGGACTTCGCTGCGGCAGTGACGGGGCGCGGACCGAGAACGCCGCAGGAAGAAATCCTCTGTGACCTGTTTATGGAGGTGCTTCACTTGCCGCGTGTCGGCATTGATGACCGTTTCTTTGATTTAGGCGGACATTCCTTGCTTGCTGTTCAGCTGATGAGCCGCATTCGTGAAGCGCTCGGCGTTGAACTCAGCATCGGCAACTTGTTCGAGGCACCGACCGTAGCCGGGCTTGCCGAAAGACTTGAAATGGGCTCAAGCCAAAGCGCACTCGACGTTCTGCTGCCGCTCCGAACAAGCGGAGACAAGCTTCCTTTATTCTGTGTTCATCCGGCAGGGGGACTCAGCTGGTGCTATGCCGGTTTGATGACCAATTTAGGAACAGATTATCCGATCTACGGCTTGCAAGCACGCGGAATCGGGCAGCGCGAGGAGCTTCCAAAAACGCTTGATGACATGGCAGCTGATTACATTGAACAAATCAGAACAATCCAGCCGAAAGGACCGTATCATCTGCTGGGCTGGTCCCTTGGTGGGAATGTCGTTCAAGCGATGGCCACCCAGCTGCAAAATCAAGGAGAAGAGGTATCCCTATTGGTGATGCTGGACGCCTATCCGAATCATTTCCTTCCTATAAAAGAGGCGCCGGATGATGAGGAAGCGCTTATTGCCCTTCTGGCGCTAGGCGGGTATGACCCGGACAGCTTAGGAGACAAACCGCTTGATTTTGAAACAGCGATCGAGATTCTTCGCCGTGACGGCAGCGCGCTTGCGAGCCTGGAGGAATCGGTCATTTTAAATCTGAAGAATACGTATGTTAATTCTGTCGGCATTTTAGGCTCCTATAAGCCGAAAGCCTTCCGGGGAGATGTCTTGTTTTTCAGATCAACGATTATTCCTGAATGGTTTGATCCAATTGAACCTGATGAATGGAAGCCATATATTCACGGACAAATTGAACAAATCGACATCGACTGCCGTCATAAAGACCTTTGTCAGCCGGAACCGCTTGCTCAAATTGGCAAGGTTCTCGCTGTCAAGCTGGAAGAGATGAATAAATAAGGGGGAAGCAATAGATGGCAAATCCTTTTGAAAATGCGGATGGCACATATTTGGTGCTGATCAATGAAGAGGGCCAGTATTCCCTATGGCCCGGTTTTATCGATGTGCCGAGCGGCTGGACAGTCGTTCACGAGCAAAAAGGGCGTGAAGCTTGTCTGGACTATATCCAATCGCATTGGAGCGATATGAGGCCAAATAGCTTAAAGCCTGTTGAAAATGTGTAATCGAATAAAAAAGAGACTGCTTGCTGCAGTCTCTTTTTTTATCTTACGCAGGTGTTTGGGTATGATCACAATCTCTGACCGGGTTTCCGTTTTCATCCGTACACCAAGATTGGGATAAAAACGCTAAAAACACAGCGGCCCACTGATCGGCAAATTGAATCAGAATGCCTCCGTCATGCCAAGAGCCGTTGTCTTTTTTCCAGCGGGTATCCATTGCATTCCCTTGATTCATATGGATATTGTGCATGCCGTTGGTCGGGGTAAAACCGAATATCTTATCTGGAGCCTGTTCGGGCCCGAATTTTGAGCCGAAAATATAAACTGGCGCTTTCTCGTCTTTCGCTTTCTTCATATACGTTTCAATAAAATCATTTAAATCATTATCAGGCCCCGTGATTTCATGCGGCAAAGGCTTCATGTCCCGCGGGTCGAACAAATTCCCCCGCACATAATCCAGCGCCACTTCACGATTTGCTTCATTGATCCTGGTATATCCATACGGCATGTTCGGAAGGATCGTAATCGAGCTTGAATCAAACTGATCGTCAGCCAAATACAATACTTCAGATTCCTCAGAACTTGACATCACATTGATGGCGCACCTGTAATACGTATTCTCTTCACCGAGCACCTTGACTTGGAAATGAGGACTGTCATCATCGGTTTCACGCTTCATGTCTAAGACAATGCCTTTTAACACGCCATATTGCTGAACAGCCATATGAATCCTCCTTTATGATCAACTTCATAGCTTTAGTTCGTGAAATGGTCTCTTTTTTCCTTTTAAAAGATAAAAAAAGCCTGCAGAAATCTTTCTGCAAGCTCAATGTGAATTAAGCACCTGCCACAGATGACTCATCTTGTAAAGCTTTCTCGGCAGGGACATACTCATATCCTAAATCTTTTGCGACAGCTTCATAGGTCACGTGTCCGTTTGCTGTGTTTAAACCTGCTCTCAGTGCCGCATTGTCTGTGAGCGCTTTCAATGCCCCTTTGTTAGCGATTTGCAGCGCGTATGGAACAGTAACGTTAGTCAGCGCGATGGTTGATGTGCGAGGGACAGCACCCGGCATGTTTGCCACAGCGTAGTGAACAACACCGTGTTTTTCATATGTCGGCTGATCATGGGTCGTAATGTGGTCGACAGTTTCGACGATGCCGCCTTGGTCGATCGCAACATCGACAATCACTGAACCAGGTTTCATTTGTTTTACCATTTCCTCAGTCACAAGAGTCGGAGCTTTAGCCCCCGGAATTAAAACCGCGCAAATGAGAAGATCCGCTTCTGCCACAGCATCTGCAATATTGACCGGATTCGAAATTAACGTTTTGATTTGATGGCCGAAGATGTCATCAAGCTGGCGCAGGCGGTCTGCGTTTAAGTCGATGATGGTCACATCTGCACCGAGGCCGACAGCCATTTTGGCCGCGTTTGTGCCGACAACGCCTCCTCCGATAATCGTTACTTTTCCGCGGGAAACGCCTGGCACGCCGGCAAGGAGAATGCCTTTTCCGCCTTTAGGTTTCTCTAAAAATTGCGCTCCGATTTGCGCTGCCATTCTGCCTGCAACCTCTGACATTGGCGTCAGGAGCGGCAATGTCCGGCCGTCACTAACCGTTTCATAGGCGATGGCCGTAACCCCTTTATCTTTCAAGGCCTGTGCAAGCTCAGGCTCAGCAGCTAAATGAAGGTACGTAAACAGCACAAGTCCTTCGCGGAAGTAGACATATTCTTCCGGCAGCGGTTCTTTGACCTTCATGACCATTTCGGCGTCCCACACCTGTTTAGCATCAGCGATGATTTCCGCTCCAGCTGACTCATAGGCTTCATTTTCAAATCCGCTTCCAAGGCCCGCGCCTGTTTCAACCAGCACCCGGTGGCCGTTTGAAATAAGCTGAGAAACGCCCCCAGGTGTTAGTGCGACGCGGTTTTCATTGTTTTTTATCTCTTTAGGAACCCCTATGATCATATCTGTCTCCTCCTGTATCTGTGATGTTTTTAGTGTAGCTTGATTTTTTGGAAAATTCTTTGTTTGAATAAGAAAATAAAAAAACATGGATTTGTGAAATTTCACAAATCCATGTGCCGAAGCTTGATATCTAAATAGATAGTGAATTTTTGATTGATATTCTTCAAATCGATTTCAGCGATCTGGCTGATGCGCTTGAGGCGGTAATTTAACGTATTAACATGAATATTTAACACCTTGGCGGCTGTATTCACGTTGCTGTCTGCTTCAATAAAACGCTCTAGCGTTTCTACCATATTTGACTGGTGGTCTCGGTCATACTGTTCCAGCTTAGAAAGCGCATAATTGAAATATCCTGTCTGCTTCCGTTTTTCATCCAAGACATCCAAGTATTGATAAATGCCTAACTCAGAAAAACTGAACAGATGTTTTGTCTCTTCTGCGAACCGCTCCTTTGCTTTTAAGACGGACAATGCTTCCTGATAGGAGCGGGAGACAAAAGAAATAGAGTTGTATATTCCGCCAAAAGCGATAGACACGTCTTCTATTTTATAACGCTCCTTCAGCTGTTTTTGCGTACTTAAAGCAAATTGCTTTAAATCTTGAAAAGGGTGGTCTGTTTTGGGCGCAGTTAAAATGATGAGTTCATTGGAATCCACTGTCGTCAGCAGAACGTGAACCTGCTGGGTCGTTTCCTGCAAATATTGCAGCTGCTGTTCGATTTTTTCCGTCAGCTCGCCGTTTATCCTGATGATCATAACGGAAAACTCAGAAGGGGCGGCCATTCCAAGCTTGTGGAACCCATCTGCCATGTCCTGCTCATGATGAATGTGACCGGTCAGCATTTTCCAGAAAAACTCTTGGCTGCGTTCTTCATTTTTCGTCTTCCTGATTTGGAGTTTGAGAAGCTTGTTTCTCACTGCTTTTGCCGCCATTTGCAATGTCATCAAATCATCGTCAGACAATGTTTTTTGAATCTCAAGCGCCCATATGAAGCCAAGCACTTGGTTGTTTTTCCAAATGGAAATTGCAACGCGATTGCTTAGTCCGACTTCATCTATTTGCTTTACTCTGATCGGCTGGTCCGTTTTTAAAAGAGCTGGAATCGTCCCGTCTTTCCACAGCTTGTTAATGACCTTCTCCGGTACTCTTCTGCCAATGATTGTAGCCGTTCGGGCAGGGTCTGTGCAGTCGCTGTGTGTGCTGTAGGCAAGCAGTTTGTGGTTGAAATCCTCTATGGTAATCGGGCAGCGCAGAACGTCGCTGATATGATCAGCCACATCTTCAAGTCTATCAAAACTGTATTTAAACGGATCATTGGGTATGGTCATAAATCTCCCTACTTTTCATGCTTGATTTCTCTTTGACATCTCATCTCCTTCCTTTTATTATGATTGTTGTTGTTTGTGAAAATCAACAACAAAGAGCGGAAGCCAAAAAACAATTATAGGACATACTGAGAGAAACACCTTACATATGATTGACAGTGTAATCGTCTTTTTACAGCGTAGTTGTATCCTTATATGATATAAAATCTTATCCTATTATTCTTCTAAGAAAGTCATCGGAGGCGAGACTGATTAAGGAAATAAAAAACAGAGCCTTTCAGAAATGGTGCTGTAGCATCAAATTTTCTGAAAGGTTTTTTTTGGGAGTTGGGGAATCATTTGGGTCTTTTGGATTATTCGGCGAATGAAGAGAAGATTAAGAAAATAAACCTACTTGTTTTACAGTATATGTCATTTTTAAGTGATTTGGGGTAAACCATTGGACTCATTTTGTAAAATTAAAACATATTTGTTTGACTGTACCGAAAAACTGTTTTTATAATAATGACGTTCTAAAAATAAGTGAATTAGCCCATATTTAGGCTGATGGCACAGGAGGTAATGAGGAATATGGCAGGATTAATTCGTGTCACACCCGAAGAGCTAAGAGCGATGGCGAAGCAATACGGCGTTGAAAGCCAAGAAGTATTAAATCAGGTTGATCGCTTAAACCGAATGATCTCTGATTTGAAAAGCATGTGGGAAGGTGCTTCAAGCGAAGCGTTCGCAGATCAATACGAGCAGCTCAAACCTTCATTTATCAAAATGTCAGATTTGCTTCAAGATGTGAATCAGCAGCTTGATCAAACAGCAAATACACTTGAGTCTACTGACCAAGACATCGCAAATCAAATCCGCGGATAACAGTATGAAAGGGAAGGAGCGCCTGATTCACAAGAAGACGGCGCTTTTTCTATGTAAGGGTGATCCTAAATGTATATTGATATTACAATAGATTTGAAACATTATAACGGCAGTGTCTTTGATCTCAGATTGTCAGATTACCACCCGGTGAAAAAAGTAATTGATATTGCTTGGCAGGCTCAAAGCGTAGCTATACCTCCGCGCGAAGGGCACTGGATCAGAGTGGTTAATAAGGATGCGGTGTTTTCCGGAGAATGCAAGCTGTCTGATTGCGGCATTACAAACGGAGACCGGCTTGAAATATTATGAAAGGATCTGGTTGAATGTCAGGTAAACAAAAATCATATTTAGAAAACCAATTAGAAGCCGTTGCCGAGAAAACAGATGCCGGCTATACATTTACCTTTCAGCGGGAAAAAATAAAGCTTCTGGACGGTCTCGAAGCCAACGTGATCAAAGATGTAAATCCATTTTTTCATAAAGAGATCGATGTGACGGATGATGAAGTAATCATCACAATCCAACCTCCTCCCTCCTATAAAGCATTCCGCTTCATGAAAGCTAAAGATAAAAAAAGCAAATGGCAGTTTGCCTATCAGCTTGTTCAAGCAGTGCAGCAGCACAATCTGTCGAGGCTGAATGTAATTGTCGCTCCTGAAAACATTGTATTTGATAAAGGGCTTACGCCTTATTTTCTCCATTATGGAGTAAAAGAAAGCATTCCTCCTTACGGGCGTGATGAGGAAAGAGTGTGGCGGGAACTGAAAGCTACAGCGGCTTTGGCAGTTGACGGCGCTTTTGCGTTTGAAGACTACCTGAAATTCAATGAAACGCTGACGTTCTCCGCAGAGGCTAAGGCGATATTGGATGCGGCGTCCTATGATGACCTGCTCGAGCTGATTCAAACCCATATTGACGAGCTTGAAGCCAAAGCAAAAACATACATACATATTCCGAGAAAGAAGTGGAACATCCAGCGGTATATCGGCCTGGGGCTCATAGTTTTGCTTGTGCCGGCCCTTATTTATTCAATGTATGCCTTATTTTTCGCCCAGCCAAAGCACCAGGCGATAGTGGACAGCAACCGCGCTTTCCTCAACAAGCAGTACAGTGAAGTCATCAGCACACTGTCGAAGTACGATGCGGAAAGCCTGCCTGAATCGGTGCAGTATCAGCTGGCTTATTCCTATGTAGAAGTTGAAAAGCAGCTTTTGGATTATCAACGAGATAATATTGAAAAGCTAGTAACTTTGCAATCTGAACCACAGCATTTTCTTTATTGGATTGATATTGGTAGAGGGGATTATAAAGAAGCAATTAGTATTGGACATAAGCTCGAATACAACCCATACATTTGGCTTGGTCTTTATAAATATAAACAGCAGCTTTTAGCTGAGGACAGTAACGATGAAGCTACTCAAAAAGAACTTGAATCTGTAGAAAGCGAACTTGATAAAGTAAATAAAGATAACGCTGAACAGAAAAAAGAATCGAACACTGATGCTTTAACAACTGAAACATCTGGAGAACAAACACAAACAGACGAAGAAAAACAGCAAGCTGAAGAGAAAGCGGCAGAAGAAAAAGCCGCAGCCGAGGAAAAAGCGAAAAAAGAAGAACAGAAGAAAAAAGAAGAACAAGAGAAGAAAGAAACAGAAAAGAAAGATGAGAAAAAAGATGACAAATAACGTGAGACATGAAACACAGGTCATCGCATGCTGCCATTTGGCCGTTAGGGGGTTCGCCATTTGAGTCTATTATGGGTTTTTTACCAAAATAACGTTCAAAAACTGAAACTATCTGACCTCCCATCGTCCCATCCGGTGACCATAGGGCCTGACGTGAAGGATTCCGTTACGATCGGCACCATTCCGTTTAAGAACGGAGTGATTTCTCTTCAAAGAAAGGATTCCGGCGGCCAATACGAAGTTTTCCTGGGAAATGATTGTCTCGGTACGATTGAGCCCGATACATCCTTTTCTCTCCAAACGGACGATCAGGATGTACGCTTGATATTGACGGGCAGTGAGCCTGAGAAATCCGTTTATTTTATGGGAAATCGAGATGAAATTGTATGTTCTTCTGAAAAAACGAATGCAGATATTTATCTAAATCCGCAAGATTTTGCTTTTGCAACACAAAGCACGTTTTCTTTGCTTCGCGTCGGCGGAAGCTGGTTGGTTCAGCCTGAAAGCGGGACAATCTTTTTGAACGGAGAGAGGATCACCGACAATACAAGGCTGCAGCCGGGGGATGAAATATTCTGGAACTTTACGCAAATGAGAGTGACAGACCAAGACCTTTTAGAAATTGTTCATTTCCCCTCATTTGAAACATCATTAACAGAAACGGTCAAACCTAGCACAGAGATGCAGA
This sequence comes from Bacillus sp. N12A5, assembly GCF_026790125.1. Taxonomy (NCBI): domain Bacteria; kingdom Bacillati; phylum Bacillota; class Bacilli; order Caryophanales; family Bacillaceae; genus Bacillus; species Bacillus sp. N12A5. Next base: position 16,201 of record NZ_JALAMR010000012.1, on the reverse strand, counting down.
AAAAATATCCGCAGTACAGAAGAACGCCTCGTATGGTATACGATCTGCCGGATGACCGCGTTTCTTTCAGTTTTCCCTCTCAGGAGAGCGATCAAACCAACAGAGGGCTGTGGCTCGTCATTCTGCCTCCGCTTGTGATGCTGATCGTGATGGGCGTTGTCGCCATCATTCAGCCGCGAGGCATATTCATACTCGTTTCTCTGGCGATGTTTATGATGACCCTCATTACCTCGACAGTGCAATATTTCCGGGATAAAAACCAGCGGAAAAAACGCGAGGAAAAACGGGAGCGCGTGTATAAGCTTTACCTGGACAATAAGCGGAAAGAGCTTCAGGCGCTTGCTGAAAAGCAAAAGCAGGTTCTTGAATTTCATTTCCCTTCATTTGAACAAATGAAATACTTAACTAGTGAAATCAGTGACCGAATCTGGGAAAAGTCACTTGAAAGCAAGGATTATCTCCAGCTGCGTCTGGGGACGGGAACAGTCCCTTCAAGCTATGAAATCAATATGAGCGGCGGAGACTTAGCCAATCGTGATATCGATGACCTTATGGAGAAATCGCAGCATATGCAGCGTGTCTATAAGGACATCCGCAATGCGCCGGTTACGGTCGATTTGGCGGAAGGCCCGATGGGGCTCGTCGGTAAATCGCAAATTGTAAAAAATGAGATTCACCAGCTGATCGGACAGCTGTCGTTCTTCAACAGCTATCACGATTTGCGTTTTGTATTTATTTTTCATGAAGAAGAGTATAAAGACTGGGAGTGGATGAAATGGCTGCCGCAATTTCAAATGCCCCATATTTATGCAAAAGGATTTATTTATAATGAGCAAACCAGAGATCAGCTCCTGTCTTCACTTTACGAATTGATCAGAGAGCGCGATCTCGAAGATGACAAAGAAAAACTGCAGTTCAAACCGCATTTTGTATTTGTCATCACGAATCAGCAGCTGATCTCAGAACACGTCATTCTCGAATATTTAGAGGGACAGCATGAGCATCTGGGCATCTCTACAATTGTCGCTGCAGAAACAAAGGAAAGCTTGTCGGAAAACATTACAACACTTGTCCGCTACATCAATGAGCATGAAGGCGACATTTTAATCCAAAAGAAAAAAGCGGTCAGAATTCCGTTCCGCCTCGATCACCATCAGCGAGGGGACAACGAACGATTCTCACGGACGCTGCGGACGCTGAATCACCAGGTCGGCATTACGAATTCCATTCCGGAAACGGTATCGTTCCTGGAGCTCTTCCATGCGAAGGAAGTAAAAGAAATCGGCATTCAGCAAAGATGGCTCACGAGTGAATCGTCGAAGTCGCTGTCTGTGCCGATCGGCTATAAAGGGAAAGATGACATTGTGTATCTAAACCTTCACGAAAAAGCCCACGGTCCGCACGGGCTGCTTGCAGGAACAACGGGGTCAGGGAAGAGTGAATTTCTCCAAACCTACATTTTGTCACTTGCGGTGCATTTTCACCCGCATGAAGCAGCTTTCTTATTAATTGACTATAAGGGCGGAGGGATGGCGCAGCCATTTCGCAATATTCCCCACCTGCTCGGCACGATCACAAATATTGAAGGCAGCAAAAACTTCAGTATGCGGGCGCTTGCTTCCATTAAAAGCGAGCTGAAAAAAAGGCAGCGCCTGTTTGACCAGTATCAAGTCAATCACATCAATGACTATACAAAGCTGTACAAGCAGGGGAAAGCAGAAGTCGCAATGCCTCACTTGTTCTTAATTTCTGATGAATTCGCCGAGCTGAAAAGCGAGGAGCCTGATTTTATCAGGGAGCTTGTCAGTGCAGCGCGTATCGGGCGAAGCCTCGGCGTGCATTTGATTTTGGCGACACAGAAGCCGGGCGGCATCATCGACGACCAGATCTGGAGTAACTCGCGCTTTAAAGTAGCGCTGAAGGTTCAGGATGCTACCGACAGTAAAGAAATTTTGAAAAACAGCGATGCCGCAAACATTACCGTGACAGGACGCGGTTATTTGCAGGTCGGCAACAATGAAGTATATGAGCTGTTCCAATCCGCCTGGAGCGGGGCGCCTTACTTAGAGGAAGTCTACGGAACTGAGGATGAAATCGCGATCGTCACGGATACGGGCCTGATCCCGCTTTCTGAAGTGGATACCGAAGATATTGCGAAAAAAGACGTTCAAACAGAAATCGAAGCTGTAGTTGACGAAATCGAACGCATCCAAGATGAAATGGGAATTGAGAAGCTGCCAAGCCCTTGGCTGCCGCCGCTTGCGGAACGTATCCCGCGCACTCTCTTCCCTTCAGACGAAAAAGACCATTTCCACTTCGCGTATGTCGATGAACCTGATCTGCAAAGACAGGCGCCGATTGCTTATAAGATGATGGAAGACGGAAATATCGGTATATTCGGCTCTTCCGGCTACGGAAAATCAATTGCAGCCGCAACATTCCTGATGAGCTTTGCGGACGTATACACACCTGAAGAGCTTCATGTCTATATCTTTGATTTCGGAAACGGAACGCTGCTTCCATTAGCGAAGCTCCCGCACACCGCGGATTACTTCCTGATGGATCAGTCAAGAAAAATTGAAAAGTTCATGATTCGAATCAAAGAAGAAATTGACCGCCGTAAGCGTCTGTTCCGGGAAAAAGAAATCAGCCACATCAAAATGTATAATGCGCTGAGCGAAGAAGAGCTTCCGTTCATTTTCATCACCATCGACAACTTTGACATTGTCAAGGACGAGATGCATGAGCTTGAATCGGAATTTGTCCAGCTTTCCAGAGACGGACAGAGTTTGGGTATCTACTTCATGCTGACAGCAACGCGTGTGAATGCTGTCCGCCAGTCATTGTTAAATAACCTGAAAACAAAGGTAGTCCATTATCTCATGGATCAATCCGAGGGATATTCCATTTACGGACGGCCGAAGTTCAATCTCGAACCGATTCCGGGTCGCGTCATCATTCAAAAGGAAGAGCTTTATTTCGCGCAAATGTTCCTGCCTGTTGACGCCGATGATGATATCGGCATGTTCAACGGGCTGAAAGCAGACGTCCAGAAACTTCAGGATCGCTTTGCTTCAATGGAGCAGCCGGCGCCGATTCCGATGCTGCCTGAGAGCCTGTCGACGAGAGAATTTTCACTCCGCTTCAAGCTGGAACGCAAGCCTTTATCTGTACCGATCGGGCTTCATGAAGAAACAGTCAGCCCAGTCTATTTTGATTTGGGCAAGCATAAGCACTGCCTGATTTTAGGCCAGACCCAGCGCGGAAAAACGAACGTCATAAAAGTAATGCTTGAACACCTGATTGATGATGACACCGAAATGATCGGCCTGTTTGACTCGATTGACCGCGGCTTGTCCCAATATGCGAAGGAATCAGACGTCTCATACTTGGAAACGAAAGAAGATATAGAGCAGTGGATCGAAACAGCAGAAGACATTTTCAAAACAAGAGAAGCCATGTATGTAGAAGCTGTCCGCCAGGGAGACGCGCAAAATCTGCGATTCTCTCAAGTGGTGCTGATGATTGACGGGATTACAAGATTCCAGCAGACGATTGATACGAGAATACAAGACCGTCTTGCAAACTTCATGAAATCATATGCGCATCTTGGCTTCAGCTTTATCCCGGGCGGAAACCACAGCGAATTCTCAAAAGGCTATGACTCCTTGACGACAGAGATGAAGCAGATCCGCCACGCGATTCTGCTGATGAAAAAATCTGAGCAAAATGTCATTCCTCTCCCGTACCAAAGACAGGAGCCGGAGATTCAGCCGGGCTTCGGATATATTGTGGAAAACGGGAAGGAGCAAAAAGTTCAAATTCCTTTATGTTCTGCTGAAAGGGAGAGTGCTAGATGACAGAACAACGAAAAAACTTGATTAAGTTAATATCCGCCGTCATCATCATTTTGCTGCTGCCGGTTTTGTTTTTCCGTTTTATCGGAGACGATCCGACAAAAAAAGCAGTCAATTCTACGCGGCAAATTGCGGTGGTGAATGAAGACACAGGCGTATTGAGTGATGAGGTGAAGTCTGATGAAGAGGACAAATCCGCCCAGTTCGGCAAGGAAGTTGCGGCCGTTCTGGGTGAACGTCCCGATTATTCATGGACGGTCGTAAACCGAAGCGCGGCTGAAAGTGGTCTCGCATCAAAGAAATATGATGCGATCGTCTATATTCCCTCCGATTTCTCAAAAAACATTTTAAGCTATGACAAGGACCATCCTCAAAAAGCAACGCTCGAATTCAGCATTCAAGATAACCTGAATGCCGTCAACAAAGAAAAAGTGCAGCGTGAGCTTGAGGATGCCCAAAAGACAATGAACAAAAAAATGTCGGCATTATACTGGAACTTTGTTTCACAAAAGGTGGACAACATTAGAGGAGAATTTGACAACATCGTCAATAAAGAATCTGAATTCCAGAATGTCATGTACAACTTTTACAAACCAAGCTCTAATGATTTAGCCGGTGAAATCAAACAGCAAAAAGACTTAATCGACGAGCTGAAGAAATCAATGAACGAAGCGCAGGGCACGACAAAAGAAAAAGCTTCCACAGCGGAGGAAGCCAAAAACACGCTGAAAGAATTCATTGATACAGTTGAAAGATACAAAGAATACCAAGAAAACCAGAAAAAGCTGCTTTTGGCAGCCCAGGATTCAACACAGCAGCAAATCCACACAGGTCTGGATGCCATCCAAGCACAGCAAAAGGCGAATCAGTTCAGCGAACGCATGAGCGGATTGGCAACTGGGATCAGCCAAGCGAAGTCACAGCTTGCACAAACAAGTACAGTGTTGACAGATGCCCAGCAAATTAGGGAAGGGCAAGTGTCCCAGCAGGAACTTGGCATGGCGAAGATACAAAGCGATCTAATTAATCAATATCAGGCCGTATCAAGACAAACAGCATTAAAACAATTGTATGTTGAGCTTATTGAATCTCGTAAGGAACTCACTGTTGAGATAGGGAATCCAAACCCAGGGAAAGATGATGGCTCTGATAATGATGATAAAGATAAAGATAAAGACCCTAAAGAAGAAGATCCTGAAGAACTCAAAATTGATCTTGAAAAACAGCGTGAAGAACTGAAAAATATAGCTGCTGATGTTCAGGATATTTCAGACAATCTGAAGGAGCCTGAAAAAGAGGACACTACTCCAGATCCGGATACAAATTCCGGAAATAATGATGGAGACGGGACGATTCCAAATGATCAAAATGATAATTCTGGAGAAGACAATAACAGCAGTGATACCGGAAATGACGGACAAACGGACGGCAGTACTCAGGATCAAGACCAGCAGAAGGGAGCAGACGGTCAGGAGCAGAACGGCGATGCCTCTGATGGTGCGTCCGACAGCGGACAAACCGAAACGGGTACATCTGCCGAACAGACTGCATCTTCTGATTCAGCCCTTCAATTTATCAAGCTGGCAAATGAAGGCGGAACCGGAGATTCAGGTGATACCGGTAGCGGCGGAGATACGACGGAGCCTGGGGACCAAGATCAACCAGGAAACGACGACATTTCTGATATCGCCAAAGCAAAAGAACAGCTCAGCAAAGCGTCTGAGCGAATCAAGCAAATTGAAGAAGAGCTCAAGGAAAAAGAAACTGCCCATAATGAAGAGCTGAAAAAGAAGTTAGAGGAACTAAAAAAACAAATGGAAGGTCTTAATGATGAAATTGAAGACCTGAAAGACCAAGTGAAAACGCTCGAAGATAAACTTGAAAATCTTGAAGCGAAACGGAAGCGAGAACTTGAAGGTATTTATAGTGATATGTATAACGCCATTCAAGAACTTGAAAATAAAGATCAGCTCACATTTACCAAAGCAATCTATATAAGTAAAGAAAATATAGATACAGCAATGAAATACTATAAATATTTGTCTGTTTATGACTCTGTATTATCCGGTACGATTGACAGTGCTGCAAAAGCCGGCGCCATTAACGGCCAGCAGAGCAACGTCCAATCAGTCCTGGCTCTCTCACCTGCAGAATCAGCCAGTTGGGAAGATCTCAAAAACAACACAATGAAAACTGATGAAGACATCAATAGCTTCATCGACGGCATGACCAAATTTGCGGACGATTACAGCGGCTTTATCCGTGACTCTCAAGCAGGTGTTCTCGACGAGCTGACAAAAATCTCTGAAAGTGCCGCAAAAGCGTCAGAACAGCTAGTAACGGGCACCACGCAAGAAGCTGCGACGTTCAGCAACGACGGGCTGTCTGGCACTATGGCGCTTAGTGTTCAAGATACGGTAGGCCAAGAAGTGCTGCAAATGTCGGACATGATGGGTTCATTGTCTGATCGCCAGTCAGGCATTATTGAATACACGACCAACATGCAGCAAAGCGTCAATGATGTTCAAACGAAAGCCGACACCTTAAACAACAACTGGGGGAAAAATGTCGCTGCCACGAAACTCGTGCGCAAGGACGTATACGGCATACTCGGAAATACATTAGTAGACGGACAGAACAACGGCTATGTATATGATTACTTGGCGAATCCGCTTAAAATCAGCGGAGAGGTTCCAGAAGAAAAAATTCAGACGGTGCCGCCGGTCGTCATCCTTGTTATTGTGTTGATCAGCAGTCTGTTAATCGGCTATTTCAGCTCCTATTACCAAAATGCGCCGCTTCTCGTCAAAGGAGCGCTATTCGGAATTCTGAATATCCTTGTCGGATTGATGATCAGCTTGTTCGGTTTGAATATTTATTCACTGCCGGACGATCAGACGATTAAGTGGTCGGTGTTTACGATTCTATTGCTGGTCGCAAGCTCTGCCTTCATCCGGACAGCATTCAGGTTCGGATCGATCCCTGGATGGGCTGCTTCAGCGGCCATGATTCTATTCTACGTCGCGCCGCTTATTGATTTGATTATGCCGAACTTTACATTTGAAGATCCGGTATCGAAAGTATATATCGACATCCAGTATGGCACTGGGCATTTATTTGCAATGGGAATATCGGTTCTGCTGATCATTACGGTGATAGCCGCGGCTCTGCCGCTTATTATCCGGCTGATGGCAGAAAAAACAGCAGAAAGCGATGAAACGTATGAAGCGTAATCGCAGCATGGAAAAGGGGATCATGATTTGTATGCTCTCCTTTTCCCTTTTCATACCCTCTGCCGCCGCTGCCGAAACCGAAGACACTACAGATGTCGCGCCAAACCAATATGAGAAAAAAGACATTGAAATCGATACGAATTATTTGCATGAAGATACCTACTATGAGGAGAAAACAGAACTGCCTGAGGAACAAAAGGATATTACCTTTGATAAGCCGAAGGATGAGGATGCCGAGCTGATAAAAGATTTGTTTACATCAACGGATCCCGAGGAATCCAACACGATTACCGCCCAATCGAAACAGCTCGGAATTACCTTTGCTGAAAAACCAATGACAAAGGCATCCTCAACGGAAACAGAGGAAGAACAAGAAACATCTTCACTGCTGCTCCCGATGATTTATGTCGTGCTGATCCTGCTCGGAATTGCAGGCATTGTGTTCCTCATCCCAAAAGTCACAGCGCAGGAGAACAAAAAGGCATAGGCTCCCGTGCTTGTATTGAGTGTAAGCGGTACGTACAATAATAACGGAAGGAGGAGGTTTCCAATGGAACTTTTTATCATCACCGGAGCGTCAAAAGGACTGGGTGAAGCCATTGCATGGCAGGCTTTAGAGAAAGGTCATGAAGTCCATGCCTTATCCAGAACAAAGGCTGATGTCTCTCATGAAAAACTGACGCAGCATCAGATAGACCTCATCAATCTTGAAGAAGCTGAACAGCAATTTGAAACATTGCTTTCATCCATCAATCCGGATCGTTACTCGGGTATTACCCTAATCAATAATGCCGGAATGGTAACGCCGATCAAACGCGCCGGCGAAGCATCTCTTGATGAACTGCAGCGCCATTATCAGCTGAACCTGACAGCACCCGTGCTTTTGAGTCAGCTGTTTACAAAACGGTTGGCTTCATACAGCGGCAAAAAAACGGTTGTCAATATTACGTCAGGCGCCGCCAAAAACCCATACAAGGGATGGAGCGCGTATTGCAGCTCAAAAGCCGGGCTCGACATGTTTACGAGGACTTTCGGATTTGAACAGGAGGACGAAGAACTGCCGGTGAACATGATTTCTTTCTCACCGGGTGTTATGGACACTGAGATGCAAGCCGTCATCCGTTCTTCATCGAAAAAGGATTTCCACGACATTGAACGATTCCGGACATTAAATGAAACAGGAAGCCTTCGCAGTCCGGCCTTTATTGCCGGCACATTGCTTTCTTTATTAGAAACAGGCACGGAAAACGGCCGCATTTATGATATAAAAGAGTTTTTGTAGAGCAGATATTTTCTGCTCTTTTTTTTATAAAAAAGGCAACAGCCTGCGCATTTTATTGAACAGCCGCATATACTGACTGAAACTCTGCTTTTAGGGTATAACAATGATGATATGAAGATAAAATGATGTGACATAAGAATTGAGTTTCTCTGCAAATTATGTTAGGATGCTAAAAATATCTAAAGGAGGGGTTTCCATGAGAAAGGTTACATTAATGGATGTTTTCACCCATCCAATTGCACAAAAGTATCTACAGCGTTCAGGTGTGGCACATGCGATTGCCTGCGCTTATCATGCATACAGGATGTCTGTAAAGGCTGACATCAACCCTGATTTAGCTGCCAAAGCGGCACTGCTGCATGACATTGGCCATTATGAATGGTATACAGACGGAAAATGGGATTATGAGAAATACAAAAGAAATGACATTCATGCCATCAAAGGGGCGGAACGGGCACATAAGCTTTTGATTCGGCTTGGCGAGGAACCGAAAGCGGCCAAAGAGATTGCCCTTGCCATTTTGCTTCATACCGATTCCTATTTGCCTGAAGGCGAATTAGATAAAAACACGCTGCAGCAGATTGTCAAAAAAGCGGACGAACTTGATGAAGAGCCGGGCGGCCACCATCATTACCGCCAAATTGATCCTTCGACTGCACGCAAAAAAATAGAAAAGCTGGACCGATTAATCGACCAAGCCCAGAGCTCCATGATAAAACCCGTATAAGTCCCGCAGCTTACCCGGAACAGCGTCCAGCTTTCTCCGCTGTCTCCGCTTCTTGGCCATTTCCTAATACCCGCTTCAAAACATATTCTCCTAAAGTCTGTCCCCGCCCCCTCGTTTTATCAGGGAAGCCTGTGTCATTATCCATAATTACGGCATAAGCTGAGAGAAAACACACAAAGGGGATAAAAGTATGGTCAACCAAGGTAGTCCGCAACTGGTCTCTTTAGTCGATCCTTATGTCTATCAGACCATTAAAAAGCTCATCGGCTCAAGGTTCGTTATACAGACAGTACGAGATACGGTCAGAGGCAGACTGATCGATGTCAACCCTGACCATATCACAATTGAAGGAGCCCGAAACTCTGTTTGTTTGATCAGAATCCAGCACATGATTTCCGTCACCCCAGATTACAGTGAGCGGGTCTAACAGTGCTTGCGCATGAAAAATAGGCGTACACCAGGACGTCCTATTTTTCAGTTAAGCGCTGTAAAAACACACTGCGATACATCATTTCGTCAAGGTCAAAACCGGCGAATTCCTGATAGTCACCATCTGAAAAACAGAAAGTGACGCCGTACACTGTATAGCAGGAGCGGACTGCAGCATGCTGACGGACACGAAAATGATAACCGTCTGAATCTTTTACATACAACTGTGATTTCCCGGTAAATGGGGCACAGAGGTGTGCTGCCTCACCAAAACATTCGAATCCGGCAATTTTGCCGTCTTGGTCGATATCCAGCAGGATACAATCATTGACTTTAATCTCCTCAGACCGTATATTCCTGTTCCTTTTCGGAGGAAGAACATAGATATAAGCCAGTTCTGAATCTGTATCGTATGTCACTGCCTTCATCACCAACACTCCTTTCATTATATTAAGAGTTCTGATATGAGTTCATTTTTGTTACAATGATGGGGTATAAGTCCTTTTATCTGACAGACAAAGAAAAACTAGGAGGAACAAAGCTTGTTGAAATCAAAAGTCCATTTTTGGACATTGCAGATTTTATTTGTTTTGCTGATTATTTATGTAGCAACAAAAGTTTCATTTGTATTTCAGCCGTTTATTGTCTTTATCTCGACACTGTTTTTCCCGATGCTGATTGCGGGGATTTTGTATTTCATTTTTAATCCGGTCGTCCGTCTGCTTGAGAAAAAAATTCCGCGGACATTATCCATTCTATTGATCTATTTACTCTTTATCGGTTTGCTTGCCTTTGTTTCAGCGTCCGTCGGACCTGTCATTACATCGCAAGTGACCGGACTGTTTAACAATCTTCCTGATTATATAAAACAGATTCAGGCGCTGACAAAAGATTTGTCCCATTCTCAATGGTTTACCTGGATGATGAATCAGGATTATGTATCGATATCAAAAATTGAACAGTCATTGACTAGCTTTCTCCAAAACCTGCCGCAAAATATCACGTCCAGTTTATCTGCGGTGTTTGGCGTCGTGACAAATATCACGCTTGTTATTATCACTGTTCCATTTATCCTTTTTTATATGCTGAAAGACGGACACCGCTTTCCGCACTTAGCGGTGAAAATTCTTCCGGCTTCTTATCGGACAGAAGGCTTAAAGATTTTCAAGGATTTATCCGATACGCTTGCGGCTTATTTTCAGGGGCAGCTGTTAATCTGTCTTTTTGTCGGAACAGCGTGTTTTATCGGCTACTTAATTGCCGGGCTCCCGTACGCCCTGATTCTCGGGATTGTCATGGCGATTACCAATATCATTCCTTATGTCGGGCCTTTTCTCGGCGCTGCGCCGGCTGTCATTGTCGGTTTTATGGACTCACCGGCCAAAGCGCTGTTTGCGATTATTGTGGTTGTCGTCGTTCAGCAGCTCGACGGGAACCTGCTGTCTCCTCTCGTAATCGGAAAGCGGCTGAATACACACCCGCTTACGATTATTTTGCTGCTGATCGGAGCAGGAAGCTTCGGCGGAATTCTCGGCATGATTTTAGCAGTGCCAGCCTACGCGGTATTGAAGGCCTTCTTCCTGAATATTGTCCGATTAATCAAGCTGCGCCAGCGGTCACGCCTTGACGGAAACGAAAAGCCTGCCGAATAGGCGGGCACCAATTGCGCCTCTTTGCATATGATGCTGTAAATCAATGCGGAGGTGGGGAAATGCCTGCAATTGTAGGTCCGATTTATATTATGTCCATATCAGGTGATGCAGCGGCCAGCTTTGGAGATGTGTTTGCAATTTCACCAAAGAGCGTTGATCACACAGGCGCTGGATCGGGCGCGTTTCAATTAGGTGATTATATAAAGATCAATAATGAACACAGTAAAACCATCCTCAATGATGCTGATATCATTGATGAAACAGTGTCCTTTAACGGGTAACAGCCTTTTCAGAGAGGCTGTTGCTTTTTTTATTGTATAATATGGTTAGTCTTGAAATAGTGAGGTTATGTTTATGAAAATCAGAAAAGCAAATATCAATACGCAAACCGGAATGATCACGGACGTGTATCTGCATGAAAACAGAAAAGAACTGCGCACGCTTGTAGCGGTTCCGCAGCTGGAGTGGAGCACGATCATTTCTTATGAAGAAGATAAAGCATCTCTGCCTGAACGGCTGGAAGCTTCTTTGCGCCGGCATACAGAGGAAGGCCCGGCTGGTGAGCTGGCCAAAAAAATCATTCATTGGGTAACAGAAATGTAACGGCCTTTGAAAGTTTAGCTCCTGCCTGAACAGGTGATAATGAAGACAAACAAGACGGGAGGACGAGCCTTTGAGTGATGAAAAAATGGATCTCTATTTGCAGCAAGGAATGTATGGACCCTTGGAGACAAAGCCTGACGAGCGCCATTTGTTTTTAGGCTCATTAAGGGAAAGAGTGGTTTTGGCACTGACGAAAGGGCAGGTGCTCAGACACAAGCCGTATGAAGAAGCGGAGCATGCGCTCAAAAACAGCAAAAACATCACTCTTTTGATTAATGGAGAGCTGCAGTATCAGTCTTACTCTCCCTATATCCAAATGGCGAACCGGAACGGAGTGCACTTCAAGATCGTATCTGATCTTCAGTTTCATACGCCTTTAGGCCTTGTGATTGCTGCTGACATCGCTGTAAATCGTGAATCGATATATATTCAGGACGACATTTTTAACCGGTCAGTGCTGAAACCTTAAGAGACAAACGGACCGTTTGTCTTTTTATTCATGGCAATTCACTTACAACTGGAGATAAGATATAATGTTCTCATACTGATGGCGGGGAGGCCGGCTATGAAAAAAGCACTTATTTGTATTGATTATACGAATGATTTTGTGGCGAGTGACGGAAAATTGACCTGCGGGGAGCCCGGCAGAAGGATTGAAGAGGCGATCGTCAATTTGACTGAAGAATTCATCACAAACGGTGATTACGTCGTATTAGCAGTAGATTCTCATGAGGAAGGGGATCAATATCACCCTGAAACCCGTCTTTTTCCTCCGCATAATTTGAAAGGAACGGAAGGAAAAGATCTGTACGGAAAGCTTTTGCCTCTATATCAGAAACATGAACATGAACCAAATGTATACTACATGGAAAAAACAAGATATTCTGCTTTTGCGGGAACTGATTTAGAGCTTAAACTCAGAGAGCGGCAGATTGGCGAACTGCATCTTGTCGGCGTCTGCACAGATATTTGTGTGTTGCATACAGCGGTTGACGCATACAACAAAGGCTACCGGATTGTTGTGCACAAACAGGCTGTTGCCAGCTTTAATCAGGAGGGGCACACGTGGGCTCTTTCCCATTTTGCAAACAGCATCGGAGCGCAAGTGGCAGAGTAAGGAAGGGGAAAAACAGTGTTAGAGTACGGATTTAAAGATGACAGCCTGTCATTACATACAGACCTTTATCAAATCAATATGGCAGAAACTTACTGGAGAGACGGCATTCATGAAAAGAAAGCGATTTTTGAGCTTTTTTTCAGAAAGCTTCCGTTTGAAAATGGCTATGCGGTATTTGCGGGCTTAGAAAAAGCCATCGAGTATCTGGAAAATTTCAAGTTTACGGAGAGCGATCTGACTTATTTACAGGATGAACTCGGGTATCAAGAAGACTTTATTGAATATTTGCGCGGTTTATCGTTTACAGGTTCACTTTACTCCATGAAAGAAGGAGAGCTCGTTTTTAACAATGAGCCGATTATGAGGGTGGAAGCCCCCCTAGTAGAAGCGCAGCTGATTGAAACGGCTTTGCTCAACATTGTGAACTACCAAACATTAATCGCTACAAAGGCGGCCCGGATTAAAGGCGTCATCGGCGATGAAGTTGCGCTTGAATTTGGAACAAGACGGGCGCATGAAATGGATGCGGCCATGTGGGGAGCGAGAGCAGCATTAATCGGCGGCTTCAGCGCAACAAGCAATGTAAGAGCTGGAAAGCGCTTTAATATCCCGGTATCCGGCACACATGCGCATGCGCTTGTGCAGGCTTACCGCGATGAATATACAGCTTTCAAAAAATACGCAGAAACGCATAAGGATTGCGTCTTCTTAGTCGACACGTATGACACGCTTCGTTCAGGCATGCCGAATGCGATTCGGGTTGCCAAGGAATTCGGAGACCGTATCAACTTCATCGGCATCCGCCTGGATAGCGGGGATTTGGCCTATCTGTCTAAAAAAGCCCGGAAAATGCTCGATGAAGCAGGGTTTACAGACGCGAAAGTCATTGCTTCAAGCGATTTGGATGAGCATACCATTATGAATTTAAAGGCCCAGGGAGCGCGCATTGATGTCTGGGGTGTCGGCACAAAGCTGATTACAGCCTATGACCAGCCGGCTCTCGGCGCGGTTTATAAGCTCGTTGCCATTGAAGAAAACGGGAAAATGGTCGATACAATCAAAATTTCATCCAATCCTGAAAAAGTAACGACGCCGGGCAGAAAGAAAGTATACCGCATTATCAATCAGTCCAATCATCATTCTGAAGGCGACTATATTGCGCTTTATGATGAGCAGGTGAATGATCAGAAGCGGCTCAGAATGTTCCACCCGGTTCATACATTCATCAGCAAATTTGTTACGAATTTTTATGCGAAGGATCTTCATGAGCTGATTTTTGAAAAGGGTATTCTTTGCTACCAAAACCCTGAGATCTCAGACATACAGCAGTATGTACAGGATAATCTCAGCCAGCTGTGGGAGGAATATAAGCGAATCAGCAAGCCGGAGGAATATCCGGTTGATCTAAGCGAGGACTGCTGGAGCAATAAAATGCAGCGGATCCACGAAGTGAAAAGCAGAATTGAAGAAGAGCTTGAGGAAGAATAAAGAAAACTGGCCTTTCGTTCGCGAAGAGGCCAGTTTTCTTTATGGTTATATTATTTTTCATGTTTAGACAATTTTCGTCAAATTATTTGATATACTTAGGGGTGAATGCCGCGCGTATTGTAAGGGGGATAAACCAATGAGGGTGTTTGTTGCAAGACAGCCTATTTTTAATAGAAAAGAACAGGTTGTTGCTTATGAACTGCTGTATAGAGAGAGCGAAGAGAATGTGTATAGCGCTAAAGACGGCGACCAGGCAACAACAGATTTGGTGATCAACAGCTTTTTAAACATCGGAATTGAGAAGCTGACGGAAGGGAAACGCTGTTTTGTGAATTTCACGGAAAGCCTGATGTTTTCGAATCTTCCTACCTCCTTCAATCCGAAACAGCTTGTCATTGAAATCCTTGAAGATATACCGATCACGCCGGCCCTCATCTCAAGATGCAAAGAGCTGAAAAAAATGGGGTATATGCTGGCGCTCGATGATTTTTATGCAATAAACCCGCAAAATGAAGACTTACTGGAAAAGCTCATGAGCTATATTGATATATTGAAAATTGATTTCCTCAAAACAACACGAATGGAACGCAGAAAAATTTTGCAAACCTACGGCTGCAGCGGCTTGATTTTTTTAGCGGAAAAAGTAGAGACCAGAAAAGAATATAAACAGGCTGCCCAAGACGGCTTTCATCTATTCCAGGGCTACTTTTTCAGCGAACCGCGCATCATCAGCGGGCATGACCTGTCGACTCATTTCTATTCTTACTATGAACTGCTAAACGAATTGAGCAAAGAGCAGCCCAACATAAAACGTGTGACAGAGTACATAGAACGGGATTTATCATTGTCCTATCAAATCTTAAAATTTTTAAACTCATCTCACAGCCGGCTGAGCCAGAAAATTGAAAGCATTCAACAGGCCATCATGCTGCTTGGATTTAATGAAATCAAACGATGGATCTACATTCTTTCCTTTAAGGATTTAAGCAGAAAAGGGAATTCCAGCAAGCACGAAATCATTAAGATTTCTCTGATGAGAGCAAAGCTTTGTGAACTGCTGGCGAGAAAAACTGCCCGGCCGCAGCCTGCCTCTTATATGCTGATTGGCATGTTTTCTCTCATTGACACCCTGCTGCATAGAGAGATAGAGGAGATTATTCAAGAATTGCCTTTAATAGATGAAGTCGGGCAAGCGTTATTAGGCCATCAAAACGACTACTATCAAATGCTTGAGCTTGTGAAATTAATTGAAAGCAACAACTGGGACACTTGCACAGAATTAGGCAAAGAACTGGACAAAGAAGAAGCGTACGAATGTTATCTTGAGGCTCTGGAATGGTGTCATAAGCTTATGGACGCAAAATAATTGCGGTCTTCAGACCACCGCAAAGCAAGAATGATTCGGCTTTGCGTTCCGATAAGGCTGATGTAGATGCCGTCGGGATTAAAGACCGCATCCACTTCATGCCGGACGCCCATTTGTTTGACCAGGCGCTTTACAGATGGTTTATCTGACTGCTCGGCTGCGGTCAGGATGCGGCGCGAGAGCTCCCGCGAGCCCGCAATGCGGCTGAGAACGAGCTGCGCATCGGTGAAGAGCCCTGCTGCCTCCCGTGCTGAGCGGATAAAGGTATCTGTATTGACTGCGGGAGCAGGAGGGCGGCGTATCTCATACGGATAGGCGTAAAACCAAGGATAACGATATCTCATGGGAGCACCTCACACAAAAGGATGTTTCTATATATATAGATCTCAAATAGCCGAATATGACAAAGCGAAAAGGCCACAACTTTGATATTATCCCCTCTAAGTA
>NZ_JALAMR010000011.1:0-79536 GCF_026790125.1 Bacillus sp. N12A5 | reverse complement strand
TACTTGACAGGGATAAGACCACTTTAGCGTTGCGGTCTTTTTCGGTGTTTGTCGGTCAGGATACGCCAAGAATCGCATATTCAATTTTGAAAATACGGGACGAAGGACTATAGTCTTGCTAAGTAAAAATGCGAAACACCATAAAATCAAGGGAATTAAGAATCTTTCTCAATTTCAGCCGAAATAAACGTTCCCTTTCATAGAAATATAGTCCCGTTCTTGGTGTGATCCCTTTGAGTATAAGGACCTATTGAGATTTGCGGTGTCACGCAGGATCTTTTTGCATACTTTTCGGTGAAAAATAAGCCGAAAGAAGATACACTATTAGTAACAGATCAAATACCTAGGACTCGTTCACCATACACAATTCATTGATCTTTCAAAAAAAGGAGTGTGGAAACGATGGAAAAGAAACTTGAAGAAGTAAAACAATTATTATTCCGACTCGAACTTGATATTAAAGAAACGACAGATTCATTACGAAACATTAACAAAAGCATTGATCAGCTCGATAAATACAATTATGCAATGAAAATTTCGTGAAAAAGACTTGGAAACAAGTCTTTTTTTTCGTTCTTCCCGTACAATAAATGGATAAAGTATTATATGATTGTTAAAAAACGAAAAACCTGCTGTCCTTTAAATGTCCCATTTAGTAAAATGGAAGGGGAGGGGGAAGTCGTTATTGAGCAGATATGTTTAGATTCTGTCCGAATCAAGGAGAAAATGAAGGAGATTGTAGTTGAAAATATTTTAAATGAAGACTTAAAAACAAAACTTATATCTTTTATTGAAGAAAAAAAACAATTTTCATTTGCAGAATTAGCGTATCACCATTACATAGCTTTTGACGGAAAAGATGTTACAGCAATTGAGTTGTTGGCTTCTGGTATAGAACTTTTAATTTTATCTGCTGACATTTTTGACGATATTGAGGATAAGGACAATCTTCAGGCTTCTTGGATGAAAATAGATCCTTCGATAGTGATTAACGCAGCCACTGTACTTTATACATTAAGTTTGCAAGTGATAAGTTTAGTTTCTGACAATCCGCAACATTTAAGTCTGACTTTACAATATTCACTCCAATCTTTACAAGGGCAACATGCAGATTTAAATGTAACAGTCTCTTCAGAATCAGAGTATATTGAAATGATTAAACTTAAGTCAGGTTCTCTTGTAACATTGCCTAGTGTTCTTGGTGTATATTTGGCAACTGGAGAATTTAATGAAACAGTTGAGGAGTATTCACGTTATTTGGGTATAGTCGAACAAATTGCGAATGATCACCATGGGCTATATTATCCTGACAATAATGACATAAAAACTAGACACAATCTTGCCTTCTACTATCTAAAAAATAAATATAACCAATCATCGATTGACTTATTAAATTTTTATGCGCAAGAAAATAATCAGATAAATAATATGGATGAATTGAAAAAGAAGTTACAAGAATCAGGTGTAATCCAATATTTAAATGTTATTAAAAATATAGCACTGGAAAATTTTAAAGAATCATTCAAAAAACTGAGATTAGATGAACAAAGAAAGAATCAACTACTTGATCAATTATTAAGGGGGAATATAAATTGAAACATATCGATAAAATCATCAGCCATCTAGTAAACAATCCGGAAGCTTTTGATCAATTTAAGAATGGGAATTTAACCTTGCTAAATATAAATGAAAAAGAAAAGAAAGCAATATTATATGCGTTTGAAGAAGGAGAGGCACCGAGAACAAGCAATTGGCCTCCTATAGAAACTATCAGTAGTTTTTTTGAGGACGATAAAAGAAAAAGTTTTATTTAATTATGGGATGATGAGATGCACAGAAATAATAACTTCTATAAATACTTGTCTCTAGCTTTTATCATTTTAAGTTTTGTTTATGTTATCTACCTCTCTTATATTTCTGTTTTTAATATCTTTGTAGGTGCGGATGTGAAGATTAATGAACAGGGTAAGTTAGAGGTTACCAAAGTTGTGGATTATACAGATGAATATTATTCAGGTGTAAAAAAAGGTGACATTATTCTTGAAGTTAATGGGCAAAAAGGAAACGAAATCCAATTAGAAAGCGGAAGATTGGTTAACGTAGAAAGTTTAACAGTTGAGAGAGATAATAAATCATTTCATTTACAAAATGTAAGTCTAATAAGTGAAGAAAATTTATTTATGTATCTCATTCCACTCATATCTTATTCAATCTGTTTATTTTGTATATTTTTTGTTTACAGAATAAATAAAGTAAGAAAATCACCTTCTGCTTTTGTTTTAATCTTATTTTTGTTATTTGTATCAGTAGCATATGTAAGTGCCTGCGGGGCAAGAAGAGGTGAAGAGGTCAGCACTTACCTGCTTGTCCTTACTTTAGTAAGTTGTCCAATTTTATATATACATTTCATATATAAATACTTTGCGGAATTGGGCACTAAGTTATTCAAAAAGAAGATTTTAATTATTATGTATATACTTCCACTTGTAAACCTGTTACTAGAAGCTGTTTTGAGTAATAGATTAAATTCTTCGGCTTTTTTGTCTAACTTGAACTTGATTTCCTTTTTTATCCTTGTCCTTACTGTATCTATTCTTATCCATCAAGGGATTAAAAAAATCAAACAAAATGAGCAAAAGTCAATTTTAAAAATTCTTGCTTATATAAATATCCTGGCTTTTAGTCCCTTTATTATCTTTTTTGTTATTCCTTATGTGTTGTTTGATAAGTATCTTTCACCCTTTAGTTTGGCAGCTTTTACACTTGTTATACCTTTTTCTTTAGTGTATCAATTTATGACAAATAGACTTTATAATATTGACTTTGTTGTAGGACGGCTTAAGTACTATGGATTTTTAGCCATTACACCGACTGTTATTGTGGTCACCATATTTAATTACATTCAAAAACCAGAAGATAACTTTTACTCCGTTAAACTAACAGTTGTAATATATTTGCTTATGTTTGCTGTCTTTTACTTTAAAGAAATCATTGATTTTCGTTTCAAGTTGAAAAGATTCACAGAGAAATTTAATTATCAAGATGGAATTTTTAAATTTACTCAGTTGATTAAGCAAGCATCATCGGTAGATCAAGTACTTAATCACTTTAAAAATACAATCCTAGAAGTATTAAACATAGATAATGCTTGCGTGTATGATAATTCTAAAGGGGAAATCACCCTCCTTAGTAAGAACAACAGTAAAGATCTGACTTATAAAAGTCATGAGCAATATGTGAAAAAATTTTCTGGTGATATCGGTAAAATTAAAGAGTTTAAACAAGGTTTTATTATTAAAATAGGTGAACGGGGAGACAGATCATTTTTAGTACTCTGTTTCTCAAGTTATAATACTTTTAAATTAACAAGAGATGAAATTGCATGGCTTCAAACGTTAGCGTTTTATACAAATGTCTCATTGGAAAACGTCATGAAAATCGAAGAATTGATGGTGCATCTTGAGGATTTAAAACAACAAGAATCCAACCCCGTATGGCTCAAGAAACTCATGTACACGATCGAAGAAAAACAACGTTCCGATCTCGCCCGCGATCTCCACGATTCCGTTCTTCAGGATCTGATCTCCTTAAAACGCCAGTGTGAGCTGTTTTTGGCTGATTTTAAGAAGGACGATAATCCGTGCCGGGAAGAGGTGCAGGACAAGCTTGTACAGATGAATGAGCAGATGTCTGATGTGATTTCGATGACGAGGGAGACGTGTCATGAGCTGCGGCCGCAGCTTCTGTATGATCTGGGATTGGTGAAGGCGCTGTCGAAGCTGGTGGCGCAGCAGCAGGAGCGGGTTCCGTTTCATATCCGTTTAAATACCGGCAGATTTACGGCGTCGCTTGATTTGGATTCGCAGCTGAATTTGTACCGGATTATCCAAGAGTTTCTGTCTAATGCGGTCAAGCACTCTCAGGCGACGGATGTGCTGATTATGCTGATCAGCATTCAAAACAAAATCGTTCTTCATTATGAGGACGATGGCGTAGGGTTTGATCAAGAAAAAACTAGTGAGCATTCCATGAGCATGGGGCTTTCTGGCATTAAGGAGAGAGTCAGGGCTTTAGATGGGCGCCTTCGGATTGAAACAAGTGAAGGGAAGGGCTTTAAGGCTGATATTGAAATCGAATTGTAATGGTTTTATAACGTAAACGACTTGGCACAGGCCAAGTCTTTTTTATAAAATGGAAAAGAGTGAGTAAAAGGGAGGAAAACATGAAAAAGATACTAGTGATTGATGACCATCCGGCTGTCATGGAAGGCACCAAGACAATTTTGGAAACGGATTCGAATTTGTCTGTTGATTGTCTCAGTCCTGAACCGAGCGAACAGTTTATCAAGCAGCATGATTTCTCGTCATATGATCTCATTTTAATGGATTTGAATTTAGGCGGCGAAGTCAATGGGATGGAGCTTTCTAAACAGATATTACAAGAGAATCCTCATTGCAAAATTATCGTGTATACCGGTTATGAGGTCGAGGATTATTTCGAGGAAGCGATTCGCGCGGGTCTGCACGGTGCCATCAGCAAAACGGAATCTAAAGAAAAGATCACCCAATACATATACCACGTACTCAACGGAGAAATTTTAGTCGATTTTGCTTATTTTAAACAGCTGATGACTCAGCAAAAAACAAAGCCGGCTCCTTCCTCTCAAAAAGAACAAGATGTGCTCACACCTAGGGAATGCCTGATTCTTCAAGAAGTTGAAAAGGGATTTACAAACCAAGAAATCGCAGATGCGCTTCATTTGAGCAAGCGGTCCATTGAATACAGCCTGACATCGATTTTCAATAAGCTGAATGTCGGTTCCCGGACGGAAGCGGTTTTGATTGCAAAATCAGACGGTGTACTTTAAATAAAGGGAGTTGTATATGATGGATATGAAACACACATTGCTTGAAGCGCTTGGAATTGAGATTGTTGAAAGCACAGCGGAACGATGCGTTGCGGTCATGCCGGTGGATCATCGGACAGTGCAGCCGTTCGGATATTTGCATGGGGGCGCTTCAGTTGCTCTGGCGGAGACCGCAGCGAGTGCAGGTGCGCTAAATCTGATTGATCACACAACACAAGCTTGTGTCGGTTTGGAGATTAACGCCAATCATTTGAAATCCGTAAAGGAAGGAACGGTAAAGGCAGTAGCAGAGCCTGTCCATAAAGGCAGAACGACCATTGTCTATCAAATTCACATTTATGACGAGCAAGAGAGGCTGATCTGTATATCCAGATGTACGCTGGCTGTCATCAAAAAATAAAAAAACAGCCGGAACTCTGCCTGTCCGGCTGCTTATTTTTATAAGTAAGAATCCTCTTTTCGTTTAATTACAAAGTTTCTGATCCCGTTATAGTCATCCTGTACACTTCTTTCATCAAGCTTGACGCCGGAGTTGTACGCAGCGCGGCAGATCAAGTGTCCCCCGACAGGCGACGTAATAAAGATAAAGAAAATCCCGAGCAGGATTTTAGCTGATATTTCCCCGGTTATAAACCACAAAAAGAAGAAGACACCGAGCAGAACCATATTAACGCCTAACGTAGACCCTTTAGAAGCAGCGTGTGAGCGTGTATACATATCAGGAAGACGCAGCGTCCCAAATGAAGCGGCCAGGCAAACAAGAGAGCCGAGCAAAATGAATACTGCCACGATGATTTTAGCGATCTCGATCATTTTCGATAATCTCTCCTTTCTCCAGAAACTTGGAAAATGCGATTGTTCCGATAAACGATAAGATCCCCAGCAGCAAAATTATATCCAGAAACGCACTTGTTTTCAGCAAAATGGAGACAAGCGCCGTGATCGCGATCAGATTGATGCCGATTGCATCCAGAGCCACAACCCGGTCAGGCACAGTCGGCCCTTTGATAACACGAATGACATACAAAAGGGTAGACACTGCCATAATGCCGAGCGCGATTTGCAAGATCAGCGTAAACATCAGCGGCTCACCTCCTGTATGGCTTTCTCAAATGACTCTCGAATATCAAAAATGGCTTTTTCTGCATCCTCAATATCCATCGCGTGAATATAAAGAATCGTCCTGTCATCGGAGATATCCATCACCAGGGTTCCCGGCGTTAATGTAATGAGCAGTGACAGCAGGGTGATTTCCCAATCCTTCGTGAGCTCTGTTTTAAAAGCAAAAATGCCCGGTCTGATATTCAGTTTCGGCGATAGGACTGTTTTCATCACACTGACATTGGCAAGGTACAGTTCCTTTAGAAAAATCAAAAAGAGTTTGATGATAGAACACATTTTCCATAGATAAAACCGGCGGGTAAAAAAGCGCCGGAAGAAAAAGAGAGAGAGCATTCCCAGCATATAGCCTGTGATAAATCCTGCGGCGCTTGGATCATTGCTCAAAAACATCCAGCAAAATGCGAGAAACACATTTAATAACATTTGAAAAGCCATGCGATCTACTCCTTCAAAACAGCTTCAATATATTTTTCCGGATTCAGCAGCGTCTCAGCCGCTTGATCAACGTAAGGTGACACCCATTCCGTACCCAAACCGAAGAGGAGAGACAGTAAGAGAAAAATCGCTGCCGGATAAAGAAGGCCTTTAGCTGTTCTTTGATTTGGTTTTGGTGTTTCTTTTTCTTCGCCCCAAAACGCTTGTATAAAGATTCTCAGCACAGAGTATAGTACGAGCAGACTTGAAAGCAGAATCAGCATGGATATCGTAAATTCACCTTCCGCGAAGCCGCCCTCCGCAATCTTAAATTTGCCGACAAATCCGCTGAGAGGCGGGATGCCCGCGAGTGAAATAGCTGAAATGAAAAACATCCATCCAAGAACAGGATAGCGTTTGATCAGTCCGCCCATTTTATGCAGGCTCGCAGTTCCAGTCAACGCGATCAGCGTGCCCGCCAGCATAAATAAAGCGCCTTTTATCAGCATATCGTGAATCAGGTAGTAAATCGCACCTTGAATGGATGCCGGGGTATGAACTGCCACACCGAACAAAATCACGCCGACAGCGGTGATAATGTTGTAGATCACAATTTTCATGACATCCGAATAAGCGAGTGAACCGATAACACCGAAAATCACAGTCAGCGCCGCCAGCCAAATCATCAGCTGGTGGGTAAAGGCTGTATCATGAATAAAAATCAATGTGAACACTCTGGTGATCGCATATAAACCGACTTTGGTCAGCAATGCGCCGAACAATGCCGAGATTGCCGCCGGAGGCGCGTAATACGAGCCTGGAAGCCAGAAGTAGAGGGGGAAGATTCCGCCCTTCATACCAAATACAATCAGCAGCAGGACACCGATGACAGTAATCAGCCCAGTTTGTCCTGATTCGCTGATTTTGGCGCTTAAGTCCGCCATGTTCAACGTACCGGTTACAGCGTATAAAAAGCCGACACCGATGACAAACATAGCCGACGACACGATATTAAACACAATATATTTAATGGACTCCCGCAGCTGAATTTTTGTGCCGCCTAATACAATCAGCATATAGGAAGCAATAAGCAGAAGTTCAAAAAATACGTACATATTAAATAAATCGCCTGTTAAAAACGCTCCGCTGACGCCGGCAAGCAAGAACTGCACGCCAGAGTAATAAAAGGAACGCTCGCGTTTTTCACCGACGGAACGGAAGGAATAAAGCCCAACCAATAAACCGATGACCGCTGTTGTAAGAACGAGCAGGCTGGCGAATTGGTCTGCGACGAGCACAATGCCGTACGGCGCTTTCCAGCCGCCCAGACTGAGTGTCTGGATACCTTTTGTAAAGACAGTCTGTACGAGTATGCCGCTGATCACAATCCCGATTGCCGATGCCGCAGTGCTGAAGATTCGCATGAGCATCAGATTTTTCGTCATGAAAATCAGCAGAATGGCCGACAGGAGCGGGATCAGGATTGGCAAAATAACGAAATTATTCATGTTGATCATTTCCCCTCATTTGATCCATATCGTCCGATTTCAATTCCTGATAAGCCCGAAAGGCCATGACGAGGATGAATGATGTTACGCCAAATGAAATGACAATTGCCGTCAAGATCAGGGCTTGCGGAAGCGGATCGACAAATGATTTGGCATGCTCGCTCAAAATTGGAGCGGCGCCTTTCTTTAATCCTCCCATAGTTAAAAGCATTAAATGAACGCCATGGCTTAACAAAGCTGTTCCAATAATGACGCGAAGCAGGCTTTTAGACAGCAGTAAATACGTCGCAGCCATAAAAATAATACCGGCTAAAACAGCCATTAAGATTTCCATTATTCTTCCTCTCCAATCGTTTGAATAATGGTCATGGTAATGCCTACGACAACAAGATAAACGCCTAAATCAAAAATAGTCGCCGTGGCAAGCTCCGTTTTCCCAAGGATCGGCAGCTGAAAATAGCCGAATGTATGGGTTAAAAAAGCAGCCCCGAAGACAAAGGAGCCAACGCCGGTTAATACAGCGAGAAGAAGTCCGGCTCCCGCGACATATATGAAATTAACCGGCAGAATCGAACGCACGGTTTTTAAATCATATGCCAGCAGCAATAGAACGATGGAAGAGGATGTAATCAGCCCGCCGACAAAGCCTCCTCCAGGCGCGTTATGCCCTGATAAAAATAAATAGAAAGAGAAAAGCAAAATGATAAAGGATACAAGCTTTGTCACGGTTTGAAGAATTAAGTCATTTGTTTTTTGTTCATTCACCGCTTTTCCCCTCCTCTTTTACTTTTGTTTTAATCATGCTGTAAATGCCAAGAGCGGCAATCGTCAGCACAGTTATTTCAAACATCGTATCAAAGCCCCTGAAATCAACGAGGATGACATTGACGACATTATCTCCACCGCCGAGATCGTGGCTGTGTTTTGTGAAGAAGGCTGCAATGCTGTCTTTTGTGCGCTGGCTTGAAGATGCAATGCCGAGCAGAGTGACGATCAAACCGACGCCTAAAGAAATGATAAAATTCGTCATCCGGAACGTTCTCGTTTTCTTTTTCAGCCGCAGTTTCGGCAAATGGTAGAAACAAAGCAGAAACAGTGCGACAGAAATGGTTTCAATGACGAGCTGGGTCAATGCCAGGTCCGGGGCTCTGAAAATCACAAAAAACAATGCGAGCGTATAACCGACAACACCGAGTGAAATAATCGCTGTCAGTCTTGATCTTGCAAAAACAGTCGCCGCTGTGCCGCTGATCATGACAAGCGTCAGAATGATTTCGTATACACCGATTTTAGCCATGCCTTCCGTCGTAAAGGAAAATCCGCCTTTGATAACAAAAGCTCCGCCCATCAGAATGATGAAACCAGCGAAGATATACAGCAAATAATCCCTTAAAAATCCGGTCATATATTGTTTAGTGACTCGGTAAGAGCCTTTTTCCATCAGAGTGACAAGCTTGTCGTATAACCGATTGAGCGTGAGCTTTGAAGGAAACAGCCTATAGATTCCCTTCCACTTATTCATCGTCAAATATCCGATCGTGCCGATAATAATAATCCCTGCAGTCATCAGCACTTCCGTTGTAAAACCGTGCCACTGCGAAATGTGAACATGGAATTTCTCATGGCTGTCCAGGAGTGTCGGATAGATGGAGTTCATGGCAGGCTCTATCAAGCTGTAGGACAGGATATTCGGGAAAAAGAAGAGACTGACAGCGAACGCGACCAGAATGACAGGTGACACGAGCATGCCAACTGGCGCTTCGTGAGCCTGTTTTTCAAGCTGCTCAGGCTGGTAATTTCCTCTGAATGTTTTAAACAGCAATTTCATGCTGTAGATAAACGTAAATACACTTCCGATCCAGGCGAGAACAGGGAACAGAACACCCCATGTCTGCACGTTGAACAAATCGAAATGTGTCACGCGAAGCATGCTCGTGAAAAACATTTCCTTACTCAAAAATCCGTTAAATGGCGGAAGTCCGGCCATTGAAAATGTCCCGATTAAGGAAATCGTAAACGTAATCGGCATTATCGCCATTAGTCCGCCAAGCTTCCGGATATCCCGTATGCCTGTTTCGTGATCGATAATCCCGACTGCCATAAACAAGCTTCCTTTAAAGGTAGCGTGGTTGATTAAATGGAAAATGGCAGCCATCGCAGCAACCGTATAATATTCTGTATGGCCGTAATGAAGGGCTGCCGCACTGACCCCAAGCATTGAAATGATCATACCGAGCTGGCTGACGGTTGAAAACGCCAAAATCGATTTTAAATCAGTTTGTTTCACCGCATGGAATGAACCCCAAACCATCGTAAAGAGCCCAACGAGGGACACAATCCAAAACCACTGAGCTGAAAAGGCGAAAACAGGACTGAATCTCGCAATCACATAAATCCCGGCTTTTACCATGGTAGCTGAATGGAGATAAGCGCTGACAGGCGTCGGAGCTTCCATCGCATCGGGAAGCCAGATATAAAAAGGGAATTGCGCGGACTTTGTAAATGCCCCTAATAAAATAAGAATCATAGCCGGGATAAACAAGTCGTGGCCGGCAATTAATTGAACCTGATGAATCATTTCTCTAATACTGAAGGAATCCGTTATCAGATAAAGGAGAATAAATCCCCCGAGCATGCACAGCCCGCCGCTGACCGTAATCAAAAGTGATTTGGCGGCGCCGTAGCGTGACTTTTCACGCTGATACCAATAGCCGATCAGCAAAAAGGATGAAAGGCTTGTGAGTTCCCAAAACATATAGAGAACCATGACATTGTCTACAAGAACGACCCCAAGCATGGCGCCCATGAACATCAATAAATAGACATAAAACGGCCCAAGCTGTTCTTTTTCCTTCGATAAATAAAAAATGCTGTAAAGAGTGACCAAAGAGCCGATGCCTGTGATCAGCAAGGCAAATAACAATCCGAGACCGTCTATATAAACAGTAAAGTTAATGCCAAGTGAAGGAATCCACTCTAGTACCGAACGCAGTGTGTCTCCCGACTGTGTCATCCTGATCATGGGGAGAAAGTATATAAACAGCAAGACGGGCAGGATCAGAACAAACCAGCCCGTGTGCACTCTTTTTGCGTACTTAGCCAAGAAGGGAATGATAAAAGCAAATAAAAAAGGCGATAAAATAGCAAAATGTAAGAGCTGCAAAAATAAGACCTCCTTTTTCTCGTTCTCAATTAAGAAATGCGCTATGTATCAAATATACGGTCAAACGACCCAGTCCAAATTATATCGCACTTTTTTGGAAGCCGCCATGCTTCGAACTGCTGCAATAGGTTTTTATGAGTTCTTTTGACCTCAAAATAAGTCTAACAAAAAAGATGTTATTTGTATATTTAAAATCAATCCTGATCAAGCTGAATGTGAGGAGCTGGTCATGTGAAGAGAAAGGTTCTGATGTGCTCAGGTTTATTCTGCTCAGTATTCACAGGGGCATTCATTTTGAATCAATATGACGGACGCAGCGGTGCGGCTAGTGATGAGTGGGAGCTGTATTTATTGGAGCACCACCTGTCAGCCAGAATGAGTGAAATGGAATCAAAGGATCTGCCGTTCGGTCCACGGGAGTATATTCGAATTGTGAACAGATAAAAAAAGAGTTCCGCATAGAACGGAACTCTTTTTCTCATTATGAAGTGAAAAAACGAAGCAGAACGGTCGCGCAAATGACTGTGCCTGCACCGCCGAGACGGGTGGAAATTTGGGCGAATGGCATAAGGCCCATTCTTCCTGACGCTGATAGAATTGCAACATCACCCGTTCCGCCGAGACCGCTGTGGCAGCAGGTAACAATGGCGGATTCAACCGGGTACATGTTCATCAGCTTGCCTACAAAATAGCCAGAAGCAATCATCGCGACAACAACGGAAATACAAATGATGACAAATGGAATAGAGATCACTGATGCCACGTCATCCAATGGAATAAAGAGGATGCCGAGACCGACCATCAGCGGCCATGTAAAGCTTGATGAAATAAACTTATAAAGCTGGTAAGCGCCATCCTCCATTTTTTTTGGAAGAATATTCGCATACTTGACAGCAGCAGCTGAAATAATCATTAAGATCGCGCCCGGGATGAAGATGAATTTCTCCAATAACCCGCCGAAAATAAAGAAGGTACACGCGAGCAGAACGCCGGCTCCCATCAGTTTAAAATCAATTTTTGCTTCAGCTTCTTTTTGATTGAAAATTTCATTTGCTTTCTTAGATTTAACGAGTCGTCCGTTTCCGTTTAGATCAGGCCGCTTATCTCCAAGCTTTTTCATTAAAGCGGCACAGATGATAGCAAAAACGTTTCCGATAATAGCAGCAGGGACCAGCTGAGACACGTACACATCAGCAGATGAACCGAGTATTTGTGAATAAGCGATGGAGAGCGGCAAAATTCCTTCGCCTATTCCCCCGGCAATAATCGGAACAACAACAAAGAAAAAGGAATCGTAGGCACTGTAGCCAAAAATAAATCCGACAAGTATGCCGGCCGCAACTGCTGCGATCGTTCCTGCAACAAGCGGGACGAACATCCTGATAAAACCCTGTATTAAAACAGTTCTGTTCATTCCAAGGATACTTCCAACAACCAGGCAAGCGATATAGAAATAAAGGAAGTTAGACGTTTTCATCAAATTGGTTACAGCGTCTAAAGATGCTGGATTCAGCACATTGTAAAAGACTAAAAATGAAGGAACAAACAAAGATAAAATGGCAGGGCCGCCAATATCCTTCAATATCGGTATGCGCTGGCCGATGTCTCCTAGAAACACGCCCAGAATCATGATGATGGCAAACCCGCCAAGCATATTTGCGGGCAGCTCATTGTAATAGGCTGCAAGAATAATAATAATAGCTAATACTGTGTATAATGGCAGAGGAATCACACCGATTTCCCAGGACCATATTTTTTGAAACAGGTTTTTCTCCTGTGGGTCTTTTTGCTCAGGTGAAATTGTACCCGTTTTTGGAATTGCTCCCATGTCATACACCCCCATGTATTGTTTGTTACAGTCTACAAGAAAGCGTTAACACTTTATATTTTTTTAATTTAAAAAAGTGATAAACAACTAAATTAAGAGGGTCTTTTGGATTAGAAAAAAATCCCTGAGAAGCGGCCTTCCCAGGGAGAATGGTTTATCGTTTTCCTTTGATATAAGGCACGCCATTGGCTTTAGGCGCATCTGCACGCCCGATAAAGCCTGTTAAAGCGAGAATCGTTAATACATAAGGAGCCATCAGCATATACACATTTGGTATGTCTTTAAAAAGAGGGAGCAGTGAGCCGATGATGCTTAAGCTTTGGGCAAATCCGAAAAACAGGGCTGCGCCCAGTGCTCCAATCGGATGCCATTTTCCGAATACAAGCGCTGCCAGGGCGATAAAGCCTTGCCCAGAAATGGTAGAGTGCGTGAAATCAAGCGCAATTGTTGAGGCATATACGCCGCCTCCGAGTCCGCCGAACAGTCCGCTGATCATCACGCCGATATAGCGCATTTTATATACGTTGATTCCCATCGTATCCGCTGCCAAAGGATGCTCCCCGACAGAACGAATACGAAGGCCGAACGGCGTTTTAAACAAGATAAACCAAGAAATAAACGCCAGTGCAATTGCCAAAATAGACGTATAATAGACATCCGAAAAAAAAATCTTTCCCAATACGGGAATGTCGCCTAAGCCGGGGATTTTCGTCTTGTAAAAAGGCTCAGGGATTTTGTCAGTCTGCGCCTTGCCATAGATCAGTTTTACAATAAATAAAGTTGCGCCAAGCGCCAGCATGTTAATGGCCACTCCGCTGACTGTCTGATCTGCGCGAAACGAAATTGCTGCTGCCGCGTGAATCAGTGAGAACAGCGCGCCTGCTGCCATGGCGGCAAGGAGAGAAAGCCAAGGCGCGGCGGCACCCAATTCCGGGCCAAGGAATAAATTAAATAACACGCTGGTGAACGCCCCGATTATCATGAGGCCTTCAAGTCCGATATTCACAACACCTGATCTCTCGGAAAACACGCCGCCGAGAGCCGTTAAAATAAGCGGGGCCGCATAGACGAGTGTGGCTGGGACAATGATAGATAAAATCTGCACAAAGTCCACTTAGTTCGCCCCCTTTTTCTTCAATTTGCCCATGACAAAACGAATGGCGTAGCTAGAAGCCACAAACAGAATGATAATGGCAATCACAATATCGACGACCTCTGACGGAACGCCTGATTCAATCGGCATATTTAACGCGCCGATTTTCAGGCCGCCAAGCAGGCATGCCGCCAGCACAACTCCGACAGCTGTGTTCCCCCCGAGAAGAGCGACAGCGATACCGTCAAAGCCTACGCCGGTAAATGCGCCTTTCACTGCTGCGTATTCGAATGTTCCAAGGCCCTCCATGGCACCGGCAAGGCCTGCAAAAGCACCTGAGATGAGCATGGAGGTCATGATATTCTTCCGAACGCTCATGCCGGCATACTGGGAGGCATGCTGATTGAATCCAACTGCACGAAGTTCAAATCCCTTTGTTGTTTTGTGGATGATAAACCACATAACAACTGCTGCGAGAAGGGCGACGATGATCCCCCAATGCAGCCGTGAGTAATCGGTGATCTGTTCTAGAAACGGCGAGCGAAGGGAGGCGGATTCATGAATTTTCTCCGTTTTATCCTGACGATCTGTCAAGACGTTTGAAATGATGTAATTGGTCATATGCAGCGCGATATAATTCATCATAATCGTGACAATGACCTCATGAACGTAGAAGCGCGCCTTCAAAACGCCGGGAATCAAACCCCATAATCCTCCTGCAGCTGCCGCAGTAATCAGAGCGAGCGGCATGTGAAGATAAGCCGGCCCGTCAAATGCCGTTCCGGCCCAGACTGCCGCTGTCCAGCCGACGAGCAGTTGGCCCTCGACGCCGATATTAAAGAGTCCGGTTCGGAACGCAAAAGCGACAGCCAACCCGGATAAAATATAAGGCGTAATTTGGCGGATGGTTTCGCCGATATAATAGATTTCTCCGAATATCCCGTTCCATAAAGCCGAATATCCGCTGATTACACTGTATCCGCTCGCAAGCATAATCAGCGCGCCGGCCGCAAGACCGAGTATGATTGCAATGAGCGGCACGAGTAAATGAGAGAGTCGTTTAACCATTTGTGTTCCCCGCTTCCTTTTGCGTGCTACCCGCCATCAAAAGACCGAGCTCCTGCTCAGTGGTGTCCTGCGGATTGACGATGGCGATAATGTGTCCTTCAAAAATAACGGCGATTCTGTCACTTAGATATATAATTTCATCAAGCTCAAATGAGAGGAGAAGAACGGCTTTTCCGGCATCACGCTGCTCAATGAGCTTTTTATGGACAAATTCAATCGCCCCGACATCAAGGCCGCGAGTCGGCTGGGCGGCGATTAATACATCAGGGTTCCGGTCAATTTCCCGCCCGATAATCGCTTTTTGCTGGTTTCCGCCTGACAATGCCCGGGCGTGTGTATATTCATCCGGCGTTCTGACATCGTACTCGCTGATCAGGCTGCGTGCTTTTTTGTACATGTCACTTTTATGTAACACGCCAAATGTTGAATACGGCTTTTTATAATAGCTTTGCAGCACGATATTTTCTCCGATCGGAAAATCGAGGACGAGACCGTGTTTATGGCGATCCTGGGGAATATGCCCGATACCGGATTCGGTGATTTTTCTGGGCGTCAGGCTTTGGATCTGTTTTCCGTTTAAGGTGATTGTTCCTGAATCTGTTTTGCGGAGCCCTGTTATTGCTTCAATCAGTTCCGACTGGCCGTTTCCGTCGACGCCGGCTATACCGACAATTTCTCCGGCTCTGACAGAAAGCGATAAATTCCTGACCGCCTCTACTCCGCGGGTATCCTTTACGGTCATTCCGTCAATCGCAAGCACTTCCGCGCCCAGGTGAGCCGTCTTCTTTTCGGTTTTGAACGAGACCTCTCGGCCGACCATTAGGCTGGCGAGCTCGTCTTGGTTTGTATCACGGACATCAAGTGTTTTGATGCCTTTCCCTTTGCGGATAATGGTCACGCGGTCACAAACCTCCATAATCTCTTTCAGCTTATGGGTGATTAAAATGATTGATTTCCCTTCATTGACCAGATTCCTCATGATTTGCATCAGCTCTTTGATTTCATGAGGGGTCAATACGGCCGTCGGTTCATCAAAAATCAGAATGTCTGCCCCGCGGTAGAGGGTTTTTAATATCTCTGCACGCTGCTGCATGCCGACTGATATGTCAGAGACTTTTGCTTCTGGACGAATCTGAAGGCCGTATCGATCAGAAATGTCCTGCACCTCTTGGACAGCCCGTTTTCGGTCAATTCTGCCAAACTTTGTTGGCTCCTTCCCGAGAATAATATTTTCAGCAACTGTAAAGGTGTCAACAAGCATAAAGTGCTGATGCACCATTCCGATTCCAAGGTCATTTGCTTTGTTGGGGCTGTTGATGTGGACCTTCTGGCCGCGCACCCGAATTTCACCCCGCTCCGGCTGATACAGACCGAACAGGACATTCATCAACGTTGATTTCCCCGCTCCGTTTTCACCGAGCAGCGCATGTATTTCGCCTTTTTTGACCTGAAGATTGATATTGTCATTGGCAACGATCCCTGGAAACTCCTTTCGGATATTGAGCATTTCAATGACATATTCCATTGATTTGACCGCTCCTTTATTCAAAATAAAAGAAAAACAAGGGATAAGGGCTCGACCTCCTTATCCCTGCGATTCTTATTCAGTTTTGAAGGTTTTCAGCTCTTTCTCAGTCGCCGGCACTTCCAATCCGCCGATGATTTTTTTCTTCCATTCATCAACCGCTTTGATTACATCATCTGAAAGATTTTGTTTTGATGGGGAAATGCCAACCCCGTCCTGATCAAGGCCATAGGTGAGCATTTCGCCGCCCGGGAACTTTCCTTCGCTCGCTTTTTTCGTTAAATCTTCAACCGCTATATCTACTTTTTTGACCATGGAAGTGAGGGTGACGTTATCATCTGTTCCTTCTACCTGGCCTTCTGCGTATTGGTCTTTATCGACACCGATGACCCAGACATCGCGTTTTGGATCTTCTTTTTTCAGGTTTTTCGCTTCAGTAAAAACACCTGTGCCTGTGGCGCCTGCGGAGTGATAAATAACATCCACGCCTGATTTATACATACTTTCGGCAATGGCTTTGCCGACATCGGCTTTATCAAAACCGCCTGCATATTTCACTTCAACTGTTGCATGAGGTCTTACGGCCTTCACGCCTGCTCGGAAGCCGACCTCGAATTTTTTAATTAACTCTGATTCCATGCCGCCTACAAATCCGATTTTTTGTGATTTGCTTGATAAAGCTGCGGCCACTCCGACGAGAAATGAGCCTTCCTGCTCTTTAAACGTAATACTTGCAACGTTGTCTTTATCTACAACGGCATCTATAATCGCAAAGTTTGTATTTTTGCGCTGATCAGCAATTTCGCTGATGGAGTCCTCCATTAAGTAGCCGACGCCGTAAATTAAGTCGAAGTTCTCACGCGCCAACTTATTTAAGTTTGTGGTGTAGTCAGCATCTGACTTTGATTGAAGATAATCGTAACCGTTTTTTCCTTTTTCCAGACCGTTTGCTTTCCCGAAGGCTTGAATGCCTTCCCATGCTGATTGGTTGAAGGATTTGTCATCCACTCCGCCGACGTCAGTAACCATCGCCACACTGAATTTGTTTTTGTCAGCACTTGTGCTGCTGCTTTTCTCGCTGTTTTCGCATGCTCCTAAAATGGTGCCTGCTGCGATCACAAGGGACATCGCCAATCCGATTTTTCGTTTATTCAAGATATAACCCCCCAGAAAAATTTGGTTCATAGCTGATCCGGCCAGTCATGTGATGAGCTGTCCTGAACAATTTCTTAGAATCGATAAAATTTTCTGATAATAACAAATGGAATGCGCTAGACAGTCTGATCTTCCCTGTATAAGCGTGGTGTGAGTGTTTCCTTCGAAAGGCGGGGAAGAGAAGGATGCGGAAGGCGTTCCGGGCGGAAAACCGTGACATCTCGTTCTGAAGTGAGACTTATGACTTAGTTTTTGGGATCAACTAACCAATCATAATTTATCATTTTACTCATAAGAAAGAAATAGAATTTCTCATAATTTTTTAAAAATATCTATTTTTAGAATTGTTTGATCAAAAACGCAAAAAACCCTTTATTATTCTTGTATAACGTATCATCAATAGAATCAAGCATCTTGGCAAGTGATATGACAGAAAAAACGCACTGTCCAGAGGGAACAGTGCATTTTTTTATAGGTATTGTTTAATTCCGTTAAGGTTTCCTGTGTTGACGTTGTACTGAAACACAGGCCTTCCGATTGTTCCGTACGCCATTTCTACATCTAAAACCTGAATATCTTCAAGAAATTTTAAGTATTTCCGAATGGACACTTGAGAGATTTCTGTGTGCTTTGCCAAGTCCTCTGTTGTAAATGATTCATTTTCAAATGACTGGATGCTGGACCAAATCAGCTTCAGCGTGCTTTTTGTCAGGCCTTTAGGAAGCTGCACTTTTTCTGTTGCTTCTTTCTTTTGGAACAGCTCGGCGTCCAGTTCTTTTTGGCTCATGTTGCGATGGGTTGAATATACCTTTTGTTTTCGTCTGTAATCGGACAGGGCAGTTTGGAAACGCTCAAATTCAAACGGTTTGATTAAATAATCGACAGCTCCGTAACGAAGTGTTTTTTTGATAACGTCAAGCTCGCTTGCTGCTGAAATGACAATGACGTCAACCGCTTCATTTTGGGCTCTCAGCTCCGTTAGCAGTTCCAGCCCGTTTTTTCCCGGCATATAAATATCGAGCAAAATGAGGTCGATGTGATGCTCTCCTAAAATATGCAGTGCGCTTTGGAAGGAAGAGGCGATGCCTTTCAGCTGAAAGCCTTCCATTTGGCTTAAGTATCGTTTATTTAATTCACCCACCATGGGGTCATCTTCAACTATTAGTACATTAATCATGATTTTCCTCCTTCGGTTCGTACGGGATGCGAAGACTGAATGTCGTTCCTTCATTCTCTTCGCTTGTGAGGATCATTTGGCCCTTTAAATTCTCGATGCTTTGCTGTGTAAAGTAAAGGCCGAATCCCCGGTTTTTGCCCTTTGTTGAATAGCCTTGTTCAAAGACTTTGGCTTGATCTTCTTCAGACATGCCTGCTCCTGTATCAGTAATTTCAATATCCAGTATGCTGTTATGAAAACGCATGGACATGGTGATTTGTTTTTTCGGCATATTGGCAACGGCGTCCAAGGCATTGTTGATGAGATTTCCGATGATTGTAATGAGTTCATGAATGACTGAAGGGTCTGCCGCGTTCGGGATGACACCGCTGCATTCAATATCAAGATTTGCGCCCTGCTCCCGGATAAAGCTTTGTTTTCCAAGCAGAAAACCGGCCAGCACGGAGCTTTTGACATCATTTATAATTTCGCTTGTTTCTGATTTTTGCTGAATGGCGATATCTTTAATATAATCTCCAAGATCGTCATACTCTTTCAGCTGGACGAGACCTAATATCACGTGCAGTTTGTTCATAAATTCATGAGACTGCGCTCTCAGTGCGTTTGCATACATTTTAACACCTGAAAGCTGTTCAGCTAAATGTTTTACCTCGGTTTTGTCCCGGAATGTCGCAATCGCTCCAACTGTTTGTCCTTTCAGCTGGATGGGAACTTCATTGAACACAAGCTCTAAGCCATTAATGCGGACATCTCTGTCTTGAAGCGGTTTTTTTGTCTCAATGACATTTTTCAAGCGGCTTTTCGGCAGGATGTCATTGACATCCTGGTCAACGGGATTCGCATGAATGCCCATTTTCACGAATAGGCGCTTTGCTTCCGCGTTGGCAAGTTTGATTTTGCCGTGTTCATCGACAGCGAGTATTCCTTCCTTCGTCGATTCCAGCATCGCGCTCCGTTCTTCAAGAAGAGTGGCAATTTCATAAGGTTCAAGTCCGTACATAATATTTTTTACCGTGCGGGCAACAATCACAGCCCCGATCACTCCGACGAAGATGCTGACGCAGATAATAAAGTAGAGCGGCCGTAAGCTGTGACTGATCACTTCATCTATTTCATTTACGGTGATTCCGACCGCGACTGCACCGACCTGTTTTCCGTTCTCCGCGTAGACAGGGACGAAAGCCCTCTGCGATTTCCCGAGCGTGCCAGAGGCCGTGCTGATATGGACATGTCCTTTTAATACTTCGGATTCATCGCCGCCCATGAATTTTTTTCCGATTTTGCTTGGGTCAGGATGGGTTTTGCGAATACCGTTCATATCCATGACGACGACAAATTCTGTGCCGGTGATTTTCTGAACCCGTTTTGTGTAGCTCTGCAGTTCCTTCTGTTTTTTCCCGTTCTCTAAAGCGGAGGCTGTGATCGGCGCTTCGGCTACCATTTCAGCAGTCTGTAACGCTGTGGCCTTTTCCTGATCTCTAATCCGCTTGGTGGTTTGGGCACCGACTGTAAAAAATGTAATAAGCAGTGCGATTAACACAACGATACAAACAAATATGGTGAGTCTGGTTTGCAGTTTCAATGTTTTTTTCATAGTAAACTTCCTTACGTTTTATGATTCCTGCGTACTACTTTACTCTCAAAAAGCTGCTTTGTGAAGATTTGGGATCGTAATTCGTAAAAAGGAGAAAAAATGGAATAATTTATCTTGTCAATGTGTTTTATGTCCTCCATAATAAATGAGGTAGATTATAGAAAGGGACTTTTTTATATGAAAAATACTTATTTGACAGGATACTTTCCGCTGATTGCGATCCTGCTTTTTAGTTCGTCTTTATCCATTTCAACTTCACTTTATGCGTTGAAGATGCTGTCTTCATTTGGAATGTATGATGGAATGCTCGATTATTTTTCAGAGAAAGGGATCAGGCTTGCGTTATTTGCTGCCTTTGCACTTTTATACTTTATGGTCCTGTCCGCTCTGAAATTAATTGCAAATACCGTGACAGAACTGTCATTGCTGTTTTTTGCTAACGATCCGGAAGGAAACAACCTGAAAAAAATCAGAATGGGCTCCATGGTTTATTTAGGCGGCGGGATTCTATCCTTTGTGCTCTTGCAAAATGCCATCTGGATTGTGATCTGGTTTGCGGTTGTCACGCTTGCTTACTTTGTGTTTATCGTATACCGGATTTATTCGACGCTTTCTCTTATGTCATTAATCGGATTCATTCTATTGGAACTGCTGTTTTGGTTTACCTTTGTTATCGGTATTCTGTTCATATTTATCAAGCTTTATAATAGCATAATGGCTAGCTTACCTGTGTAAGCTAGCCATTTTTAGCGTATCGGCAAACCCCTGCATTCGTTGTCATCCTGAACTCCGGTGCTAGAACGGCGGTTAATTGCTTAACACCGCTGTCATCACATTCTGTGAAAGGTCAGCTCTGATGCTCGCTCTTCCTAGACTTCAAGGGTTTTCAATTACGCTGTAAAAATAACAACATCCTAAAACGATGCCGTTTTAGGATGTTGTCACCAATCTGTAATGGCTAGGTTCCTAGCCATTTTTTTCGTTTATGGTAAAAATCTTTTTTTAATAGAAGGGGAGGGGAGCATACATTCATTTTTTTTGCCAAACCACTTATAGCGGTTTCTGGCAATAAAAGAATAGACCGCATCTCTCAGGGGCTTAGGCACTGCGAAAAACAGGACGAAGAGCCGCCATGGGCCCCGCAGATGCCTGAAAACCTTAATGGCCGCAGTTGACTTTGTGTAAACTTGGCCGTCTTCAATAAAGACAAAGCTGTCAAACTGATCAGTCGGGAGGCTGCTTTTTTTCAGCAGGCTCTGTCCGGTTTCCGACTGCAGCGATGTGAAAGAAATCAGTCCGTCTGGATCACGCTTAATGATAAATTGTACGGCGCCGTTGCATAAATTGCATACGCCGTCAAACAGCAAAACGCGATTTGGAATTTGTTCTGATGTCACGCCAGATCCCCTCCGATCCAATTAATAAGCCGCTTGCAGCGTTCCTTTCCAGATAGAAAGCTGAGGGCTGATGCTGTGCAGATATTCAACGCTGCTCGGTGTATCCTTTCCGACCCAGACACCCATTGTATACGTATCTGTCAGGCCGACAAACCACATATCGTGATAATCATTTGATGTTCCTGTTTTACCGCCGATGTAAGGCGCCTTGAAATACGCTTTTTTTCCTGTTCCGCTTTTCACAACGGAAGACATCAGTTTTTTCAGCTGCATGTTCGTGCGAACGCTGAATATTTGAGTCGGCTTATCATTCCATTTATAAAGCGTTTTTCCCTTAAGATCTGTCACCTTTGTAATCGCATGGCTTGGCGTGTAGCTTCCGCTGTTGCCGAAAGTTGTATACGCCTTTGTCATCTCAAGAGGCGTCATGCCGTTTGTAAATCCGCCAAGCGCCGCCGGGAGAAGATAATCGCTGTCGACAAGCTTGGTAAAATGATACGGCTCAATGTAACTGAATGCTTTTTGGATGCCCACACGGTCTAGCATTCTGATCGCCGGTGTATTATATGAATTTTTAAACGCGGTATCTAGCGTTACTGTGCCATACGTGCGGTTATTGTAGTTTTGCGGACAGTAATCTCTGCTGCAAAACTTGCTGGCATCTATAGTGCTGCTTGTTGTCGCGCCGGTCTGTTCAATATAAGGGCCGTAATCAAGAAGCGGCTTAATGGATGAACCCGGCTGTCTGTATGCCTGATAGGCACGGTTAAAATCATACTTTTGATAGTTTTTCCCGCCGGATAGAGCAATGATTTGATGCGTCTGGTGATTAATCACAGCTGCTCCGCCCTGTACGTTTGCATACGGGAGTTTGGAATTCATTTGTGCCACAACTTGATTTTGCATGTACGGATCAAGCGCAGTATAAATTTTCACGCCGTCTTTCATCAGCGTGCTGACTCTTGCGGACAGCTCGTTCTCGATCTTTTCTTTTTGTTTTCCTGACGCTTTTTGAAGGCGTTTATCAAAACCTTCTGATTCAGACACCAGCTGGGTGAATTCATCATTGACGTAGGAAACGTAGTCTGGATATTTGTCTTCTCTTTTTTCAACATCCAGTTTGATTTTTTGTTTTACGGCCTTTTTCAGTTCTTTGTCCGTAATGACTCCGGCATTTTTTAACCCTTTAAGCAAACGTTCTTGACGGCTTTTCGTGTAGTCAAAATGTTTGAGAGGATCATATAATGTAGGGTTATTAGGGATAGCGCAGATAAACGCCATTTCTCCCACTGTGAGAGATTTCAGCGGTTTGCTGAAATAGAATTCAGCTGCTGAACCGACGCCGTAAACGCCATTGTTAAAATAAATCGTATTTAAGTAAGCTTCAAGAATTTCATCTTTCGTATACTTTTTCTCCAGCTGATAGGAATACGCGAGCTCAGTCAGCTTACGGCTGAAGGAGCGCTCGTGGCTTAAATACAAGTTTCTTGAAAGCTGCTGTGTGATGGTGCTGGCGCCCTGGTCAATTTTCTTGTCTTTTACGTTAGAAGCAGCTGCCCGCACCATTCCCATAAAGTCAAAGCCCTTATGCTCGTAAAAATGGCGGTCCTCAGACGTTAAGAAAATCTGTTTGACTTCCTCAGGAATCTTGTCAAATGGAACGAGCACGCGGTTTTCATGATCGCTGACGATTTCCGAGACAAGGGTGCCGTCCCTGTCATACATGTAGCTGTTCTGAACAAGGCTGATCTCTTTCAGATCAATATTTTTATCAAGCACCTGATCCAGGGACTTCATTTGTTTTACTTCTTTTCCGGAAGCGATAACTGTAAATGCAAACAATGGGATTATGCAAAGGAGCAAAATCCATCCGATTATTTTTCGTAACATGGTCACTCTCTTTTCTCCTAAATTCTAGCCATATCGTACCATTCTTTTGAGTTTACGAGAAGGTTAAATTTAGAAGATTCCTTAGTTTTTTCTGAGAATCAGCTTGCTTTGGCATAAGAATCTTTTCGGAATTTCTGCATGATCCAAAGCAGGCAGGCGCCGGCGAAAAAGAGAAATGCTGTGACATAAAAGGCAGCTGAAATTGTAAAATGGCTCGATATGATTCCGCCGAGAAGAGGCCCTAGCACATTTCCTAAAAAGCGAAAGCTGACGTTGTAGCCGAGAACCTCTCCTTGGATGCTGCCGGGAGCCTGAACGCGGATCGCTGCCGTGATGCATGGCAGCAAGCCGCCCATCGCCATTCCGAATAAAAATCTGAACACAAGGAGCACGCTGAGTGAGGACGCGAGCGCCTGCGGAATAAAAAAGAAAGAAGCGGCGAGCAAAAGTCCGATTAAAATGCGGCGGTGGCCGTAGCGGTCTCCCAGGTCTCCCCATTTTCTAGCCAGCAGCAAACTCCCGAGTCCCGTCGCAGAAAATGCCATGCCGGAGAAAAAGGCAAGATTGACAGGGCCGTGCAGCTCATTTACATATAAAGCGAGCAACGGCTGGATGCTGAAATTGCCTGTTTGGATCAGCATGGTTAACAGCATCATGACCCAAAGCGCCGGCTGGTGAAAAATATAGGAGAGCACTTCCTTTCTCGTGTAAGACGTGCGTTTGGCTGTCTTCTCTGCAAGAGGCTGTTCTTTGACACCGAATAATACGAGAAGAACAGATGAGAAAATCACAAAGGATGTGATAAAAAAGGTATACGTAAAGCCGAAACGATCAGCAAGCATGCCGCCCAAAAGCGGGCCGAACAAGCTCCCGGACACTTGCCCCATTTGCAGCGTGCCAAGGGTTTTACCGGCTGTGCTCTTCGGAGTCTGTGCCGAAATCATTGCTAAAGACGTCGGGATGAATCCGGTTACAAGACCCATTGCCATACGCAGAAAAAACAATTGGTACACCGATGTAACAAAGCCCATTAAAAGAATGCTGAGGGCAATGCCCGTGCCGGTTGCCATAAGGATTTTCTTGTATCCGTGTTTGTCTCCGAACCGCCCCCAAAAAGGGGATACCAAAAACGCCATGAGAAAAGTAATCCCGAACACATAGCCGCTCCATCTTTGCACAAAGCCGTTTGAAAAAGTGCTGAGCGTCTCAATGTATAAGGAGAGAAAAGGAACGATCATCGTTGTGCTGGCTGATACAAAGAAATTCGCCAGCCACACAATGACAAAATTTTTCTTGCGGATAGAAATAACATCACCTTCTTATTATTTCGGGTTCCTTACTAATTATAAAGAAACGATTCACGATTTAAAAGAAACAAAGCGGCTGGGAGAATTCATTATTTTTAGAAAATGAAGAAAGGTCAAGCGGGGGAATTGATATACTATAAAGATAGCATTTTCTGATCGGAGGAAAGGCAGGTGTAAAAAAGTGGCGACAAACAGCTTACTCATTATTGATTTCGAATTTACGATGCCTGAAGGAAAGTACAGTCCGCAAAACTTTTTCCCGGAAATCATTGAAGCTGGAATTGTAAAGTCGGTTGATGATGAAGTAGTTGAGACGTTTTCAAGCTATGTCAGACCGAAAAAATTCCCTAAGCTGACGAAACGCTGCAAATCATTTTTGAAAATAACCCAAAAGCAGGTAGACGAGGGGATGAAATTCGAGGATTTTATCCGCAAACTAAATGAGCTTGATCCAGAGAAAAACAGCACGATTATTACGTGGGGAAACATGGACATGAAGGTGTTGAAGCAAAACTGTATGTTTAATCATATCCCTTTTCCGTTTAAAGGAGAAATGAGAGATTTATCGCTTGAATACAAAAACTTTTTTGGAGATCGGACACTCACGGGGTTATGGAAAGCTGCCGAAGAGTATGGTGATACCGGAACCGGCACCCATCATAAAGCGCTTGATGACGCCCTCACAGCATATAAGCTTTTTAAACTTGTTGAGCGGGATAAGCAGTATCTCGAAAAGCCAAAACCGCCGACAATCGGTGAAAGAATTGATTTAACCGAATTGTTTAAGCGCGCGACATAAAAAAACCCAATCTTTTGTCAGACTGGGCTATGGCCTGTTAAAATATTCTTTTTCTAAAACGTCCAGATTATTCAGGGAGCGCTTTGCCCACTCCGAACCATCCTCATTCAATTTGGCTCTCAGCTGTGCTGCTGCCTCTCGCAAAGACTCGGCATAATCCGGCACTTCACCGTCATAAGGCTTCACCATATGATGGGGAATATTGGTCTGTTCGCCATATGCGAGCGCTTTTCTCTCATGAAAAAACGGCACATCCGCCTGTTTTGGATGATGAAGGTCCCCCTGAGCGGGATGGGTGAGAACCGCTTTGATTTTCACTAAGTAGTGCTGCGGCCTGCAAGCAGTGATTTCTCCTATGTATACACCTGTTTTATAAAATCCTTTAACGATAGAGCCTGTCTCAAACGTGCTCATCTTTCATCACCTCACATTTATTCTATTAAAGTTCTAATCGATATGCTAGTGAGGAAGGTCAGCGGGAAGCTTAATCGTCACCGTGGTGCCTTTTTGGAACCTGCTGTTAAACGAAATCGTCCCGTGATGATGCTCAATAATGGAAAAGGTTACGGTGAGCCCGAGTCCCGTTCCGTTTGTTTTTAATGAATAATAAGGTTCGCCCAGCTTTTGCATTTGATGGTCCGTCATGCCGACTCCGTTATCTGAGATGTTGATCACGATCGTATGGCCGCTCCTTTTGGCTGATATGTGGATCATCCCATTTCCATGGGGAACCGCTTCAATGCTGTTTTTCATCAGGTTGATGACAGCCTGCTTCAGTTTTGTTGCGTCTCCGTATATAAACAGGCCCGGCTCTGCTTCAGCCTCGACGGTTACCGACTTGTAATTGGCATACGACACCATAAGGGAGCTTGTCTCTTTGATAAGAGCTGATAAATCAAAAACCTCTTTTTCGTACAATTGCTGTTTGGCCATATCGAGATAGTTTGTAATAATGCCTTGCGCCCGGTCAAGCTCTGACAGTACAAGCTTTTTGTAATCCGTACTCGATTTGTTCTGAAGGGTTTCATCATTAAAAAGCAGCTGGACAAACCCGCGGACAACCGTCAGCGGATTTCTGACTTCATGAGCAACGCTCGCTGCCAGTTCACTCACGATTGTCATTTTTTCTGAATGGATAAGCTGTGAACGCAGCGCGATATTTTCGGCGATGCTTTCGATAATATAAATGCTTAAAAGAAGAACGCTGGAGCGGAACAGCCCTGAAACAGCCGCCTCATAAAATAAAATTCCTGAATTTTGAAAATTTAAAATATTCAAGGTGGAAAATATCCAGCTGGAGGCGAAAAATAAGAAGATCTCTACGCAGCCAATCACGATAGACAGCAGCAGTTTTCTCGCTTTTGACATGAAGGGCCATTTTTTCTGAAATAAAATTGGGATGATCATAAGAAAAGGCAGCAAAGTGAAAACAAATATTGCGGAAGGTTCATAAAACAGCAGTTCAAAACATAAGACAGATGCGGCGACTGTAAGCCCGGAAGCAGTACTGATGTAGAATAAACAAATGATAACGGGAATCATCTGAAGGCCGTATTGTATGTAGTCCATTTCCTGAATAGGGAATATAATGCATAGAACGGAGGCGCCGCAGGCAAATAACGTGACCAACCCGCTGTTTATTTTGGGCACAAGGATTGCCGGTTTTCCAAGCCAAAACACTTGGTAGAGAAGAATAGGAAACAAAATAAAGCAGATATGCAGGAGATAGTCTTTTAGCATTTCCATTCGTGTGAAATCCTTTCGTATAAAATATGAATCTATTATAACACTAAATATTAGAAGTAAAATATAAAATTCCTTTATAAAGAACGCCTTTACGAATGAAGACGTAAAGGCGTTCAATAGCCATATTTATGCTAATGCGGCTTTGATGCGGCGCAGGCCGTCCTGCAAGGTTGCGAGAGGGCATCCTGCGTTCAGGCGCATAAATCCTTCACCGCCGGGCCCGTACTTCGTGCCGGGTTCTAAAATAATTTTCCCTTTCTTCAGCATCCTTTGCTGAAGCTCCGCGTCGGACAAGCCGTAAGCGCTGAAATCGAGCCAGATCAGGTAAGACGCATCCGGCTTCATCATTCTGACTTTTGGGAGCTCGGTGCTCAAAAAGTCTTCAGCTTCGTTCATGTTTTT
The DNA here is from genome assembly GCF_026790125.1 of Bacillus sp. N12A5. Taxonomy (NCBI): domain Bacteria; kingdom Bacillati; phylum Bacillota; class Bacilli; order Caryophanales; family Bacillaceae; genus Bacillus; species Bacillus sp. N12A5. The sequence goes on along the minus strand of NZ_JALAMR010000011.1, from coordinate 51,481 downwards.
CTCAAGGTAAGAGGTCAATTTATCGAGCCAGGGGCCGCCTTTTGAGTAAGCGGCTTCGATCGCAGTAACGGCAAACGCGTTCAGCCCGCCTAAGCCGTTGCGCTGCAGGCTTGCGGAAAACTTGGCGCGCTTCAGCCGATCTGGAATAATGATTGCCGACGCCTGCAATCCGGCGATATTAAATGTTTTGCTCGGCGCAGCACATGTCACGGATATCTCAGCGAAATCATCAGAAAGAGAAGCGAACGGCGTGTGCTTGTGTCCATACAGCATTAAGTCAGAATGGATTTCATCAGATACAACTGTGACGCCGTGCTTAAGGCACAATTCGCCGAGCTTCAGTAAATCCTCCCTGCTCCATGAACGCCCTGAAGGGTTATGAGGATTGCATAAAATAAACATGTTAACGCTTGGATCACTGAGCTTCGCCTCCAAGTCCTCAAAATCCATTGCATATGCGCCGTCTTTTTCTTGCAGCGGATTATGTAAAATACGCCGGCCGTTTTTCTCAATCATATGGTAAAAAGGTGTATATACAGGAGGCTGGACAACCACTTGGTCTTCAGGGTCCGTGAAAGCTTGCACCGCCATGCTCAAAGCGGTGACAACGCCCGGACTGAATGTAATGCTTTCGGGGTTCACCTTCCAGCTGTGCCTATTTTGCATCCAGCCGCACACCGCATCCTTCGTTTTTTGATCTGGAGCCGTATAACCGAAAATTCCGTGGTCAAGGCGTTCTTTTAATGCTTCGGTTATTGCTTCCGGCGCGCGGAAATCCATATCCGCCACCCACATCGGGAGTGCGTCTGTCACGCCGAATAATTCGCCCGTTTTGTCCCATTTGACCGATTGGGTGCCTAGGCGTTCTTCTTGTTTATCAAAGTTCATTCTGTTACCCCCTTAAGTAGTTTAATCTTCTTAGCGTAACTATGATAAAATAGAACTGCAAATTTATTATAAGCGGTGATGAATATGGAAGAAAGTCAGGCGGTCAGAGAAATGATCAAGATCATTTCCGCATGGGACCCTTTTAAATATGGAGAAGAATTTTACGAAACGGAAGCTGTTGATGTTGTCCAAGCCGTCTATGATGAAGATGATCCCGATGTGTTGGCAAAAAGCATTCAGCATATATTTGAAGCATCTTTTGAACAAACGCTGCCGATCGACAGCTGCCGGGAAGTGGCCGGCCAGCTTTTATTCATAAAAGACAGCAGCTCCTGTACGCCTTAAAAAAACCGGTACCACACCGGTTTATTTTATTTGATAAACGCTGCAATATGTTCGGAAACAAATTCAGGCCGTTCCTCAGGCACTAGGTGGCCGGTATGGCCAAGTGAGTACAGCACGGAATCAGGCAAATCTCCGTGCAGCCGTTTACCGATCTCCATAGGGACGATCCGGTCCTCCTCGCCCCAAATCAATAAAGCCGGCTTGTTCATTTTCTTTAATTGCTCGGGTTCTAAATCTCCTTCTCTATGGCGGATGAATCTTGTCATGGCTTTGAAAATCTCCTTGTCTTGAAAAGGCCTGCCATAGCCGTCAATCATCTCTTCATCAATCAGCGATTTGTCATGCACAACATTTAATAAATTTTTCATCACGCCTTCTTTTGAGAGCCGGCGCTTGATATAAAGGTGAAAGTAGGGGAGGTGGGTCCCGAAAACGATCGACGGGTGCGAACGTTTTAAATATCCTGAACTGCAAAGCAGCACAACCTTTGAAAAAAGCTCCGGCTTTTGCAAAGCAGCAAACAGCGAGATTTGCCCGCCCATAGAATGGCCGATAAGTGCAGCCTGTTTGACCTGCAAGTGTTCCAAAACCCCAATGACAAGCTTAGCGAGGTTTTGATAGGAATAGATAAATGTTCTCGATTTTTCGGATTGGCCGAAAGGTGGCAAATCGAGCGCGATGATGTCGTACTTGTCACGGAGAAGTGGGATTATTTTTCTGAAGCTGAAAGCTGACGATAAAAAACCGTGTACACAGACAAGCGTTTGCCTGCCCGGATTTTGATAGTGTTCGTAGTATACATTCACTCCATCGACCGTAAGCCGCCTTATTGGTGAAACCGCCTCCATTCTGTGTCACTCCCTTTTATAAGATGTCTGTATTGTGCCCTGAAATTGTCAATTCTAGAGGAAGTTTCTCCTTGTTTTTTCTTAGCATTCGTCAAAAAACGTGATATAATGTCATGAAGATTTCTTGACATTGCAAAGGTGTGAATCAAATGAAATTGACAGAGAAAGAAACAGAAATATTAGAAATTTTAGACGAAAACAGCCGCGCCGATTTAGAAACAATCGCAAAAATGGCGGGCATCCCTGTAGATGAAGTAAAAACGATTATTGACAAACTGGAAAAAGAAAAGGTTATCATCGATTATTCCGCTATGATTGACTGGCGAAAAGTCGACGGACATGAGGGCGTTACAGCCATGATTGACGTCAAAGTAACGCCGAAGCGGGGAGTCGGTTTTGATGAAGTGGCGGAACGGATTTACCGGTTCCAAGAGGTTGAATCCGTTTACCTGATGTCAGGCGTGTACGATTTGTCTGTCGTGATTCGCGGCAATTCGATGTCTGATGTAGCGCGTTTTGTTTCAGATAAACTGTCCACGCTTGATTCAGTAGTATCTACGACAACCCATTTTATCCTGAAAAAATACAAGCATGACGGCAAAGTGTTTGAAACAGGAGACGACGACAAAAGAATCGTGGTGTCACCGTAAATGACTTCGTATTTATCTGACTATGTACAACAAATAAAGCCGTCCGGCATCCGCAAATTCTTTGATTTGGCGGCAACGATGGAAGGTGTCATTTCCTTAGGTGTTGGTGAACCAGACTTTGTTACCGCATGGAATGTCCGTGAAGCAAGCATTCTCTCTCTTGAACAAGGGTATACGTCATACACTGCAAATGCCGGTTTATACTCATTGCGCGAGGAAATCAGCCGTTATTTAAGCAGCAGATTTGACCTTCGCTATTCGTCTGACAATGAGCTGATTGTGACAGTAGGGGCAAGCCAGGCCTTAGATATTGCGATCCGCGCCATTGTGAATCCGGGTGAGGAAGTCATCATACCTGAGCCGTGTTTTGTGGCGTACGATGCGCTTGTTTCTTTGGCAGGCGGCATTCCGGTTCATGTCCATACAACAGCAGACAAAGGATTTAAAGCAACGGCAGCAGATTTTGAAGCGGCTGTCACTGAAAAAACAAAAGCGATTCTCATCTGCTCGCCATCGAATCCGACAGGTTCGGTTTATTCGAAGGAAGAGCTGAATGAAATTGCCGAGTTTGCCAAAAAACATGATGTAATTGTCTTAGCAGACGAGATCTACGCGGAGCTGACATATGATGAGGAATTTACAAGCATAGCGGCATTACCGGGAATGAAGGAACGGACGGTTGTCATCTCAGGATTTTCAAAAGCGTTTGCGATGACGGGCTGGAGACTCGGTTTTGCCGCAGCGCCATCGGTGCTTCGTAATGCAATGCTCAAAATTCACCAGTATGCAATGATGTGTGCGCCGGCAATGGCGCAGTTTGCCGCCTTGGAAGGCCTGAAGAACGGCATGGAAGACGTAGAAAAAATGAAAAAAAGCTATCGAAGAAGACGGAATCTGTTTGTAGAATCGCTCAATGAAATCGGACTCAGCTGTCATCATCCGGGAGGCGCTTTCTATGCTTTTCCATCGATCAAAAGCACGGGAATGAGCTCGGAGCAGTTTGCCGAAGAGCTTCTGACGCAGGAAAAAGTGGCTGTTGTTCCGGGAAGTGTGTTTGGCCCGAGCGGTGAAGGATACATCCGCTGTTCATACGCAACCTCCATCGAGCAGCTTCAAGAAGCGTTGGTCAGAATAAAACGCTTCCTGCATAAAACAACATAAAAAAAGATACGAACCTTTTGTTCGCATCCAATAAAAGGGGGGAATACTAGAAAGCCTTTGGTATTTTCAGTTTACCCCTTTTTGCTGTACATAAACCTCATTTTTCATAAAAAGTTTTCTTTGCGGAAATGAGACATGTGTGATATAATTTTAAATTGCGTATAAACAGATATTTAATTTAACTTAGGAGTTGTTATGAATGGCAGCAAAATTTGAAGTGGGCAGTGTTTACACTGGTAAAGTTACAGGATTACAAGCGTATGGTGCGTTTGTTGCATTAGATGAAGAAACTCAAGGTTTAGTACACATTTCTGAAGTGACTCACGGTTTCGTAAAAGATATCAACGAGCACCTATCAGTTGGCGACGAAGTACAAGTAAAAGTACTAGCTGTTGATGAAGAAAAAGGAAAAATCAGCCTTTCAATTCGTGCGACACAAGCTGCGCCTGAGAAAAAAGAAAGCAAACCAAGAAAACCTAAAGCTGCGCAAGTAAGCGAAGAAGCTTCTACACCACAAGGTTTCAACACATTAAAAGATAAGCTTGAAGAGTGGATCGAAATGTCCAACCGCAAAGACCTTATCAAAAAATAAGCATGAAAAAAGCACCGGGCAGGAATGCCCGGTGCTTTTGTTTTCCTGTTTTCAACGAATGAAGTTTAGGAAGGGCAGCATTGGAGCACAGCGAATGTACAATTCGTGAGCACCGGCGCGCAGACCTGACAACGAATGAAGCACCGGACAGAATGTTCGGTGCTTTTTGATCCTATCGCATTTCAGGGTTTGCTGCCTCTTCACGTGATCTTTCCTCGTTTGGCTTAAACAGCAGGCCGAGGTTGATTAAACCGGCGATTCCGACAAGTCCGTAAATGATGCGGGAAAGGGCTGACCCTTGGCCGCCGAAAATGGCCGCTACTAAGTCAAATTGGAAAAATCCGATCAGTCCCCAGTTAATAGCGCCAATGATGGTTAATACAAGACAAATTCTCTGAATGGTACTCATATTCTGCTACCTCCTCCATGAATTATTAAAACAGTTATAGATTGTGACATATTGGAGAATCTATACATGCATTCTCCATATTGAGGGGGAACTTGTTTGCCCTCGTCTTTATCAGTTTCTTTCCCAGCACCCCGCCATATAAAACCATGCGATATGCTGACCGGTGAGAGCTGATTGCTTTACATGTAGTGAAGACATTCTGCATAATAAAAAATCTAAGGAGGAGATGTCATGCAAAACTTTACATACTGGAACCCGACCAAATTAATTTTCGGGCGCAGGGAAGTGGAAAGACTTCCGGAGGAACTCAAACCTTACGGGAAAAACGTATTGCTTGTCTACGGAGGCGGCAGCATTAAACGCAGCGGCCTGTATGATCAAGTCATTGAACAGCTGAATAAAGCCGGAGTGACCGTACATGAACTAGCAGGCGTAGAACCGAATCCGCGTGTGTCGACTGTTAATAAAGGTGTTGCCATCTGTAAAGAACACAACATTGATTTCTTGCTGGCTGTCGGCGGCGGAAGTGTCATCGACTGTACAAAAGCGATTGCCGCAGGAGCGAAGTATGATGGTGATGCGTGGGATATCGTCACGAAAAAACATCAGCCGACGGATGCTCTGCCATTCGGAACCGTATTGACTCTTGCCGCGACTGGCTCTGAAATGAACTCAGGCTCTGTTATTACAAACTGGGAAACAAAAGAAAAATACGGCTGGGGCAGCCCGCTCGTATTCCCTAAATTCTCTATTCTAGATCCAGTGAATACGTTCACCGTTCCTAAAAACCACACGATTTACGGTATGGTTGACATGATGAGCCACGTATTCGAACAATACTTCCATCATGTATCAAATACGCCGTATCAGGACCGTATGTGTGAGTCACTTCTGCGTACAGTCATTGAAACAGCGCCTAAGCTGATTAATGATCTCGAAAATTACGAACTGCGTGAAACGATCCTGTACACAGGAACAATCGCATTAAACGGCATGCTTTCTATGGGTGCAAGAGGGGATTGGGCAACTCATAATATTGAACATGCAGTATCTGCTGTTTATGACATTCCGCATGCAGGGGGACTGGCGATTCTGTTCCCGAACTGGATGAGACATACATTGTCTGAAAATCCTGCCCGCATGAAACAGCTTGCAGTTCGCGTGTTTGATGTTGAAGAAGCAGGCAAAACAGATGAAGAAATTGCACGTGAAGGTATCGATAAGCTGTCTGCATTCTGGACAAGCCTTGGCGCTCCGAACCGTCTTGCTGATTATGACATTAATGATGAGCAGCTTGACACAATTGCTGACAAGGCTATGGCTAACGGTACATTCGGCCAGTTTAAATCACTCAATAAAGAAGATGTGCTTGCCATTTTAAAAGCATCTCTATAAAAAAAGGGGAAATAGCCGCAGGGCTGCTTCCCTTTTTCTTTTAGTCAACCTGTGTTACAATGGGAAATCTGTTTTTTTACAGCATCATTTGGAGGTTTTACAATGGAAAATTTCACTTATTATAATCCGACGAAGCTGATCTTCGGAAAAGGCCAGATTGAACAATTAAAAAAAGAAATAAAGCAATACGGCAAGAACGTGCTGCTCGTATACGGCGGCGGAAGCATTAAACGCAACGGCCTATATGATCAAGTCACGAGCATTTTAAAAGAAGAGGGCGCTGTTGTCCATGAGCTGTCAGGTGTAGAGCCGAACCCGCGTCTTGCGACAGTGGAAAAAGGCATAGAGCTATGCAGAAACCATCACATTGATTTTCTGCTTGCAGTCGGCGGCGGAAGTGTTATTGACTGTACAAAAGCAATTGCTGCCGGCGCCAAATACGACGGCGATGCTTGGGACATCTTCAGCAAAAAAGTCACAGCAGAGGATGCGCTGCCATTTGGCACTGTTTTAACCCTTGCTGCGACTGGCTCTGAAATGAACCCGGATTCCGTAATTACAAACTGGGAAACAAACGAAAAATATGTATGGGGCAGCAATGTGACTCATCCTCGCTTTTCTATTTTAGATCCTGTAAATACGTTCACTGTCCCAGAAAATCAAACCGTATACGGCATGGTGGACATGATGAGCCACGTATTCGAGCAATACTTTCATAATGTTGAAAATACACCGCTTCAGGACAGAATGTGCTTTGCGGTTCTGCAGACGGTTATCGAAACAGCTCCAAAGCTTCTTGAAGATCTGGAAAATTATGAGCTTCGTGAAACGATTTTGTATGCAGGCACAATCGCTTTAAACGGTACGCTCCAAATGGGCTACTTTGGCGACTGGGCTTCTCATACAATGGAACACGCCGTTTCAGCTGTATATGATATTCCGCATGCAGGGGGACTGGCGATCCTGTTCCCGAACTGGATGAGATATACGCTTGATACAAATGTAGGCCGCTTTAAAAACCTCATGCTCAACATGTTTGACATTGATACAGAAGGCAAAACAGATAAAGAAATTGCGCTTGAAGGAATCGACAAGCTGTCTGCATTCTGGACAAGCCTCGGCGCGCCTTCCCGTCTTGCCGATTACAATATCGGAGAAGAAAAGCTGGAGCTGATTGCTGATATCGCAGCCAAAGAAATGGAATACGGCGGCTTCGGCAACTTCCAAAAACTGAACAAAGATGACGTGCTAGCCATCCTTCGCGCGTCTCTATAATCCCAAAGGGCGGAATCCAGTCATTCCGCCCTTTCTTCTTGACTTGATTTCACAGATAAGTTCATATAAAGTGAAAGATGAAAACATTATACCGTTATGGAGGGACAAGCAATGACGCATGTACGCTTTGACTACTCAAAAGCGTTGACTTTCTTCAACGAACATGAACTTACATACCTGCGGGACTTTGTAAAAACAGCACACCATAATATTCATGAAAAAACAGGCGCTGGCAGCGATTTTCTAGGCTGGGTGGACCTCCCTGAACATTATGATAAAGAAGAATTCGCGCGCATCAAAAAAAGCGCGGAAAAAATCAAATCTGACTCAGATGTATTGCTTGTTGTCGGCATCGGCGGTTCATACCTCGGGGCTCGGGCTGCGATTGAAGCGCTTAATCACTCATTTTATAATACATTGCCAAAAGCAAAACGCGGCAATCCGCAAGTGATTTTCATCGGAAACAACATCAGTTCATCTTATATGAGAGATGTTATGGATCTTCTCGAAGATGTGGACTTCTCTATTAATGTGATTTCTAAATCAGGTACGACAACTGAACCTGCAATCGCTTTCCGCATTTTCCGCAAGATTCTTGAAGAGAAATACGGCAAAGAAGAAGCGAAAGCGCGGATTTACGCAACAACTGATAAAGAGCGCGGCGCATTAAAAACGCTTTCTAACGAAGAAGGCTTCGAGTCATTCGTTATCCCTGATGATGTCGGCGGCCGTTATTCTGTATTAACAGCTGTAGGCCTATTGCCGATTGCTGTAAGCGGCGTTAACATTGACGAGATGATGAAAGGCGCCTTGGATGCAAGCAAAGATTTTGCAACATCTGAACTGGAAGATAACCCTGCATACCAATATGCGGTTGTTCGCAATGTACTTTATAATAAGGGCAAAACCATCGAAATGCTCATTAACTATGAGCCGGCGCTTCAATACTTTGCGGAATGGTGGAAGCAGCTGTTCGGAGAAAGTGAAGGGAAAGATGAGAAGGGCATATATCCTTCTTCCGCTAACTATTCTACAGATCTTCACTCTTTAGGCCAGTATGTACAAGAAGGCCGCAGAGATTTATTCGAAACAGTGCTGAACGTAGAGAAACCTAAACATGAACTGACAATCGAGGAAGCGGATAACGATCTCGACGGCTTAAACTATTTAGCCGGTAAAACGGTTGATTTCGTGAACAAGAAAGCGTTCCAGGGCACGATGCTTGCCCATACAGACGGAAATGTTCCGAACTTAATCGTCAACATTCCTGAGCTGAATGCATATACTTTTGGATACCTTGTATATTTCTTCGAAAAAGCCTGCGCGATGAGCGGTTATCTCCTTGGCGTCAATCCATTTGACCAGCCTGGAGTAGAAGCGTATAAAGTCAATATGTTTGCGTTGCTTGGCAAACCTGGCTTTGAAGAGAAAAAAGCAGAGCTTGAAAAACGTCTGGAAGATTAATGTGGAAAAGCTGACTGGCACTTGCCGGTCGGCTTTTTATAAAATCAGAAAGGTGCTGATGTTCATGAAACAAATGATTAAACATTTCATCATTGCCGTTTTTTCTGCAGCTGTTTTAAGCGTCCTTATTTACTTTGATACCGTGAATACAGAGTTGTCTTCAAGCTTCGGCGGTACGCTGTCCCACTTTTTCATCCACGCCTTTCTTCTCATTGGTTTGCCGCTTGCGCTTTTTACCGATGCGGTACACCGGATTTTGCATCTAAAACGATCTCATACTCTGCTTACTAAATTAGGACTGTATGCTGCAGTTGTATATGTTTCATGGGAATCGGCTGCAGAGCTTGCAGCGGCAATGGCTGTTTACTTCATAATTGAATGCGCTTTCTTTTCTGTTGGACGCACGAAAGAAACAACGATTTCCATGTAGTGCGCCCCTGAATGAAGTCTTGATGGGCGGGACAGGATAAGTGAAAAAAGGGGCATTTTGATGATTACAATACCTTCCGCGATAGATGGGCAGTCTTTTCTGCTGCAAGAGCTGGAACAAGTGATGAAGCCGCTCGGTTATGTAATAAACGGCGGCTGGGAATACGATCATGGCTACTTTGATTATAAGATTGATGATAGAGACGGCTATTTGTTTTTAAGGATTCCTGTCAATGCGGTACAGGGCAGTCTCGATGAACGCGGGGCGGCCGTGCGGATCGGGACGCCATTTATGCTGAGGCAGGTGTTTCAAGCGGATCTTGATGACAATGCCAAGGGAGGGCCGTTCCAATCACTGTTTAATCAATTTTCCGAGCCGGAGAGGCGTGATGCGGAAATTGATCCGGCGTATTTGGATATCGGCGCCTCCCTTGTGAAAGAATTGGAGGATATTCTGCTGCATTAGATCGCAAGAAATCGGTCTGTTTCGAGCACTTTATATGTAAGAGGAGGGGAGATCATCGGCCCTTCCTCTTTTTGTATGCCGATAATTGTTGTATTCTGGTCAAGGAAATAGAGGACACACGCCTTATAAGCGGCTCCCTTTAGGTCATCAGGAACAGGTAGAAGCCTCACATGCTGTTGAAGTGTCAGGTTGATTTCATTATGCTTAGACGGCCGTAATTTGATTTGGTAATGCTGCAGCATCGCCCGGCTGATAAATTCTGATGTTCCGATGATTTGATTGGCGCCTGCCCGCTCTGCGTTAATGACAAACCGGTCAGTCAAAATCTCAACGATGCAGTAAGCAAGGGGATTAAGCCCTTTAACAGATAAAAGAGTCAGCACTGACAGCATATCTGCTTCAGTTTCACTTTTATACTGATCGGCTGTCACCATCACTGACTCCGCTTCAGCAACATTGGCCCGTTTCAATGTCTCATCATCGGCGGCGTGCCCGCGTATGAAATGGACGTTTTCGATAAGCGGGCCTTCTTTTAAAGATTCATCAATCAGCACAACCGTCTTGGAAGGGGCCATAAGCTGCAGCTCCTTCAGCAGACGGTTTGTTTTTTCATTCCACCCGATCATAATGATGTGGCCCCGCCCTTTGTAAGCAACTTTTCCTTCGATGTAGCGGTGCTGCCTGCTGAATGCTGCCGCTGATAATGTGGCAAAATATGCAGTGACAAAGCTTGCTCCGCTTAAAATCAGCAGAATTCCGGCTGCCTGCCCCAGCGGTGTGTGCGGCACATAGTCACCGTATCCGACTGTTGAAACCGTAACAACAGCCCACCAAATGCCTTCAAATACCGAAGTGAACTGCTTTGGCTCAAGCACATAAATGATTTGGCCGAACAAAAGAATCAGACATAAAATAATTACCCCGATTCGGATAAATAACGGCCACCTCAGCCATGCAATAAATATCCGATTTGATTTCATTCTTTTTCTCCTTCTTCGGATAAAGAGATGGATAATATCTGCTTAATAATGGTATTTAATTTCTCATTCAGCTTTTCCTGGCCGTACATATCCCGGGCCTGCTTCATTAAATCGGCTGTATCATCATCCAGCTGAATAAGCGGCTCATCGATTTCCGACTCATTGTAAAGCTGGATAAATGCGTCCAGTCCTTCATTCATTCGGTCGATTGCTGTGCTCAGCTGTTCCTTTTCCTCACTCGTCACTTTCATAGCTTCCATCACACCCGTACTTTTTCTAACAGTATGTCCCACTTCGGGTGATGTTTTTCAAAAAATGAACAAAACATATAAAAACGGATTTCTTCATAAACTAAAACAAAAAGGATGAAAAAGATGACGATCTTTCAAAGAACGATCGTGGTTTTGATCGGTACGCAGCTGGCGGCATCTGGAGTGATTTTGTTTATTTTCGATTTGAATTCCTATAATCACTTTTCCGGCAGCTTCTCTTGGCTTCATTTTCTGAAAGAGCTGGTCGGCAGCTTCACCTTTTATTTGTTTTCAGCAGGTTTGTTCTTTCTGCTGATTGGATTGTGTGCTCCGAGCCGGAAGAAAAAGCGCATTCCTGTACACGGGAAAGAAAACTCATTAAAATAATAGTAATAGAGAAATGATCATGAACAAAGGATGATGAAAAAATGCTGTTTATATTTTTAACAATAGCCGCATTGGGATTGTCGTTTTGGGCACAATTTAAAGTGAAGAGCAACTTTGAAAAATATTCAAAAGTGGAAGCCTCAAGCGGACGTACAGGGGCAGAAACGGCAAGACGGATTTTAGATATAAACGGTCTTTACGACGTGCCGGTCGAACCGGTAAGAGGTACTTTAACAGACCATTACGACCCGACAAGACGGGTGGTGCGTTTATCTGAGCCGGTCTATTACGGCCGCTCAATTTCCGCCATATCCGTAGCTTCCCATGAAGTCGGACATGCCTTGCAGCATCAGGAGTCATATGGTGCGCTTGTGCTGAGACACAAAATCTTCCCAGTTGTGAATTTTGCATCCGGTGTAGCTCCTATGCTTTTCTTAGGAGGCATGCTTCTCGGCAGCCTGAATCTCATCGGGCTTGGCATCATTCTGTTTTCAGCAGCTGTCTTTTTCCAGCTGATTACACTGCCTGTCGAATTCAATGCCAGTTCACGCGCGAAGCAGATTATTGTGTCAGAAGGATTCATCCGAAACAATGAAGAAAATGGGGTAAATAAAGTGCTGAGCGCCGCTGCCTTAACGTATGTGGCCGCCGCCCTGGTTTCCCTGTTTGAGCTTCTTCGCTTTGTGATGATCTTCTTAAACGGTCGTAATGAGAATTAACGTTAAGGAGGTGGCCCCTTACCATTTTTATGGTAAGGGCTTTTTTTGCTTATTTTACAATTGATCGCCATTTTTGTTTTGATTGGCATTACGGCTGTTTTTGTTGCAGCGGAATTTGCGATCGTCAAAATCAGAGGCTCAAAAATCAATCAGCTCATCGAAAGCGGTGACAGCCGGGCGCTTGCCGCGCATAAAATCATCTCCAATCTAGACGAGTATTTATCAGCCTGCCAGCTCGGGATTACCATTACAGCTCTCGGCCTCGGATGGCTTGGTGAACCGACATTTGAACGTATGCTTCATCCCTTATTTACAATGACAGGCATGCCGGAACCAATTAACCACATTGTCACATTTGTAGTTGCATTTATCATCGTCACTTTTTTGCATGTGGTGATGGGTGAGCTTGCCCCGAAAACGGTTTCCATTCAAAAGGCTGAAGCTGTCAGTTTATGGATTGCAAAGCCGCTGATCTGGTTTTATAAAATCACATATCCGTTTATTAAAGCATTGAACGGCTCTGCAAGCTTTCTTGTGAAATTGTTTGGCTTTCATTCAGTGAAGGAGCATGAGGTTGTTATCAGCGAAGAGGAACTGAGGCTGATCCTGTCAGAAAGCTATGAAAAGGGAGAAATCAATCAGTCTGAATTCCGCTATGTGAATAAGATTTTTGAATTCGACAACCGGGTAGCAAGAGAGATTATGATTCCGCGGACAGAAATTGCGGTCATTTCTTTGGAGCAGTCGCTTGAAGAAGCGATTCATCACATTATTAATGAACGGTATACTCGCTACCCTGTCATCAAGGATGACAAGGATCATATTTTAGGGATCATCAACAGCAAAGACATGTTTAAAGCCTATTTTCTCGGCCAGCCGATCAAGCTGAAGCAGATCATGAGGCCCGTCATCAGGGTCATTGAAAGCATTCCTGTTCAGCAGCTTTTGATCCGCATGCAAAAGGAGCGGATTCACATGGCGATTCTCGTAGATGAATACGGGGGAACGGCGGGCCTTGTCACTGTTGAGGATATTATCGAGGAAATCGTCGGGGAAATCCGCGATGAATATGATCAGGACGAAGCACCGCACATTTTGAGAAAAGGCGAGCACCATTATGTAATGGATGGAAAAGCGCTTATAGACGAAGTAAACGATCTGCTCGACATTGCCATTGAAAATGAAGAAATTGATACGATTGCAGGCTGGCTTCTGACCCAAAAAATGGAGCTGAAAGCAGGAGATGTGATACACGCAGAGGGTTGTGAATTTAAAATCCTCGACGCCGAAGATCATCACATCCGTTTTGTAGAAATTAAAAAAACCGACTTTTAATAAAAAGCAGCCGAAGAGTGAGCGGCTGTTTTTTTATTGCGGCAGGTGCGTTTTCTGAAAAAGCAATGCTGTGAAGCCTTTTTTCTACATAAGATATACAGACCGGGACAGTTAGGAGGGAGTGGCAGTATGAAAAAGGCTTGGTGGAAGGAAGCGGTTGTCTACCAAATTTACCCCCGCAGTTTTAAAGATTCAAATGGCGACGGAATCGGGGATATTCAGGGGATCAGATCCAAGCTTCCCTACATAAAAGAGCTGGGCGCTGATGTGATCTGGATTTGCCCGCTGTATGATTCACCCAATGCTGATAACGGCTATGATATCAGGGATTACCAAAACATACTAAGCGATTTTGGCACGATGGCTGATTTCGACCAGCTGCTTGATGACATTCATAAGCTGGGCATGAAGCTGATTATGGATCTTGTTGTGAACCATACAAGCGACGAACACCCATGGTTCATCGAATCTCGTTCATCTATACACTCCGAAAAGCGCGACTGGTATATTTGGAAGGATGGCAAGAACGGGAAAGCGCCTAACAATTGGGAAAGTATTTTCGGCGGGCCGGCTTGGCAGTATGATCAAAAGACAAGCCAGTATTATCTTCACCTTTTTGATCAAAAACAGCCTGATTTGAATTGGGAAAATGAAAAGGTGAGAAATGCCGTTTATGACATGATCAATTGGTGGCTTGATAAAGGCATTGACGGATTTCGGGTGGATGCGATTACGCATATTAAGAAAAAAGAAGGGCTTCCTGATCTGCCGAATCCAAAAGGGCTGGACTGCGTGCCTTCTTATCCCTATCATATGAATGCTGAGGGCATTATGGATTTTTTAACAGAGCTGGAGGCAAACACATTTTCCCGCTATCCGATTATGACAGTCGGTGAGGCAAACGGTGTATCTGCAAAGGAAGCGGCTGATTGGGCTGGAGAAAAAAACGGCATCTTCAGCATGATTTTTCAATTTGAGCATCTCGGCCTGTGGGATGTAGAGATCAATGAAAGCATTGATATCGCTTCCTTCAAACGAATCCTAACAGAGTGGCAGGACAGTCTTGAAGGGATCGGCTGGAATGCTCTGTTTATGGAAAACCACGACCAGCCCCGTTCAGTTTCTGTGTGGGGAGACGATGGAGTGTACCTGAAAGAAAGTGCAAAAGCGCTTGCCGCTGTTTATTTTCTCATGAAAGGCACACCGTTTATTTATCAGGGACAGGAACTTGGGATGACAAACGTGGCATTTCCTTCTATTGAGGACTATGATGATGTTGCCATGAAACGCCTGTATGAAACAAAAACGGCGAAAGGCGCGTCACACGAGGATGTAATGAAGATTGTCTGGAAAAAGGGAAGAGACAATTCACGAACACCAATGCAATGGAATGCTGATCCATACGCTGGATTTTCTGAGGCCAAACCGTGGATCGGAATCAATGAGAATTACAAGTGGCTGAATGCCGAGGCGCAAAAAAACGACAAAACATCCGTTTACCATTTTTACAAAAGCTTGATCAAGCTGCGCCAAACATACAATGTTTTTATCGATGGGACATACGAGCTTATGTTACCGGAAGATCAGCAAATCTTTGCATATCTTCGGAAGAGCAATGACCATACTGCACTGATTGCAGCCAATCTGACAGGAACGCCGGCCTTTTTCAAGCATGCCGGATTGCCATTGTCATCAGACGCACTCGTATTGTCAAATGTGGAAACAGAGCCCCACAAGCACATCACATCAGTACTGTTAAAGCCGTATGAAGCAAGAATATATGTATGGTGATCAACTCCAGCCAGAGACTGGAGTTTTTTGTTTTTATCAGGTTTATATGAGCAGTTTAACAGGAAAAAAAGAACACAGAACGAATTAGCAAATGAAGCGGACAAATGAAAGGAGAAACAAATGCTGAAAACATTACAAATCATAACAAATAAACGAGATGAAATGATTGAGATCACCCGCGAGGTGGAAGCGTTTCTTCAAGAAACAGGTGTGACGAGCGGTGCTGCGCTGATTTACTGTCCGCATACGACTGCGGGCATTACAATTAATGAGAATGCCGATCCCGATGTTAAAAAAGATATGCTCAGAAGGTTTGATGAGGTGTATCCATGGGAACACGAGCTGGACCGCCATATGGAGGGCAATACAGCAGCGCATATGAAGTCGAGTACGGTCGGAGCTTCACAGCATGTCATTATTGAAAACGGCCGGCTGATTCTTGGAACGTGGCAGGGCATTTATTTTTGTGAATTTGATGGCCCGCGTACACGGACTTGCTATATCAAAATCATGGGGTAACAGGAGGATTTTTATGACGGATTGGATGAAAGCATTCAAGCGTTAAAGAAAAATGGCTGCTCGCTATCCGCAGGAAGCGGTCCTGCTTGAAAAACGCGGAATGGATATCATCGCACTGCAAGGAAGCGAAGCGGGAGGCCGCCGCGGTTCTTTTCTGCCGGTCAGCGGGGAATCCGCACTTGGCCTTATGTCTTTGATTCCCAGGCGGCAGACGCCGTTTCTCATGTGTGAAGAGTGTTGAAGCATCTGAAGTGTGCAGACGTGGGAACAGACACGTGCCTCACTGCATTGTTTTCAGGAGAGCCTGCTAAGGGGTATAGTCAATCAATGGATGAAAAGAGCACCAGGCTAAGGAAGCAAATGCGCTTCCTTAGCCAGTGCAACACACGTTAACAAAGCCGATGAAAAAACACGCAGCCAAGGAAAAGAATTCCGGGTACATGTCTCTATGGGCCGGGCAATCTGCCGGAATGCTTAACGGGCCCGCTGATGTGAAAATGCTGTTAGCCGAGCTTTGCCGAACGTAACTTGATAAACAGAGGTGACAGATGATGAACATTCTTCAATATTCTTATAAAAAAAGAGGGAAAATTGAGTTTGTATTTGAAGGCTGGCCTCATTCAAAAGTTACAATGGCTCCTATCAAAGGCTACTATTTTGTCCGCTTTATCAAATGGAGCAGCTTAGATCCAATCGTGACAAGAAATGACCTTGAAAAAATGGAGTGGGCTGCGAACCAGTATTTCGGCACAGCCCCTTTTTATCGAAAACGAAAAGCATTTGAAACCCCATCGCCCCGGAAATAGGCGGTGGGGCTTTTAGCGGACGACGCGGTAAAGAGACGGAACATCCAGTCTGGTCGCCTGAGACAGAAGGTAGGCTTTCTGTACGGCTCCTTTTCTTCTAAACGAATTCAGCTTATCAATAATTTGCTGTCCGCTTAAGATTCCAAGACCATGGGCAAAATATTTATCTTCTCCCAGTAAAATCACATTTTCGCCTCTCCACTGCGCTTTTTGCGGATCAAATTCGGGATTCTTAAAATACAAACAATCTCCGAGGAAAAAGTGATGTCCTGTTTCCGTATAGATCGGCAATTTCTCATAATGCCAGTCATATAAAATAATCCTATCAAAGTTGGCATCAAATTTTTCTTCCCCGATTGTATCAATCAAGGCCAGATAATAAATCACAACAATGGCGGTCGCACATTCAAACGCGTAAAACGGGCCGTTTTCTGCGATATCCCGAATCGCTTTTGAAGGCGGCATTCGATATTTCAATTCTAAGGCGCCCTCCGGTGAAACCCTCCAATACGCTGTATTCCCGTATGTTTTTAAAAAAGTGGCAAACTTCGCTCCGCTTTTGTGCAGCGTTTTTGCCGCAGCCACGATATTCATCCGCAGGTTCAGCTCAAACATCAGTTCAGCAATTGAATGGTAATCAAACTGAACGGGCGTCTCAATCATCTCTTTTAACAGCGGATTCAAATTCTTATCAATCTTCCAGTTTTCAATATCTTGGGGACGGAGCAATTGTCCGGATACAATAATCATCTTTAGCCCCCCTTGTTTTTTATAAGATATGCAAAGGGCTTGGGCAATGAAAGCTAAAAAAAACAGAAGACAGCCGAAAAAGAACTTCTTCCATTTTTTATTTTAAAACTTTTTTAAGCAGCCGATATATACTGTATCAAACCCGAAGGAGAAACTGGACATGAAGACTTTTATCAATTGGCTGAAGAAACCGTCTATTTCAAGGAAATTAATCGTCTCATTTATTGCGATTCTTATTATCCCTATTCTTATATTGGAATTTAGTTCTTACCGAAGCGCCAGCGGAAAGCTGGATCAGGAAATCATCGGCAATGCGAAAAACAGTGTCGATACATTTAATACAACTGTTACAAATGACTTGGGAGCAAAAGCGAAAGCAGTTACCTTTTTCAGTGAATCTCTTAAAGGCTCTGCGTTTAAGGGAAAGTCTAATCAAGAAGAGATCAAAGCGAAGTTTTCACAATACGTATCTATCAATCAAGGAGTAGCCAGAATTTATGGAGGCGCAGAAAACGGCACCTACATACAAGCGCCCAAAGAACAATTGCCTGATGGTTACGATCCAAGGCAACGCTCTTGGTATCAAGATGCGATGAAGGCCGGCGGTGAAATTGTCGTGACAGATCCTTACGTAGCTGCGAGTGACGGTAGCATGGTCATTACCATAGCCCAGAAGCTGAAGGACGGATCTGGTGTTGTCGCCATGGATATTACCATTGATAAATTGTTAGAACAGATGAAACAAATCAAGGTTGGAAAAGAAGGCTATGTTTTCATTGCAACGAAAAACAAAACCTATGTCGCCCACCAGAATCATAAGGCTGGAGAAAAGCTGTCAGGAGACTGGGTTGCCAAAATGTATGCCAAAGACAGCGGTGACTTCCAGTACACTCTGGGTAACGAAGATAAAAAGATGACCTATACAACAAATGAACTGACTGGATGGAAAATCGCCGGCACAATGTATATAAGTGAAATCAAGGATGCCTCAAAGTCTGTTCTGATAACAGGCATGATTGTGTTGATCGCTTCCATTGCGGCAGGCGGATTTTTAATTCTGTTTATTGTTCGTTCGATTACAAAACCGTTAAAACGTCTCGTTCAATCATCGAAAACAATCAGCAGCGGAGATCTGACAGAAACGATCGAAATCCGTTCGAAGGATGAGCTTGGAGAACTAGGGGATAGCTTCAATGAAATGGCACAATCTCTCCGCTCATTGATCAGCACTATCCAGGACTCAGTGAACAATGTGGCTGCATCGTCCGAACAGCTCACTGCATCTGCAGGACAGACAAGTAAAGCCACCGAGCATATTACGATGGCGATTGAGCAGTTCTCAAATGGAAACGAGGAGCAAAGCGAGAAAGTTGAATCGAGCTCCCATCAGTTGAACTTAATGAATGAAGGGCTCCAGCAGGTCTCACAAACATCATCAGCTATTACAAAGGCGTCTATCCAATCAACGGAAATTGCCGGAGCGGGTGAAAAGTTCGTCCAGCAGACAGTCGGACAAATGAACTCGATTAATCAATCAGTTCAGCAGGCAGAATCAGTAGTCAAAGGTTTAGAAGGAAAATCAAAAGACATCACAAGCATTTTAAGAGTCATAAACGGCATCGCTGACCAAACAAATCTGCTGGCATTAAACGCAGCCATTGAAGCGGCGCGTGCCGGAGAATCAGGGCGCGGCTTCTCTGTCGTAGCGGAGGAAGTGCGCAAGCTGGCAGTTCAATCTGCTGATTCAGCAAAAGAAATCGAAAAGCTGATCCAAGAAATCGTGGCAGAAATCGAAACCTCTCTTCATATGTTTCAAGCAGTGAATCAGGAAGTACAGTCTGGACTTGTTGTCACAGACAATACAAAAGAAAGCTTCCAGAGCATTTTCAGTATGACAAACGATATTGCCGGCAAATTGCAGACGATGAATTCAACAGTCGAACAGCTGTCAGATCGTTCACAGCATGTTTCAGCGGCAGTCAGCGGCATTGCCGATGTGTCGAAAGAAAGCTCGGCAAGCATCCAAGACATTGCCGCCTCAGCTGAGGAGCAGCTTGCCTCTATGGAAGAAATCAGTTCATCAGCGACCACTCTTGCGCAGATGGCAGAGGAGCTTCGTGATCTCACAAAGCAATTTAAAATCGAATAAAAGCAGAAAAACAGCGCTTATCAAGGCGCTGTTTTTGTATATGGTAAATAATAATAAAGTCCTATCTCATCCGGTGAATTTAGAACTATTTTTCATTTTTACCTTCATTTCCAATGTAATATAAAGGAAGAAGCGCCGATATAATTTGTAAATTATTGAAAGAAGGTTCAAAAGGAAATGAAAAAAACGCTCAATACTATTCGCAGGTCATCAATTGCCAGGAGACTTATTATTTCTTTCCTGCTGATCTTAATGGTTCCCATTACCGTCCTTTCGGTAAGCGCTTATCAATCAGCAGTTGCCTCTCTTGATGTACAGATGACGCAAAGCGCAAAGGAAAATGTTCAAATTTTAGACAATATTATTGATGATAAAATCAGTACGACTGAAAAAAGCCTCTCATTTTTTAGCGATTGGGCTACAGCAGATAAGTTTAAGGAGAAAAAGAAAACCGAGCTGAAACAGGAATTTAAGCAATTCATCCAAATGAATGATAGTGTTGCTGCGGTATTTTCCAGCAGCAAAAACGGAGATTTCACACGTTATCCGTATGCAGACATGCCGAGTGACTTTAATGCTTTGGAACGGGATTGGTACAAAGAAGCAATGGCCAACAAAGGCAAAACAATCGTCACTGAACCTTATGAATCTATTTCGTCAGGAAAAATGGTTGTCACCATCGCCCGCCAGACGGAGGATGGATCAGGTGTTATCGCCATCGATATGAAAATTGATGACCTGGTCACAACCGCGAAAGGAATCAATATCGGAAAAGAAGGCTATGCTTTTATCTTAAGCCAGAACAAAAAAGTCATCGCCTACTCTGGAGAAAAAGCGGGGACAGAGTTAAAAGGGGACTGGGTTGATAGGCTTTACAAAAATAAAAGCGGCGACTTTGAATACACGTACAAAGGCAAAGAGAAGAAAATGGCATATGCCACAAGTGAAACAACAGGCTGGAAAATCAGCGGCACGATGTATGCGGACGAGATCCGCGATGCTGCAAGCAAAGTTCTGGCCATGGCTTCTATCGTTCTGGCGGTTGCCATCGCAGCCGGAATAACGGCGATTTATTTTGTAATTCGGTCTATCACAAAGCCATTAAGACGTATTGTCGCATCAGCTGAAAAAATCAGCGAAGGCGATCTAACTGAAACGATTGAAATCAATTCAAAAGATGAACTTGGCGTTTTGAGCCAGAGCTTCAATCATATGGCCCACTCGCTCCGCTCACTCATTCAGGGCATCAAAGATTCAGTAGAACACGTTGCTTCATCATCAGAAGAACTGACTGCTTCTGCCGACCAGACAAGCAGAGCAACTGAGCATATTACGATGGCCATCGAGCAATTTTCAAACAGCAGCGAAAGCCAAAGCGACAGAATTGAGACGACAACTAAACAAATTAATGAAATGAATGACGGATTGGCCGAACTGGCGCGGGCTGCCGCAGTGATGACAGAAACATCCGCAGACTCAACAGAATTGTCAAGCAAGGGTGAGACACTCGTACAGAAAACAGCCAGCCAAATGAATACGATTGACCATTCCGTGAAAGAGGCGGAACAAGTGGTGAAAGGGCTGGAAATCAAATCGAAGGATATCACGGGTATTTTGCGTGTGATCAACGGCATTGCGGATCAAACCAATCTCCTGGCTTTAAATGCTGCCATTGAAGCGGCCAGAGCGGGAGAATACGGACGGGGCTTCTCTGTCGTCGCAGAGGAAGTGAGAAAACTCGCGGTACAGTCGGCTGACTCAGCAAAAGAAATTGAATCGCTGATCAGCGACATTGTAAAAGAAATTCACACATCATTGAACATGCTCCAGTCCGTAAACAAAGAAGTGGAAACAGGGCTTGTCATGACAGATGAAACAAGACAGAGCTTCAAACATATATCTCACATGGCCAATCAAATTGCTTCTGAACTGCAAAACATGAATGCAACGGTTGAGGGACTATCAGCGGGAGCCCAAGAAATTTCCGCTGCTTCAAATGATATCACTGCCATTTCTAAAGAAAGCTCGGACGGGATCCAAGATATCGCCGCCTCTGCCGAAGAACAGCTGGCATCCATGGAGGAGATCAGTTCATCAGCACAGACACTTGAAAGAATGTCTGAAGAACTCCGTGATCTGACAAAACGGTTTATAGTAGATAAATAATAGGTCTAAATGACTATTTCTAAAATGGGATATTAGTTACTTTTGTTGAATTTCTTCTTTTTTACTGTATATATTTACCCATTTCCTGCCGATATGAAGGGTAGCATAAAAAAGGAGAAATGAATGATGAAAAAAATACTCCAACTCATAAAACAAAGATCAATTACACGGAAGCTTCTCGTTTCCTTTCTGTCGATCCTCATCATACCGGTTGTCATATTGGCGGCCATTGCGTATGAATCGGCAAGCAGCTCACTCGACAAACAGATGATGGGGAGCGCTTTGCAAAATGTACAGCAGTTAAACGAGATTATTAACACCACCATCGGTGAAAAAGAAAACAGTGCTGCTTACTTCAGCGAATGGCTGACAAAAGAAAAATACAATGCCAAAAGCAATGCAAGCATTGCAGAGAAATTCTCACAATATATCAGCATTAACAAGGATGTAGAATCGATTTATACAAGCGACACAAAAGGACACTTTACCCGCTACCCGGATCTTCCGATGCCAAGCGGCTATAATCCGGTTGAACGCGACTGGTATAAAAAAGCGGTTGCAAATAAAGGGAAAGTCGTGATCACTGACCCTTATAAAACCGCTTCAACAAATACGATGGTTGTGACAATCGCCCAGCAGACAAAAGATGGTTCAGGTGTTATCGCAATCAACATGACCATTGAAAATCTGCTGAAAACAACAAAAAAAGTCAACATCGGCACACAAGGCTACGCATTTATCATGACGAAGGACAAAAAGGTTGTTGCCCATCCTAATGAAACGTCAGGGACTGAATTGAAAGGCGACTGGCTCGATAAGATGCTGAATGCTGAGAAAGGCGATTTTCAGTACACCATGAATGGTGATAAGAAAAAAATGGCCTTTGACACAAACAAGCTAACAGGATGGAAAATCGGCGGCACCATGTATTTGGATGAAATTCATGAGGCAGCCCAGCCTGTCCTTCACCTTGCTTTACTTGTCTTGGCCGCAGCTATTATCATAGGGATTATCGTCATGACCTTGATCATTCGGTCGATTACAACGCCGTTGAAACAGCTCGTCGGTTCCTCTAAGCGGATCAGTGAGGGAGATTTGACGGAAACCATTGATATCCGTTCAAAAGATGAATTGGGCGAACTCGGTAAAAGCTTTAACAATATGGCGTCGTCACTTCGCTCTCTCATACACGCCATCCAGGATTCTGTAGACAATGTTGCGGCTTCCTCTGAGGAGCTGACCGCATCAGCCGCGCAAACGAGCAAGGCAACAGAACATATTACATTGGCGATTGAACAATTTTCTAACGGCAATGAAAAACAAAACGAAAACATTGAAACCGCAGCAGAGCACATTTATCAAATGAATGACGGATTGACGAATATGGCTCAAGCTTCTGAAGTGATCACAGATTCATCTGTTCAATCGACAGAAATTGCAAGTGAAGGCGGCAAGCTTGTTCATCAAACCGTCGGCCAAATGAACGTCATTGACAAGTCTGTAAAAGAAGCAGAACAAGTTGTACGCGGATTGGAAACGAAGTCGAAAGATATCACCAATATTTTGCGTGTGATTAACGGTATCGCAGATCAGACGAACCTGCTCGCTCTTAACGCAGCGATTGAAGCGGCGCGTGCAGGCGAGTACGGCCGCGGCTTCTCCGTTGTAGCGGAAGAAGTGAGAAAGCTGGCAGTTCAGTCAGCAGATTCAGCAAAAGAGATTGAAGGATTAATCATCGAAATTGTGAAGGAAATCAATACATCTCTCGGCATGTTCCAGTCTGTCAACCAAGAGGTGCAGACAGGCCTTGACATCACAGATAAAACAGAAATGAGCTTCAAACGCATTTCTGAAATGACGAACCAAATCGCCGGCGAACTGCAAAACATGAGTGCGACGGTTCAGCAGCTTTCTGCGAGCTCCGAGGAAGTTTCGGGCGCATCCGAGCACATCGCATCAATTTCAAAAGAAAGCTCAGCTCATATCCAAGATATCGCGGCATCAGCCGAAGAGCAGCTTGCTTCCATGGAAGAAATCAGCTCGTCAGCAGAAACCCTTTCATCTATGGCAGAAGAGCTTCGCGATATGACCAAACGATTCAAAATCGAATAATTAGCAAAAACACCCTAGCTTATATGCTTGGGTGTTTTTTTTAGTTTTTTTATTAAACCTTTTATCCTAGTTTGACGATATTAGATTTAGCTTAAAGGAGGAGTCAACTAGAATGGGAAAATGTATACAATGGATCAAACAGCCATCGATCAGCAAACCGCTTATCGCTGCATTTCTGGCAGTGCTTATTTTGCCGGTTGGGGTTTTAGCATATTTCAGTTATCAATCAGCGTGGAATGCGTTAGACAGAGAGCTGATTAACAGCGCGAAGGGAAATGTTGAAGAACTTAACAGTACGCTGCAAAATAAACTGGAAGATAAAGTGAAAGCAATAGATTATTATAGTGAGACAATCGATAAAGACATATTACAAGGGAAAAACAAAACCTTACTGAAAGAGAAATTCAAGCAGTACACAACACTTAACGACGACGTAGGAGCAATCTATGCAGCCTCCGAAAGCAAACAGCTTTACAAATATCCGGATAGCGGCGTTCCCAAAGGCTTCGACCCGACAGGACGTGACTGGTACAAACAAGCTGTTGTGAAAAAAGGACAGGCTGTTTTCTCAGAACCATATACTGATGAAGCAACAGGGGATATCGTTGTCACCATTTCAAAACAATTAAAAGACGGCTCAGGTGTCATCGCGCTCGATTTAAATCTGGATGAAGTGCTTACTGCTTCACAGAGAATCAAAATCGGCAAAAATGGTTTTGCATTTATTACAACGGGCAACAAAAAATATATCGCACATCCAACAATTAAGCCTGGGACAACTGGATCCGGCGAGTGGACAAACCAAGTATATTCTAAGGCAGACGGCTCCTTTGAATATACCTTCGAAGGCAAAGAAAAGAAAATGGCCTTTACGACTAATAAACTGACAGGCTGGAAAATCGCTGGAACATACTTTGTCAGTGAATTGCAAAATGCTTCAAGTCCGGTACTGAACACAGCGCTTATCATTCTATGTGTGTCAATTGTGATTGGGGGCATACTCATTCTCTTTATTATCCGTGCCATCACCAAGCCGTTAAGAAAATTAGTCTCAACGTCTGCTAAAATCAGCAGCGGAGATCTCACAGAAGTGATTGACATTCACTCGAAAAACGAGTTTGGCCAGCTTGGCGAAAGCTTTAATGAAATGTCTGCCTCATTGCGCTCTGTCATTGGTGTCATTCAAACGTCTGTAGAAAACGTTGCATCATCTTCTGAAGAGCTGACAGCAAGCGCAGCCCAAACGAGCAAAGCAACTGAACACATTACACTCGCCATCGAACAGTTCTCAGATGGCAATGAGGCGCAAAGCGAGAAACTGGAGGAAAGCTCAAACCATCTTTCTCAAATGAACGACGGGATTTCAAAAGTGGCTCAGGCCTCTTCAACCATTACGAAATCTTCGATCCAGTCCTCTGAAGCAGCGGGCAGCGGAGAAAAGCTGGTTGAGCACACAGTCGGCCAAATGAAAACAATCGACCAATCCGTTCAAAAAGCGGAGGCTGTTGTAAAGGGCCTTGAAACAAAATCGCAAGACATCACAAGCATCTTGAATGTGATTAACGGCATTGCTGACCAAACCAACCTGCTGGCATTAAATGCTGCGATTGAAGCGGCAAGAGCGGGAGAATACGGAAGAGGCTTCTCAGTAGTTGCAGAAGAGGTTAGAAAACTTGCCGTGCAATCAGCAGACTCTGCCAAGGAAATTGAAGGGTTAATTCAAGAGATTGTCAGAGAAATCAGCACCTCACTTTCCATGTTCCAATCTGTGAATCATGAAGTGAAGGAAGGCTTGCAGATTACTGACCAAACAGCGGAAAGCTTCAAACAAATCTATGAGATGACAACCCAAATTTCCAGTGAATTGCAAAGCCTGAACGCAACGGTGGAACAGCTGTCATCCGGATCACAGGAAGTGTCAAGTGCGGTTGAAGACATTTCTGCAGTGGCGAAAGAAAGCTCCGCAGGCATTCAGGACATCGCAGCTTCGGCGGAAGAACAGCTTGCGTCCATGGAAGAAATCAGCTCTTCTGCTGAAACGCTGGCAAACATGGCGGAAGAACTTCAGGACATCACGAAGAAATTTAAAATTGAATCATAATAGAGAGAGAAAGCGGCATATCTGCTGCTTTCTTTTTTATTGCAAACAAAAATAAACAAAAAGAATTCAAAAATAAACAAAGATCATATATAATGAAAACGGATACAAATAAAAGGGACGGAGGAATATCATGATGGTGAAACAAGTATGGGATTCAGAACATGCTGCACAGCTGCAAAAAGGCGTAGAGGAATTGGTGTACAGGTCCAATCTGATCGGGTCAGATCGCACTGTCTGCAACTGGGGCGGCGGGAATACGTCTATGAAAACAACGGAAAAGGATTTCAGAGGGCGTGAAACAGAAGTCATGTGGGTGAAAGGAAGCGGTTCTGATCTGGCAACAATGAAAGCGCATAACTTTACTGGTTTGAAATTAGGTGACATCCGCCCGCTAATCGAAAGGGATCAGATGTCAGACGAAGAAATGGTAGACTATTTGTCTCATTGTATGATAGACAGCAAACATCCCCGTCCTTCAATTGAAACGCTGTTACACGCTTTTCTGCCATACAATCATGTTGACCATACCCATCCCGATGCGATTATCAGCATTTGCTGCGCTGACAATGGAAAACAAATCGCTGAAGACTTATACGGAAACCGGTTTGTATGGGTGCCATATGTACGTCCGGGATTTACTTTGTCTAAAATGATCGCTGAAGGCGTAGCGAACAATCCCTATGCCGAGCTTGTGTTAATGGAGAAACATGGCTTAGTCACTTGGGGTGAGACGTCCGAAGCATGTTATGAAAAAACGATATCCATCATTCAAGAAGCTGAGCGGTATATTAACGATCGGATCAATCAGCATGAGATATTCGGCGGCAAAAGATATCAGCCCCTGCCGGAAGATCAAAGAAAACAAATCTTGGCAGGCATCATGCCTGTGATCAGAGGAGCTGTAAGCGAAGAAAAGAAAATGATCCTTTCCTATGATGATCATGATGACGTCTTGGAATTTGTCAACAGTGCCCAAGCGCCAGCGCTTTCGCAAATCGGTGCAGCATGCCCGGATCACCTTGTTCATACAAAGCGGGTTCCGCTGTACATTGAGTGGAATCCGGAAACTCAAGATGTGCAGAAGCTGGCGGATCTGATCAAATCAGGAGTCGAGCGTTTTGCATCAGAATATCAGGATTATTTTACACGCAATCAGCAGGAAGGGGATCAAATCTTTGAATCAGCCCCGCGGGTGATATTGATTCCTGGCATTGGAATGGTGAATACGGGAAAAAGTTATGCCATGTCTAAAGTGAGCGGTGATTTATACCGGAGAGCCATCGCCGTCATGAAAGGGTCAACAGCTCTTGGCCGCTTTGTTTCTTTAAACGAAAATGAATCCTATCATGTCGAATATTGGCCGCTAGAATTATATAAGCTCACGCTTGCACCGCCGGAAGCAGAATTTTCTCGTAAAGTAGCGTTGATCACAGGAGGAGCCGGCGGAATTGGCAGTGCAGCATGCCGCCGCTTTGCAGCGGAAGGGGGTCACGTGATCGCAGCTGACCTGAATATAGAAGGTGCGCAGAAAATTGCCGGGGAAATAAACGAAGCATACGGAGAAGGACGGGCAATAGCTGTCAAAATGGATGTGACAAAAGAAGACGACGTACTGTCAGCCTTTGAACAAGCGGCGCTTGCTTACGGAGGCATTGATATCGTTGTCAATAATGCCGGGCTGGCCACATCAAGCCCATTTGACGAAACAAGTCTAAAAGAATGGAATCTTAATATGAATGTGTTAGGAACAGGCTATTTTCTTGTGGCCCGTGAAGCATTTAAACAGATGAAACAGCAAAACAGAGGGGGAAGCATGGTCTTTGTCGGATCAAAAAATTCGGTTTATGCAGGGAAAAACGCCTCTGCCTACAGCTCGGTTAAGGCGCTTGAAACCCATTTGGCAAGATGCATCGCAGCAGAAGGAGGAGAATACGGCATTCGGGTCAACTCCGTTTTGCCTGATGCGGTTCTTCAAGGATCAGCAATCTGGGGATCAAGCTGGCGGGAGGAACGAGCCGCGGCGTATGGGATTGAGCCAGATCAGCTGGAGGAACATTATCGGAAACGCACGGCGTTGCTCGTCAATATTTATCCGCAGGATATTGCAGAAGCCATTGCATTCTTCGCTTCTTCTAAAGCCGAAAAGACAACAGGCTGCATGCTCACGGTAGACGGCGGCGTCCCTGCTGCTTTCACGCGTTAGAAGTATGCTATGATAGAAAAAAATAAGACGGATTACCATATGAGGAAGGGCGTTACCAATGCTAGTAGCAGAACGGCAGCAAAAAATAGTGGAATTAGTAAATATGCGTTCAAGTATCCGCGTTTCAGAATTAAGTGACATATTTTCTGTCACAGAAGAAACCATTCGGCGTGACCTTGAGAAGCTTGAGAAAGAACATAAACTGAGCCGGAGCCACGGGGGAGCGGTCAGTATTCAGCAGCAGGAATCAGAAGTGCATTTTTCTGAACGGGAAATCACAAATGTCATTGAAAAAAAAGCCATCGCTCACGAAGCGGCCAAATATGTAAAGAGCGGAGACCGAATTATTCTCGATGCAAGCACCACCGCCTGGTATATGGCGAAAATACTCCCTGATATAGAGCTCACTGTCATAACAAACTCAATGAAGGCAGCCATTGAACTCAGCAATAAAGAAAACATATCAGTCATTTCAACAGGCGGCATTTTGCTGGCAAAATCATTATCATTTGCCGGCCCATTAGCTGAGCGTTCGCTTGAGACCTATCATGTCAATAAAACCTTTCTGTCATGTAAAGGATTTGACGTAAACAACGGGATGAGTGACTCAAATGAGTGGCAGGCGCTGCTCAAAAAACGGATGATTGAAAGGTCTGATCAGACCATTTTGATGGCCGATTCAAGCAAATGGGGGAACCGCGAGTTTTCACATATCGCCTCGCTGCAAGATATCAGCCGCCTGATTACGGATTCTGGGCTTGATCCGGCATCGGTAAAAGCTCTGGAGAACAAAAAGGTGAAAGTGACAGCTGTTCCCCTTCCGAAGAGAGGGTGAAAGAATGATTTATACCGCCATTGATATAGGCGCATCAAGCGGGAGGGTCATGGTTGGTGAACTGAAGGAAGGAAAGCTTGCCATACAAGAGATCCACAGATTCGCTAACGGCTTCATTCAAAGAGACGGACATTGCTTTTGGGATATCGATGATTTGTTAAAACAAATCTTGCAAGGGCTGCAAAAGGTGAAATCACTTGGGTATGAACGATGCACCGTCGGCATTGATACTTGGGCAGTTGATTATGTCTTGGTGGATGAAAAAGGAAATCGTTTGCAGGAAGTGATGTCCTACCGGGATAGAAGAACAGAACACACCATGGGCAAACTTGAACAAATCCTGTCAAAGGATACAATCTATCAAAAAACAGGAATACAATTTCAGCGTTTTAACACGATTTATCAATTGTATGAAGATGACAGAGAGCTGCTGAAGAAAACAGATCGGATTGTAATGGTTCCTGATTATTTAGGCTATTGTTTAACCGGAAAAGCCGTAACAGAAATCACAAATGCGTCCACAACACAGCTTTTAAACGTCTCAACCGGACAGTTTGATCATGAATTACTTAAAGCAGTGTCTATTCAAGAACATCAATTTGCGCCGCTGACTGAGCCAGGGTGTGAGCTCGGCATGCTGAGAAATGATTGGTTCCCGGATTATGATCTGCCGGCTTGCAAAGTGATGACAGTCGCAACGCATGATACTGCCTCGGCTGTCATCGCAGCGCCAGGCCTCAACGATGGCTGGGCATATATCAGCAGCGGGACTTGGTCGTTAATCGGGGTTGAAAGCAAAACACCGATAGTAACTAGTTCGGCTTTAAAAAACAATTATACAAATGAACGCGGCGCAAACAACACCATTCGCTTTCTCAAAAACATTATCGGCATGTGGGTAATACAAGAGGTAAGAAAGGAACTACAAGGAGATTACTCTTTCCAGCAGCTAGCAGCAGAAGCCCGAAAAACAGCACCATTCCAGCAGTTTATAAACTTAAATGATGAACGTTTCCTGAATCCGGAAAGCATGATAGAGGAAATACAACATTATTGCAGAGAAACCCGCCAGAAGATTCCCCGCACTGCAGGCGAACTTGCCTGCTGCATCTACAGCAATTTAGCCATCATCTATGCGATAGCCATCCAAGAGCTGGAAACGATCACCGGAAAATCGATTCAGCAGCTTCATATCATCGGCGGCGGAGCCCAAAATGATTTCTTAAATCAATTAACGGCAGACATGAGCGGAAAAGCAGTATACGCAGGGCCCATAGAGGCAACCGCTATCGGAAATGTGCTGATGCAAATGATTGCTGCCAAAGAAGTCAAAGACATAAAAGAAGCAAGGGAAACCGTCAGAAACTCTTTTCCGATCAAAGTGTTTACACCAAAAGACATGGACAGAAGCACGATCATTCAGTCATATTGCCAAGTTGATTTGAAAGCGCTATCTAAAAGATTATGAGGTGATCAGGTTTGATAAGAAAAGCCAGTATCATGTTTGTCCATCAAGACAAATACGATGAATACAAACAGCGGCATGATGACATTTGGCCTGAAATGGCAGAAGCACTCAAAGCTCATGGAGCGCACCATTATTCCATTTTTTTAGATGAAGAAACAGGCCGGTTATTTGCTTACTTAGAAATAGAGGACGAAGAGAAGTGGAGAAGGATGGCGGACACAGAAATTTGCCGGAGATGGTGGAAATCAATGTCGCCATTAATGAAAACAAATCCGGATTTCAGCCCTGTTTCGATAGATCTAAAGGAAGTTTTTTATTTGGATTAAAAAACTGAAAAAGGGAGAGAGCCATATGACCAATTATGACAGTGCAAAACAGGCCTATGAAAAATGGGGAGTTGATGTGGAAGAGGCACTTCGGCAATTAGAGCAAGTGCCCATTTCAATCCATTGCTGGCAGGGGGACGACATTGAAGGGTTTGAGGTAAACAAGGGTGAGCTTTCAGGCGGAATTGACGTAACCGGCAATTATCCCGGCAAAGCACAAACCCCTGATGAATTAAGAAGTGATTTGGAGAAGGCTCTTTCTCTCATTCCTGGAAAGCACCGCGTAAACCTGCATGCGATATATGCAGAAACAAACGGGGAAGCGATAGAACGAGACGAATTGAAGCCGCAGCATTTTGAAAACTGGGTGAAATGGGCGAAAGATCTCGGTCTCGGTTTAGATTTTAATCCCACCTTGTTTTCGCATGAGAAAGCGGCAGACGGACTCACCCTTTCACACCCCGATCCGAACATCAGGGAATTTTGGATCAGGCATTGCATCGCGTGCCGCCGTATTGGAGAATATTTCGGGAAAGAATTAGGCACCCCCTGCTTGACGAATATTTGGATTCCCGACGGCTATAAGGATATTCCGAGTGACAGGCTGACACCGCGTAAAAAGTTAAAAGAATCACTGGATCGGATCTTCGCGGAGGAGATCAGTGAACAACACAATCTTGATTCGGTCGAGAGCAAGCTGTTCGGGCTTGGTTCCGAGTCATATGTTGTCGGCTCTCATGAATTTTATTTAGCTTATGCTTTGACGAAACATAAGCTTTGTTTACTTGATACAGGCCATTTCCATCCGACTGAAACGGTATCAAACAAAATATCGTCTATGCTGCTTTACACAGACAAACTCGCCCTGCATGTATCCCGTCCCGTTCGCTGGGATAGCGACCATGTTGTGGTTCTGGATGATGAACTGAGGGAAATCGCGCTTGAAATTGTCCGCAATCAGGCTCTCGAGAAGGTTGCCATCGGCCTCGATTTTTTTGATGCCAGCATTAACCGTGTTGCCGCTTGGACCATCGGGACGAGAAATATGATCAAAGCTATATTATATGCCTTGCTTCTCCCGAACGGCTATTTAAAACAATTGCAGGAAGAGGGCCGTTATACAGAAAGGCTGGCCCTTATGGAGGAATTCAAAACATATCCGTTCGGTGCCATCTGGGATTCCTACTGTGAGCAACAGGGCGTGCCGGTAAAGGAGGCATGGCTTCATGACATAAAAGAATATGAACAAAAGGTGCTTTTAAAAAGGAGGGCATCTACTCCGATTGTCTAATAAAAAAATCCGCCGCGGCATATGCACGCGGCAGATTTTTTTAGGCTTGATCAGCAGGGTACACAATTCCCATTTGCTTTCTTGCTTCTTCCATGATTTTGGCGGTGATCAAAGACCGTTCAAACGTATTTTCTTCAGATTCCTGCTTATTCTCTTTTATGAGCGTGACAAATTCTTCTGCTTCATAGAACATCGCCGGTTTAGGGTCGGGAATCGAAATGTTCTCCAGACGGCCGTCACGATAGCGGATTTCTACACGTTCAGGCCGGTGAATCGTATCGATCACAATCGTTCCGTCTTCACCTTGAATTTCCGCCGGGGCATAGGAAGTAGAGATTTTAGAATGCATTAGAACGGCTTCGAACCCGTCGTAAGACAGAATGACGGTTCCTTCTCCATCCACTCCGGAAGATAATGCATATCCGTTCGCCTTTACATCCCGCGGCTCACCAAACAGCACGACAGCAGGATAAATACAATAGACGCCGATATCCATTAATGACCCATTGGAAAGCTCAGGCTGAAATGCATTCAAGACGGTTCCGTTTCTGAACGCATCATACCGTGAGGAGTACTGGCAGTAGCTTGCGGTAAATCTGCGGACAGTGCCGATTTTATGTATGTGGTTTTTCAGCTCTTTGAAATTCGGCAGGAAAGTGGACTTCATTGCTTCCATCAGGACAACGCCGTTTTCCTTAGCCGCTGAAATCATCTCCTTTGTTTCTTTTGCATTCGAAGCAAACGGCTTCTCGCAAAGCACATGCTTGCCATGGTTCATAAAGAGAACAGCTTGTTCCTTGTGCAAGGCATTCGGGCTGGCTATGTATACGGCATCAAAGCAGTCGCTTGCCGCCATTTCCTGAAGGTTTGTGAAGGTGTGCTCAGCTCCGTGTTTAGCGGCAAACTCAGCAGCGCGTTCAGCTGATCTTGAATAAACAGCTGTCAGCTGAAAATCTTTGATTTCCCCTGCTGACTCAAGAAAGCGCTCTGTAATCCAGTTGGTTCCTATAATCGCAAATCGTATCACGTTTATCGCTCCTTTTGTATGTTATAGCTAAATTATAGCTTAAAAAGAAGAAAAGCACATGATAGATCAAATCACATATATAGAGCAAGGAAGTTTTTCCAGCAATTAGCGGTTATTATTTTTCATTATAGGGACGATAGTGTACAATTTAATTAAACTAAGTATGACGGAGGAACGATAGTGGAGACGTTGCAAACATGGAGCGGCAGATTCAAGCGATTCTTCTTGGACAATAAGTTTGTATTATTTTTGCTTGTGCTGCTGTTGATTGGTTTAAATATTCTTGTTTTTACAAAAACATCATTCATTTTCACCCCGATTATTGTTCTGCTCAAAACGATTTCATTGCCGATCATTTTAACAGGCATAGTGTTCTATCTGTTAAACCCAGTCGTCGATTTTCTTGAGAGAAGAAGAATCAGAAGAATCTATTCTATTTTGCTGTTATATCTATTGATTATCGGGCTGATCACGATTACGATCGTGTCCATCATCCCCTTTTTAAAAGAACAAATTATGAGTTTGATCGATAACATCCCAAGGTATGTGGATATCGTTGAAAATCAAACAAAACAGCTGATCGGCAGCAACTTTGTCAATCAGGCCCAGCAAACGATGAACATCAATATATCTGATCTCGCAACAAAGGTTTCAGATCAGGCGGCGACGATTGTGAACAGCACCTTTACCGGCGTTGGAAATTTTATCGGCGCGTTGACTGAGATTATCATTTCGATCGTCACGGTTCCGTTTATTCTTTTTTATTTGCTGAAAGATGGGAAAAAATTGCCGGTTTACATACTGAAGTTTGTGCCGACGCGATTGAAGGAACAGACATACACAGTCTTAAGTGAAATGAATCATCGATTGAGCTCTTATATCAGGGGCCAGATCATTGTCAGCTTTTGTATCGGGTTTTTGCTGTTTATCGGTTATTTGATTATCGGACTGGATTATGCCTCACTGCTAGCCATCATTGCGGCTTGTACAAGCATCGTTCCGTATTTAGGGCCGACGATTGCCATTACGCCAGCGATTATCATCGCCATAGTGACATCGCCGCTCATGCTGCTTAAGCTGGTCATTGTATGGACTATCGTGCAGCTGATTGAAGGGAAACTGATTTCTCCGCAAATTATGGGGAAAAACCTTCACATCCATCCAATTACGATTATTTTTCTGCTGTTAACAGCCGGCAAGCTGTTTGGTGTTGTTGGAATTATTCTGGCCATTCCGGGCTATGCAGTTGCCAAAGTCATTACGACACATTTATTTGACTGGTTTAAAATGCAGTCACATTTATACGATGAAGAAAAAAATGAAAATACGTCAGGTCATAAAGTGTGATTTTCGTTTATAGTTATATAAGACGGGCTTTCCATTTATGGAAAGCTCCCGTTATGTAAAAAATAAATGTCTAATGGGGAGAATTAAAATCATGACTCTATGGGAATTGTTTGTAGCTGCCATTTTAGGAATCGTAGAAGGATTAACAGAGTACGCGCCGGTTTCTTCGACAGGACATATGATCATAGTAGACGATATCTGGCTGAAATCAAACAATCTGATGTCAGAAGAAGCTGCCAATTCATTCAAAGTGGTTATTCAGCTAGGTTCCATTTTAGCAGTAGCGATCGTTTTTAAAGACAGAATTTTGAATTTGCTCGGTCTGAAAAAGAATATTACAAGCGACCAGGAACAGGGACATAAATTAAGCATTGCGCAAATTGCCGTCGGGCTCGTGCCTGCAGCTGTTCTCGGCTTTTTGTTTGAGGATTACATTGATGAATATTTATTTTCCGTTAAAACTGTGGCCTTCGGTTTAATCGCTGGGGCAGTCCTGATGCTGTTTGCTGATTGGGTAAATAAACGGAAATCAGCAACAGACACCCTCGACCGCATTTCCTATAAGCAGGCGATAGGGGTCGGTTTATTCCAATGTCTCGCCCTTTGGCCAGGTTTCTCGCGCTCCGGTTCAACGATTTCCGGGGGCGTTATTCTCGGATTAAACCACCGAGCGGCAGCCGACTTTACGTTTATTATGGCGATGCCGATCATGATGGGAGCCAGCTTTTTAAGCCTCGTGAAGCATTGGGACAGCTTAAGCTCGGATCTGATGCCGTTTTTCATCGTCGGTTTCATCTGTGCCTTTGTTGTCGCATTGTTTGTCGTCCGTTTCTTCTTAAGACTGATTAACAAAATTAAACTTGTCCCATTTGCAATCTACCGAATCATTCTCGGTGTGATTTTACTTTTCATTATGATGTAAATCGAAAAATAAGGCTCTTGTGGAGCCTTATTTTTTTCTGTCATATTCAAGAGGAAACAGCTTGTTTTTCAAAAAAAAATCATCTATAATAAATATGACGTTACATACGGGGCCTTAGCTCAGCTGGGAGAGCGCCTGCTTTGCACGCAGGAGGTCAGCGGTTCGATCCCGCTAGGCTCCATACCTGTAAACCCTTATTCTATAAGGGTTTTTTTGTTTTGAAAAATGCCGAACTCTTCTGTGGATGATCCGAAGTCAAAGTCAACCGTTCACCTGTAAATTATGATTTTTCCAATACACCACTTTGTTCTTCAAAGACCGTCATGTCCTCCAAAGGGGGGGAGTAAACATGAAGAGACACCATTCGTTCAGATGCAGGATTGGACATTTTGTGAATTAAACCTTTGGTTGAGATAAGACATTCTCCTTTGTGGACAAAGTATGAATTGGAGAGTTCTGCTTGATCACCGGTTGATCGATAAATAGAATTGAGCAGTTTTCCTTCTAACACCATTGCACAACCAATGGATTGACCATGATCGTGGACTGCTGTCTCCTTGTGTGGCGGAATGTTAATAACGATAACTTCCAATTCGTTGTTTCTAAAGATCGCATTACGGCCGTAAGCGTACTGGTCCGGTTCCTTAATATACGGCTGAATCAATGTTGATGCGTTTGGAATTTGTTTTAATGAAGTTGTCAGATCTTTAACCGATGGTTTTTTTAAGCCGCTAAAAATGTCTTGGATACACTCATGCAGTTCCATTCTTTTTTGCCTCCCGGTTGATTTAAAGTTGACTAGCAATGGGTATTTCGCAGATTAATTCATGGTATTTACCCATCCACAATTTAGAGGCGGCAAACACCCAGTGAACACAAAAAAATGTGCGGCCAAAATGTTGTCTTATCACCAACTTATTCGAGTTTATTAGTAGGAATAGTGGATTGAAAGGGGTAAAACGGCCTGCTTTAATTTGCTTGATGTAACGAGCAGAGATCCATAAGTGCAGTTCTAGCCCCCTTGGCTCCAAAACACAATATCGGGGAAAAGCTTTCAGACTTTTTATGTTGTGCATGAAATTTACTCCATTGACAAAACACAATTGATTTGAAATAATGTTTGAGTATATGCTCATTCATTCACATAATTATAATAAAATAATATCATTTCCCCCGAAAGGGAGAATATTAGAATGAAAGCTAATGGTATGCAAAATCTATTAGCTTCTTTTGGTTCCAATAAATGATGTGTTTCGCATGTATTCATATAGGAAGGAATGACAACATGAAGACAAAACATTATTGGGTGATTTCTTTGCTCGCTGTTTTAGCGGTCGGGCCGGGATTGATGTCTAACACAGCATTGTCGTCAGTTCAAGGCCTTGTTCAGAAGACGGTTGGAACAAGCGGCTTCCTATCAGTAAATCCAATATTGATCGGCAATATGGCCTTTGCTTTATTAGTTCCGGCAGGACCGCTGCTGAGGAAAACATTCGGTGCCCGTCTGATCTATCTGACTTCTTTATCCGTTTTTATACTTGGTTCACTGCTCTTTGCATGCTCAAATGATGTTGCATGGATGGCGGCAGGGCGCTTTTTACAGGGAGCGGCTACAGGTGTCATGCTAATGATTATGATTCCAATGCTTGTTCTGTCATTTCCGATTGACCGCAGAAACTATGCACTGCTGGTGCTGATCGGGGGATTTTATGGCTCTGTTATCATCGGTACGATCCTAGGAACAATTGCAACAAGCTATGGCCACTGGAGATGGCTGTTTTGCATCTTTGGCGCACTATCACTGATCGGAGTCGCGTTGAGCTATTTCTTTCTTCATGATGAGCATCATGGGGCAGCAGAACAAGAACAGCCGCTCGATAGTGCGGGAATCATTTTATCTGTTTGCCTTGCCGCAACCTCAGCGGTTACATTCATTTTTCTGCAAAAATGGGGGCTTTCATCAGGTTATGTATGGACAGGTTTCGGGATTGCGTTATGTTTGCTCCTTGCTTTATTGATTGTGGAATATAAAGTGAAAAACCCGTTTATTTCTATTAAACTGATGCTGCTGCCAAAACCGGTGCTCGGGTTATTTATCATCGCTGCAGGGACGATCACGGTAGCTGTCAGCCTGTCTGCTTTTCAAGGCTTGCTCCGTCAAGTGTATGATATTTCTCAGGCGCATCTCATTCTCCTAAACTTGACTCTTTTAATCGGCGTGGCGATCGCTGCCATTTTGAGCGCTCTGTTTTATGATAAAGTCGGACCAGGGATGCTCGGTATTATCGGCGGACTCATTCTCGTGTTTGTGAATTTTCAATGGCTGCATATGCAGGATCGATCATCTCTTTATATGTTCGCGGCACTGTTTATCATGCTTGCAGCGGGAACAGGCCTGACAGTCGCCGCAGGGCTGATGGGAGCGGCTATGGGCGGACCGCTGCCAGATTTGGTCAAGAGAATGACAGCTGTTCAGTTTTTCAGATTGTTTGTCTATATGGGAGTGCCAATCCTCATCGGCTTTTTCACGAAAAAAGATGCTGCCAGACAAAGCGGCTCGCTGCAGGATTCTATGCTGACTGCTTATCATGATCTCTTCTTCATTTCTTTTGTCCTGAGCGTGCTGCTCGTTTGTCTCTCATTCTGTATGAACGCCACTGGTATGGGGCACAAGCTTGCTCATAAACCGCATGATCAAGCGAAACCGTCTGCGGAAAAGCCAGCCGTTTCAGCACAAGGACTTTCTCATAAAGTGATACATGATACAGAATATCGGAATGCACTCAGAAAGTTTAAACAGCCCAGGCTGACAAAATTAGATACATGATCAAAACCTTTTTCCATCAGGAAAAAGGTTTTTTGTTTGCAATCTTTTCCCGACTATATCCCTAAAGAATTGAAAAATATTAGAAGTGCAAGTAAAATTCTAAAAGGTAGATTCTTTTACATTCGCAATCTTTTAACTTAAAGGAAGGTTTTCATGGCCCGTAAAAAACTAAAAAAACGCAAACTCTTCATTTTACTATTTTTTATTGTATCAATTCCGCTGGCCCTGTTTGTTTTAGCAACAACTTTATCAAAGCCGATTGAAACATCGAAAGAACCTGAAGAAATTGATGAACAGCAAGTATTTATTGACAGCCTGTCCGGACATGCACAAATTCTGTATGAGAAATATCATGTCCTCCCCAGCATTACGATTGCTCAGGCCATTCTCGAGTCAGACTGGGGGAACAGTGAGCTTGCTGCTCAGGCCAACAACCTTTTTGGCGTAAAAGGAAATTATAAAGGCCATCATGTTACGATGGAAACGGATGAATTTGAAAAAGGGAAAAGAAAAACCATTCGCGCGAAGTTTCGCAAATACAGCACGTTTTTTGAATCGATGGATGACCACGCCCAATTGTTTGTCCGCGGCACATCGTGGAATAAAAAGAAGTATAAACCGGTGCTTGATGCTGAGAATTATAAGGAAGCGGCAACCGCCTTGCAAACAGCAGGATATGCTACAGACCCTGACTACGCTGACAAAATCAGCGGCATTGTGGAAAAATACGATTTAGATAAGTACGATGAGGTAAACCCATCCCTGAAATCAGTGGATTTAAACGGCTCTATCAAAGACAGTGCCGTTCAGGACGTATGGTCCAAGCCCTCTACTGATGATCAGTCTATCAGATTGACCTCTGCCCAATCTTACGTCGGCAAGGATATAAAGGTTGTTTCTAAAAAGCAGAAGGGCGAGTCAGTGTGGTACCAATTTCAAATCAATGATAAACTCATCGGCTGGGTTGATGATTCAGCTGTTGAAATAAAGGAAGCAACCTGATCCCTTTTTACTGGTATTTTTAATTTTTTGTTCCATTCCGGGGAATTTGAGGTATAATATTCCACGAAGTTATCACTTATTGACTATGCTTTCAGGAGGGAACAAAGGTGCAGAAATATAGACGTAGAAACACGGTTGCCTTTACAGTATTAGCTTATTTTACTTTTTTTGCGGGAGTATTTTTGTTTAGTATCGGACTCTATAATGCTGATAACCTGGAACTCAATGAAAAAGGGTATTACATTGCCGTTATGATACTTGTAGCAGTCGGTGCGATTCTTACACAAAAAGTGACCCGCGACAACGCGGAAGATAACGAAATCATCGCAGAGCAGGAAAAAAGACAAAATCAATCTCATATCGAATCATAAAAAAATCCGGCGCCTGGACGCCGGATTTTTTGTTATCACCCCGTAAACACTTCGCCGTCAGGGTAACGAATATTTGATTGCTCTGTTTTTGCAAATGAAAAAACGAACGTTAAAGGACCAATTCTTCCGATGAACATGATGACAATAATGATACACTTTCCAGCTGCCGTCAGTTCGGGAGTAAGCCCCATTGTAAGACCGACAGTTCCGAATGCAGAAAAGGTTTCAAACACAATTTGAATAAATGGCGCTTGTTCTGTGATAGTCAGGGCAAAAATCCCTAAAAACACGATGAACAAACTGGTGACGCTGACAGCTAAAGCTTTAATGATAATCGGATATTTAATGGAACGGCGGAAAATAACCGTTTCTTTTTTACCTCGCAAATAAGCAATCACAGACATTAAAATCACGATAAACGTAGTCAGCTTAATGCCGCTCGCCGTAGATGCGCTTCCTGCTCCGATAAACATCAAAAATAAAGTGAATACAATGGTTCCTTCTCTCATGCTTCCAAAATCGAGGGAATTGAAGCCTGCGGTTCTCGGCGTCACTGCCTGAAAATAGGAAGCCCATAATTTATCACCTATATGCAGGTGGCCAAGCGTGCCGGGGTTGCTGTACTCTAATATAAAGATCACAACCATAGCAATTGCATTCAAGATCAGCGTTCCTGTAAGCATGAGCTTTGTGTGTAAAGAAAAAGCTTTAAATCGGCGATTTTTCATAATGTCAAACAGAACCGTAAATCCGATCCCTCCTGTCATAAATAAGAAAGTAATCACAAGATTCACTGTAGGATCGCCAACGTAGCCCATCAAATTATCAGGCCACAACGAAAACCCGGCATTGTTAAAAGCAGATATCGCGTGAAACAGACTGGCAAACAAGCCGGATGACCAGCCATACTGAGGCACAAGCCTGATGGATAAAATGAGTGCTGCTATCAATTCAATACTGATCGAAAACAAAAACAGGACTTTGACAAGGCCTATGACACCGCCAATTGTCGGCTGGTTTAAGGCTTCCTGGACAAGCATTCGCTCTTTTAATCCGATTTTTTTCCCTAATATCATGACGATTAAAACGGCAAATGTCATAAATCCAAGCCCGCCGACCTGAATCAGCCCCATGATAACCGTTTGTCCGAAAAGTGTAAATTGTGTGCCGGTATCGACAACTGCAAGCCCTGTTACAGTTGTAGCGGAAGCCGCAGTAAAAAGGGCATCTATCCATGTCACTGGCTTCGTTGTGGAAATCGGAAGCAATAACAGCACGGAACCGATAATAATGGTAAGAAAAAAACCAAGTGCAAGCACTTGAGGCGGTGTAAACCGAACCCATTTGATCACTTTATCCTTTTGCAGTGTCACCTTTGTCTACATCCCTTCGTTTTCAAAACGTTTAATATCCTTTTTGTGTCCCATGATCACCAGGCAATCTTGTTCGTGAATGATGTCTTCAGGTGATGGGGATAGACGAATATCTCCATGATGTTTAATGGCCAGGATCGTACAGCCGTATTTTGCTCTTACGTTCAAATCAATAATCGACTTTGAATCTAGCTTGCGCGTTGCCAGCAGCTCGACAATACTGTACTCATCAGATAAATCAATGTAATTCAAAACATTTTCATCAGAAAGGCTTTGTGCGATTTTGACGCCCATATCCTTTTCAGGGTGAATAATGCGGTCAGCACCGATTTTTTCAAGCACCTTATGATGATAATAGTTTTGAGCCTTCACCCAAATATTCGGAATATCAAACTCCTTTAATAAAAGGGTGGTCAGCGTGCTTGCTTGAATATTCGCTCCAATGGCAACAATCACATATTCAAAATTGCGTATTCCTAATGAAAGCAATTCGTTTTCTTCGGTGGCATTGGCAATTACCGCATGAGTTGCGTAAGAAGCATACGCATTTACCTTTTCCTCGTTTATATCAATCGCAAGGACCTCGTGGCCCATTCTGTGCAGCTCTTTGCAAATGCTTCCGCCAAACCTGCCCAGCCCGATTACGGCAAATTGCTTATTTTTAATTCTTCCCAATGTTCATAACTCCCTTAGTGAATTAACGTTTTTGAAGCAAAAAAGGCCATTGCAAAGAATGGCCGATAATAGACCTCCTCTCTGTATACGCCTACGAGGTTAGCTGTCGGATTAGGGATTCAGAGTACCCCCTCTTACCTAGTAAGATTCACCCCCAATGCTGTTAATAAAACAGCCAATCGTTGGTTCCCCCGTTCGTGTTTGATTAAGCGGTAAAAGAGACTTTATGAAATTGAACACTCAAGAATTTACTCCTGTTTCAAGTGTTTGTCAATTTAAAATTTAGACCAGAAAAAAATAACGTGGATGAGAGAAAAAAAGGGGAGGGAAAGATAAAAAAGACCGGCTTAACCGGTCTTTTTTAGATTAGTTGCAGCCGCATGGCTGAGTCGGTGGAGTGCTGCGCTTAGCTACGTCAATGCTGGCTTCTGCGTAAAATTTATTTCCGATGCTCAACGATTTATTCTCCGCACGGAAAGTATATGTACCAGCGGCAGGAAGTGTTTTGTTATTCAGTTTTAATTTAAATTCGCCAGCTCCTAACAAATCAAGTGCCAGAGGAATTCTTACTGTTTTCCCGTTGTTGAGGATCTGTGTTGTACGCAAAGCATTTCCGTTTAACGTGTCTTTCGTATTTGCAGTAAATCCGCTTGGC
This sequence comes from Bacillus sp. N12A5, assembly GCF_026790125.1. Lineage (NCBI taxonomy): Bacteria > Bacillati > Bacillota > Bacilli > Caryophanales > Bacillaceae > Bacillus > Bacillus sp. N12A5. The sequence goes on along the minus strand of NZ_JALAMR010000011.1, from coordinate 9,171 downwards.
AATGTAAATTCCATAACGCCAAGGCTGAGAAGCGTGTTTGGGCGATACGTCAATTCAATATCAGAGAAAGACCATTCAGTTTTGCTTGCCCCTGTGATTGTGGCAAACAATGAAGCTGATGACTGTGTTCTCATAGTAGACTCAGTATGAGCTGAAGGTGATTTAGATTCAGCCGCGAAAGAAGCTGTAGGTGCAGAAACGAGTAAACCGAGACTTAATGCACTGATTGCCAAAGAAGATAATAATTTGCGTTTCATAATCAAATTCCCCCTAAATAGTTATGAAATAGACAGGCCTGCCCGCTATTCACCTCCTCTGAACGGCCAAATACAAATTTTACCTACATAAAATTACCATCAAATATTTTGGAAGTAAATGGGGTGTTTTTCCCGTATTTTTCAAATTTGTAGTAATTACGTATAAACGGACAAAAAAACGCCCGGCTTCCCAGGCGTTTTCTGTGTTACTTTTCCTTGATCGGTATAAACTTAAAAATTTCCCCGCTCTGCACCGATTCAGCAAGCCGTTTCAGCCAGTCATAGTAGGCTTTAGAGCTTTCCAGCTGCTCGTATAGCTGCAGCGCTTCATTTTTCACATCCTCATTGAGACCTTCCTTGCTCAAAATCTTTTGTAAATCTGCCTGAGCTTCCTCAATCGCTGCTACATTTACTTGGACTTCCCGCTCCCATTTAGGCGGAAAGAAATTAGTGAAAAATTTAAAGAAATCTTTTTCAGCCACAAATGTATGCTTGCGGATGCCCCGATGAAATGTCTTTTTCACTACATTTAAGTCTTGAAGCTTTTTGACACCTGTGCTCATGCTTGGCTTACTCATTTGCAATTCCTCGCGCATTTCGTCAAGCGTCATTTCATCCCTCATATACATCGTCCCATATAAAATCCCGACACTGCGGGTAATTCCGTAAAGATCCATCGTTTCAGCAATGGAGTCGATAACAAGATCCCGTGCCTGTTCTATAGCTGTAACTTCTGGATTTTCATCCATACTGACCCTCTTTTCCTTTAGAAAATTAAATTCGTTAAGTTATTTCTTTATGTTCTTTATCTTAACGAAACATAAAGAAAAGTCAAAATGAAAAATTAAATGGGGCTTTGACAGTTTAAAAACCATATGTTAGATTAAGGTTGTTAAAAACGTTAAATTTTTATTTAACAAACTTTATTTACGTCAAGGAGGCTTATATGAGTCAAACATTATACATTGACGGAGCATGGATCAGTGCCGAAAAAGAGCAGATCCGCAGCATTATTAATCCATTTAATCAAGAAGAAATTGCAACCGTAAGCGAGGGAGGGCGAGAGGACGCCATCAAGGCAATAGCAGCCGCGCGAAAAGCATTTGACAAAGGAGAATGGCCATCTCTATCCGGGCTAGAACGCGGAAACATTGTTCTGAAAATTGCGGAATTAATCAGGCGCGATCTTGATGAGCTGGCTGAGCTTGAATCGCTTGATACGGGAAAAACACTCGAAGAAAGCAAGGCCGATATGGACGATATCGCTAATGTTTTTCAATATTACGCCGGATTAGCAGACAAAGATGGCGGAGAGATCATTTCATCTCCAATCCCTGATTCAGAAAGCAAAATCATCAGAGAGCCAATTGGGGTTTGCGGCCAGATTACGCCGTGGAATTATCCGCTCCTGCAAGCAAGCTGGAAAATCGCGCCCGCACTGGCTGCAGGAAACACGATCGTCATGAAGCCGAGTGAGATCACGCCGCTGACGACAATCAAAGTCTTTAAGCTGATGGAAGAAGCCGGCGTTCCAAAAGGTGTCGCAAATCTTGTTCTGGGACCGGGAGCCACAGTGGGTGACGAGCTTGCTGCAAACAAAGATGTTGATTTGATTTCGTTTACGGGTGGAATCGAAACAGGCAAAAAAATCATGCGGGCGGCAAGCGGAAACGTCAAAAAAATTGCGCTTGAACTTGGCGGAAAAAATCCAAATATCGTTTTCAAGGATGCAGATCTAGAGGTTGCGGTCGATCAGGCATTAAACGCTGTATTTTTCCACGCCGGCCAAGTATGCTCAGCCGGTTCGCGTTTGCTTGTTGAAGATGCCATTCATGATCAATTTTTGGCGGAGCTGGTTAAACGGGCAAAACGCATAAAACTCGGAAATGGTTTTCACGCAGAGACAGAAAGCGGCCCGCTTATTTCGGCGGAGCACAGGGCAAAAGTAGAAAAATATGTAGAGATCGGGATAGAAGAAGGCGCGAAGCTGGAGACAGGAGGAAAACGACCGGAAGACCCTGCGCTGCAAAACGGCTTTTTCTATGAACCTACTATTTTCTCAAACTGTAAATCTGACATGAGAATTGTTCAGGAAGAAGTTTTCGGGCCTGTATTGACCGTCGAAACCTTCAGTTCGGAAGAAGAGGTAATCGCGCTTGCAAATGATACCATCTACGGCTTGGCCGGAGCGGTATGGTCAAAAGATATTGAAAAGTGTGAACGCGTAGCAGCACGCCTGAGAATGGGAACTGTTTGGATTAACGATTTCCATCCGTACTTTGCACAGGCGCCATGGGGCGGCTATAAGCAATCCGGGTTCGGGCGCGAGCTTGGAAAAATAGGCCTTGAAGAATACACAGAAGTCAAACACGTGTATCGCAATACAAAACCGGCAGCGGTTAATTGGTTCAATTCATAAGAGGGGGAGATTGATGATGACGTTAAATATGAAGGTAGAAAGCATGCAGAAATTCCATACATTTGAAATTCCGACTGTGATTAAGCATGGAATCGGAGCCATCAAGCATACAGGTGAGGAAGTAGCTGCACTGGGCGTTTCAAAAGCGCTCCTTGTCACAGACCCAGGGATTTATAAAGCCGGTGTTGCTGATCCCGTAATCGAATCACTTAAAGAAGCAGGCATTGAAGTGGTGCTCTTTCATAAAGTTGAGCCAAATCCGCCTGTCCGTCTGGTGAATGAAGGGTCTCAGTTATACAAAAAAGAGAACTGTAATGGTTTAGTGGCAGTCGGTGGCGGAAGCTCCATGGATACAGCGAAAGCCATCGGAGTAGAAGCAACTCACGAAGGAAGCGTGCTTGATTATGAAGCGGCAGATGGAAAAAAACCGCTGGAAAACCGCATTCCTCCGCTGACGACCATTCCGACAACAGCCGGAACAGGATCAGAAGTAACCCAATGGGCGGTTATCACAGATGAAGAAAGAGAATTCAAATTTAACACGGGCGGCCCGCTGATCGCAGCGCACTTGACCATCATTGATCCTGAGCTTCATATTTCAATGCCTCCGCATGTAACAGCCATGACGGGAATTGATGCGCTTGCTCATGCCATTGAGTGCTATACAATGAAATTTGCACAGCCAATCACGGATGCAGTTGCCTTAATGGCGATTGAATACGCCGCTCATTACATTAAAAGAGCATTTGCTGACGGAGAGGATCTGGAAGCGAGATACGGAATGGCGCAGGCTGCAATGCTTGCAGGTCTATCTTACGGCAGTGAATCAGCAGGTGCGGCCCATGCGATGAGCCAAACGCTCGGCGGTATTATCCCAGTTGCACACGGTCAATGTGTGGCGGCGATGATGGGCCCTGTCATGGAATACAACTGGAAGGGCTACCCTGAGAAGTTCGCGCGGATTGCAAAAGCGTTCGGTATTGATACAAGCCAGATGACAACAGAAGAAGCTGCCAAAGCATCTGTCAACTGGATGTATGACCTGGTCGAAGAATTAGAAGTACCGACTTTAGAAGAACAGGGAGTATCACCTGATATGATCGAACGCTTGTCAAAAGAAGCAATGAAAGACCCGCAAACCTTCGGGAACCCTAGAGATTTAAATGAAAAAGCATACAATTGGATCTATAAGCGCTGCTTTAACCTGACGCCTAAAACAGTATAATTAAAATCCCGCTCCTTTACAGAGCGGGATTTTTTTGGATAATGAAGGATAGATTGAAAATTTAGATAAGAAGGAAGGTGCCGGCTGATGTGGAAGCGTATGACTGCAAAAACGGAAGGCTTATATATTGCAGATACAGAAAGCTTCGTAACAAAGCAAATGGACAAGCTTGATTTTGATTATGGCGGCATTCCCGGCGACTTGCATTTTGGCCTGACCAAAAAAGCGGGGGCCAGAGAACCGATGTTTTCAAGAGGGACTGAAATTTTTAACCGCAGACAAATTTCTATTGTTTCAATAGAGGAATGCAATGAAATCGCTTTAGAAATGGGAGTGCCGAGAATTTTGCCGGAATGGCTCGGGGCGAATGTGGCAGTCAGCGGTATACCAGATCTCACTTCAATAAAAGAAGGAAGCCGGCTCATTTTTCCAAGCGGAGCTGCTTTGCTGAGTGAGGGAGAAAATGACCCGTGTATCCAGCCGGGTGAAGTCATTCAATCTTATTATCCGGACAAGCCAAAGCTCGCGCCGGCTTTCGTCCGCCACGCAATGGGCATAAGGGGGATTGTCTGTATTGTTGAGAGACCTGGTGCCGTTTACACAGGTGATGAAATAGAAGTTCATTCATTTCAGCGGAAAGCCAAACGAAAAGCAGAAAGGGTCTGATCAAATCAGGCCCTTTCTATCTTTTCTTTAATTTCTTTAATCTGGCTAAGATGCCGTCTTTCATGGTGGCCAATAAAATCGATCCACTGTCTGACAGTCAGTTCTTGAAACACAGGATGCGGAAGCACTCTCTCAAAATCTTCTTCCTTCAGAGAGGCAATCGCAGCTGTCAGCTGCTCTCTTACCACATCAAGCTCACGTTTCATCTGGCTGCCTGAAATAAAATTATGAGCAGGCTCAAGATGGGTCGGGGCTTTCCGTTTGTTGTTTCTGTCCTGTGCAGTCTCAAGCGGTTTTTCTTTCACTTCTTTAACCGGTGCTTCCTTTACACGTTCCTTCAGCATCTTTTGTGCGGCCATATCTATTTTTTTCAGATGGTCGAGAACTTCCCGTATGCTCCATTCTTCAGCTGAAGGCTTTTGATTCAGCTTTTCGTCCGAAAGTCCTTTCACTTCGTTCCACGTTTCTAATCTGGCTTCATTAAAGATACTCATCATATCTCCTCCTAAAACGACATTACCATATATATAAGCAATTATCATTTATAAAGCACTTAACAAAGAGCATTTATCTAAAAATTTTGAAACCTATTCCATTGCGCATCGTATAAATGGTAACGGCAGCCGTTCATCAATGCATTGGTGAAGAGAGGATGAGGAAATTGGAGTTATTAGACGTTCCTATACAAACCATTTATCTTTATACGCTGATGATTGCGGGCAGTCTTACGCTTTTATTTCTATTTTTCGGAGATGTATTTTCTGGGCTGACAGAAGGCATTCCGTTTCTTAATCCGACATTGGTGCTTGCATTTTTTACATGTTTTTCAGCAGGCGGATATATAGGTGAGCTTACATTGCCCCTGTCCAGTCTGTTGATAGCACTTTTATCTTGCATCCTTTCAATTATCCTGGTGACATTGCTTCACATCTTTGTTCTGGTACCTTTGTCATCTGCTGAAGAATCTCTGGCTTATAAGGAAGATGATCTGAGAGGGAGGATTGGTAAAGTCATTACTGCTGTTCCTGTTGACGGATTTGGTGAAGTGGTCATTGAAGGGATAGGCGGCACCATCTCGAAGTCAGCGGTCAGCTTTGAGAATCAGCAGATCAGTTACGGAACAACGGTTTTAGTCGTTGATGTCAACAATGGAGTTCTTTCGGTTACTCCGCATGAACCTATTTAAATCAAGGAGGATGTGATATGACAATGCCGATTATTATTGTTATCGGAGTTGTATTCTTTTTATTAATTGCACTAATAGCCGTATTTATTACAAAGTATCGTACGGCAGGTCCTGATGAAGCGTTAATCGTAACGGGAAGCTATCTTGGCAATAAGAATGTCCATGTCGATGAAGCAGGCAACCGCATTAAAATCGTCCGCGGCGGGGGAACCTTTGTCCTTCCTGTCTTCCAGCAGGCAGAGCCGCTAAGCCTATTATCAAGCAAACTTGATGTTTCGACACCTGAAGTTTATACAGAACAAGGAGTGCCTGTGATGGCCGATGGAACTGCAATTATAAAAATCGGCGGTTCTATAGGAGAAATAGCTACAGCGGCCGAACAATTTTTAGGAAAATCAAAAGAAGACCGTGAGCAGGAAGCGCGAGAGGTTTTAGAAGGCCATCTCCGTTCCATTCTCGGCTCAATGACAGTTGAAGAAATCTATAAAAACAGAGAAAAATTTTCTCAAGAGGTGCAGCGTGTCGCTTCACAGGATCTCGCAAAAATGGGGCTTGTGATTGTTTCCTTCACCATTAAAGATGTGCGTGATAAAAACGGTTATCTTGAATCATTAGGGAAACCGAGAATTGCCCAAGTAAAGCGTGATGCTGATATTGCAACAGCGGAGGCTGATAAAGAAACCCGAATTAAGCGGGCAGAAGCTGATAAAGATGCAAAAAAATCAGAGCTTGAACGAGCAACGGAAATCGCCGAAGCAGAAAAAATCAATCAGCTCAAAATGGCTGAATACCGAAAAGAACAAGATACGGCAAAAGCGAATGCCGACCAGGCATATGATTTAGAGACTGCCAGAGCGCGTCAGCAAGTCACAGAGCAGGAAATGCAGGTTAAAATTATCGAACGCCAAAAACAAATAGAACTGGAAGAAAAAGAAATTCTTCGCCGTGAACGCCAATACGACTCGGAAGTAAAGAAAAAAGCAGATGCAGACCGTTATTCAGTCGAGCAGTCCGCAGCAGCTGAGAAAGCCAAGCAGCTCGCGGAAGCTGATGCCAAGAAGTACAGCATAGAAGCAATGGCGAAGGCTGAGGCGGAAAAAGTGAGAATTGACGGACTCGCAAAAGCTGAAGCGGAAAAAGCGAAAGGGGAAACAGAGGCTGAGGTTATCCGCCTGAAAGGTCTGGCAGAAGCGGAAGCAAAAGAGAAAATTGCGGCTGCCTTTGAGCAGTACGGGCAGGCTGCGGTTTTCGATATGATCGTAAAAATGCTTCCAGAATACGCGAAACAAGCAGCGGCACCTCTTTCCAATATTGATAAAATCACCGTTGTTGATACAGGAGGAAGCGGTGAATCAAGCGGTGCAAATAAAGTAACAAGCTACGCGACAAACTTGATGTCAAGCCTGCAAGAAAGCTTGAAGGCATCGTCGGGAATTGATGTAAAAGAAATGATTGAGAACTTTTCTGGAAAAGGAAACGTAAAACAAAGCATTAACGATTTAACAAATGAAATAAAAGAAGCAAAAACGGTCCAAAAACCAGATTAATGACTGGGGAAGGATGGCAGAAAAATGGTAACTGTACGAGAAGCAAAGATAGAAGACATCAAGGACATTGCAAAAGTGCATGTAGATAGCTGGAGGACAACATACCGCGGAATTGTCCCGGCTGAATACTTAGAAAGTCTGAACTACAAGGAATTTGAAGACAAATGGAAAAGCTGCTCGTTGAAAGGTGTATTTGTGGTTCAGGATGAAATAGGTTCAATATTTGGCTTTGCTTCATTTGGACCTATTCGCTCTGAACAAGGAGGCTATGATGGCGAGCTATACGCTATTTACCTTTTAGAAGAGCATCAGCGGCAAGGGGCAGGCAGAGCGCTCTTAGCAAAAGGATCAGAGTTTTTGATTCATCATGGCTTTTCGAGCATGTTTGTTTGGGTAATTGAGGAGAACCCCTCGATTACATTTTATCAGGCCTATACACCTGAAAGAGTAGCGGAGGACAGCTTTGAAATTGCAGGAGAAAGGCTGAAAGAAGTAGGATTGGGATGGCCGAATCTTTCTGCTTTGAAAACGGTTCTTAACAGATAACCAAAACAACCCCCAGCGGATTGCGCTGGGGGTTGTCACATTAAACTTTGTCAATTTTGAGCAAACGCGGTGCAGTCATAAACAATAAACAAAGGACAATTGCACAGATGATAAATGAAGGAACCATATAAGTAGCATTATAAGTTAAAGAATAAATCCATACCGGCGTTCCTTTTGGAGCGAAGCTGCCGAAAAACACGGCTCCTGAAATGACATGTGCGGCATAGCGTAGGACACTGCCGATAAAAACGGCACTGACCACTGAGACAATCAGTTTCCCTTTTGTTTTAGTTACAGCGGCTTTACGGACAGAAGAAGCAAAACATCCGCTTAAACCGATAGCAGCGAACGCGATAAGGTAATCTAGCAATAGCTGGACAGGGTGTTGTGCAAATAAGTTTCCAATCGCTATTTGAACTAGACCTGTCAGCAGACCGGTAGTGAGGCCTGCTTTGACACCCCATCGAAACGAAATCAAGAAGATCGGAATCATCATGATGGAGACCGAGCCTCCTTGAGGCATGCTGAGAAACATTCCTGAGACGATGTCTAAAATAACAGCAGCCGCAGTCATAATTGCAATTTCAATAAGGCGAACCAGTTGTTTAGATTGATTCATAAAAATCCCCTTCCATCGATAGACAATCCAAAAGGAAAACAAAAAAGCAGCACGCGGAAGGATGAGAAAAGTTCCACGCACTGCTTTACGATCTGCAATTCATTTGACTTTGCCACATCCCTACGCCAGCGTTAACTAACAGGTTCTAAGGGTCAGAACGAAACCGCTCACTCTCAGCTTTAATGCTCCCCTTGTGGTCATCAGTATTTAGTTCGTTTCTACTATACAAGAAAAAGAAAAAAACAACAAGATCGCATTACGATGTATATGTTCTTTTAAAATAGTTATATTCTAAATACGCGATATAATGTCATGCGCAATGATAGTTTATTTATTTTATAGAATTTTTTCATGAAAAACTATTGCAATAAATAAATATAGGTGTTATATTATTAAACGTCGCTGATGAACAGCAGACAAAACAAGAAGCTTCAAAACAATTTGAAAAAGTTGTTGACAAAAAAGAGGCTGAATGTTATATTAGTAAAGCTGCTTCGTTAAGAAGTGGTGAAATGATCTTTGAAAACTAAACAAGACAAAACGTACCTGTTAATTCATTTTTTATAAATCGCACAGCGATGTGCGTAGTCAGTCAAACTACTTTATCGGAGAGTTTGATCCTGGCTCAGGACGAACGCTGGCGGCGTGCCTAATACATGCAAGTCGAGCGGACAGATGGGAGCTTGCTCCCTGATGTTAGCGGCGG